>JAJYPO010000075.1 GCA_021795275.1 Nitrospirota bacterium | reverse complement strand
TTTCCATCTGGATCTTGACCCGCTCCTTCGCCTCCACCGCCTGATGGAGCCCTTCGCCCCAACGCCGGCCGGTCATCAGGCGCCCGGTGAACTCGTCGACGATGATGACCTCTCCGTTCTTCACCACATAGTCCACATCGCGCTTATACAGATGATGCGCCTTGATCGCCTGCATCAAATGGTGGACATAGGAAATATTGCGAAGCTCGTAGAGATTGCCCACTCCGAGAAGGGATTCGACCAGATCCGACCCCTCCTCCGTCATGGAGACGGTCTTGTGCTTCTCGTCCACAGTAAAATGATCCTGCTTACGGAGCTCGGGAACGATCCGATTGACCTTTTCGTAAAGATCCGTCGACTCCTCCGAGGGCCCTGAAATGATCAGGGGCGTTCTCGCCTCGTCGATCAGGATGCTGTCCACCTCGTCGACGATCGCGAAGTTGAGTTCCCGCTGGACGAACTGGTCTATCTCGTACTTCATGTTGTCGCGAAGGTAGTCGAATCCGAACTCGTTGTTCGTTCCGTAGGTGATGTCACAGCCATAGGCCTTCTGCCTCAGATCGTCCGGCATGTCGTGCTGGATGAGTCCGACGGACATCCCCAGGAATTGGTACAGCTCTCCCATCCAGGCCGAATCCCGTTTGGCGAGATAGTCGTTCACCGTCACAACGTGAACGCCCTTGCCCTCAAGGGCGTTCAGATAGACCGGCAGGGTTCCGACAAGCGTTTTCCCCTCGCCGGTCTTCATCTCTGCGATCCGGCCCTCGTGAAGGATGGCTCCGCCCATGATCTGGACATCGAAATGGCGCATTCCGAGAACGCGCCGGCCGGCCTCCCTGACCACGGCAAACGCTTCGGGGAGGATCTCCTCGAGAGACGCCCCTTCGGCCAGACGGGCTCGGAACTGGGTGGTCCGGGAGGAAAGCTCCTCATCGGAAAGGCGGGAAATGGACTCCTCGAGCGCGTTGACCGCCTCGACGATCCTGGAAACCCTCTGGATCTCCCTGTCATTTCGACTGGAAAAGAAGGAGCGGACAAGGGACTTGAACATGCGACGATCTCCTCTCAGAAAAACCTATGGATCAAAAACGTGCGAACAGGACGAAGCGACATGGCCCCCCATGGAGGGAGAAGCCTACCGGCCGCCGCTCAGGCGGCTCTCATCAAAATACTGGCGTGGATCAACAGGATGCCCGAACTCGCGGAGCTCGTAATGGAGATGGGGCGCCGTCGTCAGGCCCGTAAGGCCGATCGTTCCGATCTGGGAGTGCCTGTCTACCGACTCGCCGAGGACCACATCGATCTGGTCGAGGTGGGCGAAGAGGGAGGACAGCCCCAGACCGTGGTAAATGACGACATAGTTGCCGTAATCGGGCGTCCGGTCTGTCAGGATGACAACCCCCCGCGCAGGCGGATGGACCGTGACCCCTTCTTCCTGGGCGATGTCGAGACCGGGATGGAACTCCTCTCCGTTTCCGATCGGGCCGGCTCTCTTGCCGAAGGCGGAGACAATCCATCCCTCGACGGGGGTTCCAAGGACCCTGTCCCCAGCGTCGTAACTCCATGGAAGTGGCTCGGGACGTGGCTTGCCCCCATCCATCGACTCTTTCTTTCCGTAGGGAGAAGGCTTGTTCTTTTCGGGGGGGGGCTCTGCGGAGGGAGGATGGACGTCCGGGGCCCCCTTGGCCACCATGTTCATGATCTGGACGTTGAGATTGTTTACCTCCGAGAGCTGGGCTTCGATGGAGTCGAGCTCCTTCCGGTAATGCTCGAGATGCTCCTTCTGGACACGCGTCTCTTCCTGGATGCTCTGAAGCGCCATGAACTTCTTCGTCTCGTAACTGTAGAAGATGATCAGGAGGAGGACCCCCGTGAAAAGAAGAAAGATCCCCCCCAGAAAGAGATAGATCGACCACCGGGGGACGGTCCATTGACGGGATTTTTCGGTCACTCCAGGGAGAACCGTGATCGTGACCGTTTTCTTGAGACGGGACACCTTAATCCTTTCCCGGACGGCCCGAGCAGGTCTCCCTGACCCAGGCAAGATAGTCCGCGTTTCCCTGATCGACCGAAACAAAAAGGATTTCCGGAACCGAATAAGGATGCTCCCTCCGGATTTCCCGCTCCAGCGCAGCGCGATTTTCCGCCACAGACTTCAGGATGAGGGTCACCTCTTCCGTCGTCCGCACCTCTCCCTCCCAGAAAAAGACCGATGTACCCAAAGGGACTATATGGCCGCAGGCTATCCAGTGCTCCCGGACGAGACGGTCCACAAGAGTTCTCGCCCCCACGGGGTCCGGATGGGTGACAATGACCAGATCGATCATCACTGGATGGCCTTCCTGAAAAAGTCAACCGTTCGTGCGATCCCCTCCTGAAAAGGAACCTCCATCGTCCAATCCGTTTCAATGGCCAGACGCTCATGGCCCAGAACCCTGACCTCGGTCTCCGGAAACGGATTCGGCTGGTAGTGGACGGGATAGGACGTTCCAAGCACCTTCCCCACAGACAGGAAGACCTCCCGGTCGCTCTGGAGGATCCCCGAGCCGACATGGAAGAGACCCTCCCTCTCCTTGATGATCAGATGGAGGAGAGCCTCCACGGCGTCATCGATGAAGATGTAATCCCTCATCCTCCGGCCCGTCCCGGGAATGGCGGGAGGATTCTGGGAGTTTTTCAGGAGAGTCTGCCGGATGGCGAGCCCGATCAGCCCCCCTTCTCCCACGGTGGTCTGCCCGGGACCGAAAACCGGAGCCAGGCGCACGATCGCGATCTTCATGGGGAGAAGGCGGGAAAAGCTTTCGAGGTAGAACTCGCAAAGCGCGTGGGAGGCCCCGTAGGGAGAAAGGGGGCGGACCGGCATGAGCGGATCGAGGGGGCTTTCTTCGGCCCCTTCCGGAGGGGTCAGGACCTCTCCGGTCGAGACGAGGAGGACCCGGGGAACGGTCGTGGTCCGACAGGCGCCGAGAGCCCCGAGAAAGCTTCCGGCGGTCTTGGCCGAATCGGCAGCCGGATCTTCCCAGGAGGTCGCGACATCCTTTTGGCCGGCGAGATGGACATAGAGGTCCGGTCGCACCTTTTCAAAGATCCGGGCCAGGAAGCGGGGTTGATCGAGATCACCCTTCGCGAGTTCGACATCCTTGTCGCGCGAGCTCCGGAATCCCGTGGACAGATTGTCTGCCGCCGTCACCTTGTGGCCCATCGCGGCCAGCGCCCGGCCCAGGGGGGCTCCGATGAAGCCTGCTCCCCCGCCTATAACGATCTTCAAGCTAGCCCCTTCCACCACGCAAGACAAAAGTATTCCTGATTTCCCTTCTTCCGTCCCCGGACTCCGGAAGGACAGAGGCCGCGAGGAGCGCCTCCCTCACTGGACAGATCGGCCACGAACCGTCGCAGGAGACCCTTGCGGACCTCCGGGTCACGGACGACCCCCCCTTTTTCCACCTGTTCGGGCGGGGCCTCGAACTGGGGCTTCACAAGCGCCAGGAACCACCCGCCGCCCCGCAGGAGCGTGGCGACCTGGGGCAGGATCTGACGCAAGGAGATGAAAGACAGATCCGCCACGACTCCGTCGACGGGATCGGCGGGCATCCAGGCACCCTGGAATCGGACATTGGCCGATTCGACAACAGCGACGCGGGGGTCGGCCCGGAGCCGGGCGTCGATCAGACCGCGCCCCACATCGACGGCGTGGACAGAGAGGGCCCCGCGCCGAAGAAGACAGTCGGTAAAACCTCCCGTGGCCGCGCCCAGATCGACGATCTTTTGTCCGGCCGGGGAGAGGGAAAAAAAGTCCAGGGCCCCTTCAAGCTTGAGCCCCCCCCGTCCGACGAAGCGACCCCCCTTCGCCACCGGTTCGCATTCAACCCTGTCGTACTCCGCCCGGATCGTCGGATCGGTCCGGACGAGGGCATTCACCCGAACCCTTCCTTCACCGATCATGTGGACCGCCTCTTCGCGGGAGGAGGCCCATCCTTTTCGAAGGACGATGGCGTCGAGCCGTTCCTTCAAGCCTTTCTCCCGACCCCCGTCAGCAAACGGGAGACTGAAGGTTCTTCCGCACCATCTCCACCAGGTGCTCGGGGGACAACCCCACGGAGTCCCTGAGGATGCCGGGAGCCCCGTGCTCCACATAGTGGTCCGGGATTCCCGCGAGACGGACCCGGACCCGCCCCAACAGGTCCTCCGCCGACAGGAATTCAAGAACGGCCGCCCCAAGCCCTCCGAGCACCGTCCCTTCCTCGACCGTGACGAAGAGGGAGGTCGAGTTGGCCAGCTGAAGGAGGAGCGACTTGTCGAGCGGCTTGGCAAAACGCATATTGACGAGTCCGGCATCGACTCCTTCCCGGCGGAGGATCTCCACCGCCGTCCGGGCGACCGCGACCATCGATCCGTAGGCCAGGAAGACGATGTCCCGGCCCTCCGAGAGGAGCTCGGCCTTTCCGATCGGAAGAACGTCGAAACCCGAGTCCAGGGGAACGCCCAGGGCTTCGCCCCTCGGGTACCGAATTGCCACGGGGCCAGGATGATGGAGCGCCGTCCAGAGCATCTTGCGAAGCTCGTTCTCGTCCTTCGGGGCCATGACCGTCATGTTCGGGATATGGCGGAGGTAGGCGATGTCGAAGACGCCGTGGTGGGTGGGGCCGTCCTCCCCCACGAGCCCTCCGCGATCCATCGCAAAGACCACCGGGAGATTCTGAAGACAGATGTCGTGGACGATCTGGTCATAGGCCCGCTGAAGGAAGGTCGAATAGATGGCGACGACGGGACGGGCCCCCTGGGCCGCCATTCCTCCGGCCAGCGTCACGGCGTGCTGCTCCGCGATACCCACGTCCACAAAACGTTCCGGATAAAGCTTGCCAAAATCGACGAGCCCCGTTCCTTCCGGCATGGCCGCCGTAATCGCGAACAGCTCGGGGATCTCCCGGCCCATCTCGATCATCGCCTGGCCGAAAATCTTCGTATAGGCGGGGTTCCCTCCGGCCTTCTTCCGGAAGGCCCCCGTCTCCGGATCGAAGGGAGGGACACCGTGGAAGACGATGGGACTTTTTTCGGCGGGGGGATACCCCTTCCCCTTGATGGTGCGGACGTGAAGAAGGACGGCCCCCGGCCGATTCTTCAGGGCTCCGAGCGTGTCGATCAGCAGAGGAAGGTCGTGGCCGTCGATCGGTCCGATGTAGGAGAGCCCCATCTCCTCGAACCAAAGCCCGGGAGGGGAAATCATGCCCACGACCTGTCCATGGGCCGCCTTGGCAAACCGGGCCACCGAATCCCCGATGACGGGGATGTCCCTAAGCAGCGATCCCGTTTTCCGGCGCATCTGGTCGATGGCGGGGTCGACGGAGAGACGCGCCAGATAGGACGAAAGGGCTCCCACGTTTTCCGAAATGGACAGATTGTTGTCGTTCAGGATGACCAAAAGCTTTTTCTTGCGGGCGCCGGCCTGGTTGAGACCCTCCATCGCCATCCCCGCCGTCAGGGATCCATCCCCGACGACGGCGATGACGTGGTAGGAGTCTCCCAGAAGGTCCCGCGCCTCAGCCATCCCGAGCGCTGCGGAAACGGATGTTCCCGCGTGGCCCGCCGAGAAGGCGTCGTGGATGCTCTCCTCCCTCTTCGGGAAGCCGCACAGACCGTTCCACTGGCGGATGGTCGGAAGCGACGGGAGACGCCCCGTCAGCATCTTGTGCGGATAGGCCTGATGACCGACATCCCAGACAATCCGGTCGCGGGACGTATCGAAGATCCTGTGCAGGGCCAGGGTCAACTCGACCACGCCCATCCCGCCACCGAAATGGCCCCCGATCCCGGAGAGGACCCGAACCATCTCGTCCCTGATTTCCTGGGCCAGGACGGGAAGCTTGTCCTCGGGAAGCGCCTTGACGTCCTCCGGTCCCTTGATGTTTTCGAGCAAAGATCCCATCAGTTCCTTCTTTCTATGATATAGGAAGCGATCTCCCGAAGCGGCTCCCCCCTGTCGCCAAGAAGGGCCACCGACTCGTGTGCTTCCCTGCATTTTTCCTCTGCCAGAGCCCTGGCTTTCTCGACGCCGACAAGGCCAGGATAGGTATTTTTGTGTTTTCCGGCGTCTTTTCCGGTCGCCTTGCCCATCTCCTCCGCGGTGGCTTCCACATCGAGAAGGTCGTCGGCGATCTGAAAGGCGATGCCGATCGCCTCCCCGTAGCGGGTCAGGTCCCGCAACTCCTTCTCCCCGGCACCGGACAGGAGAGCGCCGATCCTGACGGAGGCCCGCAAAAGGGCCCCCGTCTTGTGGCTGTGAAGATTCTCGAGCTCGGGAAGGGTCAGGGACTTCCCTTCGGAGACGATGTCCAGAAACTGTCCCCCGACCATCCCGGAGATTCCCGAAGCCACGGACAGTTCCTGGATCACCGGAAGCCTCCGGGATACGGGCAGGATACTATCATACACAGGATCGGAAAGCAGGGTAAATGCATGGGTCAGGAGCGCATCCCCGGCAAGGATGGCGGCCGCTTCCCCATAAACGACATGGTTCGTCGGCCGGCCGCGTCTCAGATCGTCGTTGTCCATGGCGGGAAGATCGTCGTGAACCAGGGAGTAGGTGTGGATCAGTTCGAGGGGGAGGACCAGCGGAACAAGAGGGTCCGACGGAACCCCGAGCGCCTCGATGGTCGCCAGGGCAAGGACGGGACGAATGCGCTTCCCTCCCGCCAGAAGGCTGTACCTTATGCCCTCGGCGAGACGGCCGTAGGCACGCCCCGACTCCTCCCGGAAGAGAAGGTCGAGGGCCTTGTCCACACGCTCCTTCTGATGGTTCAGGTAATTCTTGATCTCCAAAAGTGGTCCTTTCTCCTGATGTCCCAGCCCCGTTTTCCGGTCCTAGTCCGTCCGGAAGGGAATCTCCCGGACGCCTTCCCCCTCACCCTCCCGCCCCGATGAAAGGAGGGTCGTGACCTTGCGCTCCGCATCTTCAAGCATCGACTGGCATTCCGTCGACAGCCGGACGCCTTCCTCGAATAGGCGAAGGGATTCCTCCAGGGGGCGGTCCCCCTGCTCCATCATCCGGACGATCTCCTCCAGGCGCTTCATCTTCTCTTCAAAGGAAAGGACAGGATCCTTTCCTGCTTCCGGCTGTCCCTTGCCCGCCTTTACCATCAGGGAACCTCCCTCTCCTCATTCCCGTCGATCCGCCCGTTCAGCGGAACCACAGCGTCCACCTTAAGATCCATCGCAAGCCCCCGGGATCGCGCCCGAAGCCTTTCTCCCCGTTCTGGGAGGTTGCTCGCGGATGCCAGCCCCCGGTCTCCCTCCCTTTCAAGGATGAAGAAGCCCCGGTCGAGGGGTCGCTCGGGATCCGATTCCCGCAATAGAACGGCCAACAGGCTCTGGCGCTCCCGTGCGGCCCCAAGGGCGTGGCGCACACCGGAGACGATGCCGAACCGTCGCCGGCTGATCTCGAGACGCCGTGCTCCCGCAGCGATCAGATCCTCCCGGTAAAGCGGCCGGGTCCAAAGGGCCTGATCGAGGCGGGCCTTTCCCAAGAGGTCCCGGACAATCCGGACCAGGGCCTCCCGTTGACCCGCCACGGCTCCCAGAAGACCGGCCAGCCTCCGGTAGGGGTGGATGATCGCCGATCTCCGGGAGGCGATCTGTCCACCCCTTTTCGTCAAGCCCTCCCTGACCCCGGCGGTCATCCGGTCCTGGGCGCGGACAACTCCGAGATGGGCCTGGGAGAGGCGCCGGGACAATGTCCCTGTCGCGATCCGGAATGCCAGGAGGCGCGCGGCCTCCCGCTCCTTACGGCCGACGATCAGCTCGCTGAGCCTTTTGCGCGATCGGGCGACGATCCCGAGAAGGGACTGTGCGTCGAAAAAGACCTTCTTGGCCGCCTCCGTCGGTGTCGCCACGCGCAGGTCGGCGACGAGGTCCGCCACGGTCACGTCCACTTCGTGTCCGATCGCCGTCACCACCGGAACGGGCGAGGCCAGGATGGCCCGGGCCAGATCTTCCCGGTTATAGCTCCAGAGATCCTCCGCCGATCCTCCTCCCCGTGCGATCACGACAAGGTCGATCCCGGGCAAGGTCCCCACCAGGGAAAGGGCCCGGATGATCTCGGGGGCCGCCTCGCTCCCCTGCATGCGCGCGGGAAGCACGACGATGGGGATCAGACGGTTCTGCTGGTCGCCGATGCGGAGGAAGTCCCAGATCGCCGCCCCCTGGGGGGAGGTGATCAGGGCCACCTTCCGGGGCATGGGGGGAAGGGGCCGCTTTCGTTCCGGGCTGAGGAGCCCTTCCCGGGAGAGGATCTCCCGGACGCGCCGGAACTCGAGATGAAACAGACCCAATCCGGCCGGCTCCATCGCCTCGGCCACGATCTGGATCTCGCCGCGAGGTTCGTAATAGGAGATTCGCCCCCGAAGCAGCACCTTCAGACCGTCCACCGGAACGAATGGGAGCGACCGGGACGCGCTCCGGAACATGACGCCGCGAAGACTGGCCGCCGAGTCCTTGAGGGTAAAGTAGTAATGGCCCGCCGGCTGGGAACGCTTCACATTCGAGAGCTCGCCCTCGACCACGAGAAGCCCGGGGAAGATCCGGTCCATCCCCATCCTGATCGTTCCCGCAAGCTCAGAGACAGTATAGACGGTCACGCTCTTCGCAAGCCCTCCTCCGGTCCCCTCTTCCGTCAAGCCCCTCCTCCGTCGGTCTCGCGAATGAGCCGCACGTCGACGTCCCCCTTCCGGTCTCCCGGACGTCCGGCCGTCACCAGAAGCGCGCAGAACAGGGCCTCCCCCTCCGCGACCCGGAACGGTCGCGGGACCATGGTCCGGTACTTCGAAAGGGCGGAGGCAGGATCCGCCCCCACAATGGACCATCGGGGCCCCGTCATTCCCACATCCCCCAGAAACCATGTCCCATGGGGGTAGCGGGTCAGGTCATTGGTCTGGACATGGGTGTGGGTTCCGTAGAGAAGGTCCGCACGCCCGTCCATATGAAAGGCGAGGGCCTGCTTCTCCCCGGTCGCCTCGGCATGAATGTCGACGGCAATGAAGTCGGGAGGATTGGGACTGGTCTCAAAATCCGAAAGAAGCCGGTCGGCGGCGGCGAAAGGGCAGTCGGAAGGCGCCATGAAGGTCCGGCCGATAAGATTGGCGAGCCCCACCCGGTACCCCGACGGGAGCGTGAAGATCCGGTGGCCCGATCCCGGACAGGCGGCGGAAAAATTCTCGGGACGGAGCAGCCGGAGGTCGGAGGAAAGAAGAGCCTCCGCTTCCTTCTGGTCGAAAAGATGGTTCCCTGAGGTCATGGCCGTCACGCCGAGACGATAGCACTCCTCCGTCTTCGAGAGGGTCAGCCCGCGTCCGCCGGCAAGATTCTCCCCATTGATGAAAATCCCGTCGAGGGGCGCCTCCCGGACAAGCCGGGCGATTCCCCTGGCCAGCGCCTCCCTTCCGGGCCTTCCAAAGACATCTCCGACAAACAGGAGTCGGACGGGACGCCCCGGTTCCCAGGGGTCAGCGGGCATACTCAACGATCCGGTTCTCTCGGATCACGGTCACCTTGATCTGTCCCGGATAGGTCAGTTCGTTTTCGATCTTCTGAGCGATCCCCCGGGTTATCTCGATGAGATCCCCGTCGCTGACCTGATCCTGATTCACGATGATCCGGATTTCACGCCCCGCCTGGATCGCGTAGGACTTCTCCACGCCCTTGAATGAATTGGCGATGGTCTCCAGCTTCTCGAGGCGCTTGACGTAGACATCGATGCTTTCACGGCGGGCACCGGGCCGGGCGGCAGAGATGGCATCGGCGGCAGCGACGAGAACCGACTCGAGACAGTTGGGCTCGATGTCTCCGTGATGGGACATGATGGCATTGACCACCTGGGAGGATTCCCCGTATTTTTTTGCCGCCTCCCCTCCGAGGGACGGATGGGACCCTTCCCCCTCGTGGGAGAGGGACTTTCCGATGTCGTGAAGAAGTCCCGCCCTCTTCGCGATCCGGGGGTCGAGACCCAGATCGTGGGCCATCATCTGGCAGAGGTAGGCCACCTCCCGGGCATGGACCAGATTGTTCTGGCCATAGCTGGTCCGGTACTTGAGGCGACCCAGAAGCTTCAGAATTTCAGGGTGGATATCGGTGATTCCCAGTTCGAAGGCCAGCTTCTCCGCCTCCTCCTTGAGGGAGACATCGAGGTCCTTCCTGACCTTTTCCACAATTTCCTCGATGCGGGCGGGATGGATCCGTCCGTCGGAAAGCAGCTGTTCGAGGGCGAGACGGGCCACTTCCCGGCGCAGGGGATCGAATCCGGAGATAATGATGGCATCCGGAGTGTCGTCGATGATGAGA
>JAJYPO010000074.1 GCA_021795275.1 Nitrospirota bacterium | reverse complement strand
CTCGTGGGGATTGGTGCGCCTGGCAGGAATCGAACCTGCGACCTGCGGATTCGAAGTCCGACGCTCTATCCTACTGAGCTACAGGCGCGAGCATTGAGGAAGAGGAAAGGGATGAAAAGAGAGATGTTTGTCTGGAAATCCTGTAAAAACCCCGATTCATGCCTCCCGACTCGGATTTTGTTCAGAAAAACCTGATCAGTGCGGGGGGAGAGAACAAACGGACATCCTGCCGGAACATCTCCAGAGAGAACTTTATCGGAAGTGAGCCGCTAGTGCAAGCATACGGGTTTTTCGGAAAAAACGGGTCAGGACCTTGCCTGGGGGGCAAGGACAGGAAGGTGAGGAAAAAGAGATGACTCTGTATCCCGAGACGTATACCAGCCAAAAGAAAGGTCGCCCGGCAGGAGCTTTCGAGGATCGGCCACCGGAAGGCCCATCCCTTTTCCCTGCGCCCACTGGATTCCTTCATCTTTTCCGACTGGCGCCTGGATGCCTCGAAAGGAGAAAAAGTCTCTCGTCCTCCACCCTCCGCCTCGATCTCGCCCTTGTCCGTCCTCTTTTCACCGTGGCTTTCCAGGACTGGGCGATGGATCTTGGTCTTCAGTTCACCTCCCGGACCCTTCCGAAGGTCAAAAACTCCCGTAACCGGCCTCTCTCTCCGGAGGAGGCGGAGGCCATCGTCCGCTCCACGGGGTCACCTGTTCTCGAGAACCTTCTCCGGGTTGCACTGGAAACGGCCATGCGCCGGAGTGAGATCACCAAAATGAGAGGGGGAATGTCAATCTCTGAAAAGGGACGGTGACTCTCGTCGACACAAAAAACGGAGAGAGGCGCTTGGTCTTCCTCTCGCGGCAGGCTGTCAGGATCCTTGAATCTCTCCGGAAACGACGGGAGGGGGAGAGGGTCTGGACCATGGCCTCTGATTCCGTGGCTCAGGCCTTCGGTCGGGCGGCGGGGCGAGCCCGGGCGGCCTGCGAGAAGGAGTGCCTTGCGGCGGAACGGGGCCGGATCCGGGCTTTCTGGTGGATGTCCGCTTCCACGATCTCCGGCACGAAGCCACCTCCCGTCTGTTCGAGAGGGGAATGAACCCGATGACAGTCGCGGCCGACATCGGCCACAAAACCCTCCAGAGGCTCAAGCGCTATACCCATCTCAGGGCCGAGACAATCGTAAGGGAACGCGACCGCACTGAATCAAGGAGGGGTGAAAAACGCCTGCCGACATCCCGGTGACCATCAGAACTCATCGATTCCGGCCCCTCCCGGAGGATCGACTAGGGGGCGATCATGCTATTGTCCAGATAGGAGCGGGAGTAGAGGAAGACCGTTGTCGGATCGGGGAGAACGACCGCCTCCTTCTTTCCCTTGTAGGAGACCCTGGAGAGAAAGTCCCGGATGACGTGGATCCGGGCATGGTCCTTGTTGTCGGCCCGGACCACGATCCAGGGGGCCAGGGCGGAATGGGTCCGCGCGAACATCTGGTTTCGCGCATTCGAGTAGTCCTCCCAGTGCTTCTGGGCCGCCATGTCGATGGGGCTGATCTTCCACTGCTTGAGCGGATCGTCCAGCCGGCTTTCGAGCCGTCTCTTCTGCTCGTCGCGGTCGATGTCGAGGTAATACTTGAAAAGCCGGACCCCCGAGCGGACGATCATCTGCTCGAAGGAGGGGACCGTCTCCATGAACTCCTCATACTGGTCGTTGGTGCAGAAGCCCATTACCCGCTCGACCCCCGCCCGGTTGTACCAGCTCCGGTTCATGAAGACCATCTCTTGGGCTGAAGGAAGGTGAGGCACATAGCGCTGGAAGTACCATTGGGACTGTTCCCGGTCGGAAGGTTTGCCCAGCGCCACCACGCGGGTTTCCCGGGGGGAGAGGTGCTCGGTGAAATGCTTGATCGTTCCGTCCTTGCCTGCCGCGTCGCGTCCTTCGAAGATGATGAGGACCTTCTGGTTTTCCCGGATCAGGTGTTTCTGGAACTTGACGAGCTCGATCTGCACCTCCCGGAGATCCTGGTGGTACTGGACCAATTCCGGCCTCGGTTCGGACACCTCCGGGATCTTCGGGGTCTTCGGTGTTTTCGGGTGTTTTTGGCTCATGGGGACCTCCTCGGGTTGAAGGGATGGTCCCTTCACGGTACCAGAAATCATCGGAAGATACGACCATTCCCGCCCCCTGAGTCCCCCTTGATCTGTCATGGGTTTGCGATCATTTCTTGATCCCGTTGCAATCTTCTTCCGGCAACCTGGGAGCAGAGCCGGGAAAGGAGGAAAGCATCGAAGGGGAAAAAGGGGTCCCGGAGGGTCGGAAAAAAGTCCTGATTCTGGGGGCAAGCGTTGGAAGCGGCCACATGCGGGCCGCCCAGGCAGTCGCGGCCGTCCTTTCGTCTCTTCCCTTCCCGGTCGATGTCCAGGTGGTCGACCTCCTGGAGAGGGGCTCTCCCCTGTACCGGCTCTTCTACCGTTCGGGCTATCTGTGTCTTGCCCGAAATTCTCCCCGGATTCTCGACCGGCTTTACGGCGCGACCGATCTTCTCCCCCCGCCTCTTTCCGGCCTCATATCCCGGTTCGACCGCCTCTTTTTCCGAAAATACCTTCGCGCGCTGTCTCCTTTTCCCCCCGATCTGGTCCTCTGCACCCATTTTCTTCCGCTCGAGATCCTGGCACCCCTCAGGCGGCTGGAGAATCTGGCCTCCCCGCTCTGGGCCCTCGTGACCGATCTCCATCCTCACGGCATCTGGCTATGGGAAGGGGTCGACCGTTATTTCGTGGCAGACGCGGCTTCCGCTGGCCTCGTTCGCAAAAGGCTCGAGGGAATCCCCTCCTGCCCCTATGGAATTCCCGTGCATCCCGATTTTTTAAAGTTTCCGGACCGTAAGGTTTTACTGGACGCTCTGGGTCTGCCTGACCGGAAAACGGTCCTGCTCCTGTCAGGAGGGGAGGGGATCGGGAATCTCAGCTCCGTCCTGGAGTCCTTTTCCGGCTTTCCCGGGGAATTGACTCTCATAGCCATTGCCGGACGGAACACAAGATTGCTCGAGGAGTGCCGCCGCTGGGCCAGGACCCATGAAAATCGTTGGCTTACGGTCCGGACTCTGGGCTTTGTTGAAAACATGGCAGAGTGGATGGCGGTCTCGGACGTCGTGGTCACGAAGCCCGGGGGAATCACCCTCTTCGAGGCTCTGGCCTTGGGAAAGCCTCTGGTTCTCCTGCCGGCCAGGGGAGGCCAGGAGGAGATCAACCGGCGATGGGCGGTCGCGGCCGGGGCCGCCGTGAACTGTCCTGAACCCCGCCTGGCAGGCTCTCTCCTCCGAGGCCTTTTTTCGGACTCCGGGGGTCTTGCAGGGATGGGGGCGGCCTCGGTGCGGGCCGGACGTCCGGAAGCTGCCGGACTGATCTCCCGGGAAATCGTGGAAACCCTGTTCCCGGACAATGTGAGCGAGAGGAGGATTTCATGACACGTTACCGATCGATCTTCATTTCCGATGTCCATCTCGGGACCCGGGACTGCCGGGTCGATCTTCTGCTGGATTTTCTTCGGGAGACGGACTGCGACACCCTCTATCTCGTGGGAGACATCCTTGACTTCTGGCAACTCAAACGCAACTGGTTCTGGCCGGAAACCCACAGCACCGTCATCCAGAAGATTCTCAGAAAGTCCCGTCACGGAACCAAGGTCGTCTACATTCAGGGCAACCATGATCCCGTCCATTTCTTTCTCGACAAGGTCCTGGAGCGAGGGAATGTTCATTTCGGAGATCTGGAAATTGCCCGGGAATGGATCCACCAGGGGGTGGACGGACGACAATATCTTGTGATTCACGGGGACGCCTTCGACCTTTGTCTAAAGACCCTTCCCTGGCTGACCCGGGCCGGCGACTGGGGGTACTCGGTCCTCCTCCGGGTCAACCAGATTCTCTGTTTTGTCAACCGCCTTCTTGGCCGGACAAGCCGATGGTCCCTCTCCCGGGCCGTCAAGAACCGGGTCAAGAAGGTGACCCGGTTCATCGGGGAATATGAAGGGATTCTGGCGATGGCCGCAAAGAACCGCGGGATGGACGGAGTCATCTGCGGTCACATTCATTTTCCCGCCTCTCTTGAAAGGGACGGGGTCGTTTATCTGAACACGGGGGATTGGGTGGAACACGGCTCGGCCCTGGTCGAATCCCACAGCGGGCGCTTTGAAATCCTGCTCTGGGGGGATCGACGCCCCCGGGATCCGGATGTGACGAGGCTCCGGGAGCGGTCCCTTGAAGAAATGGCGGGAGGGTGACTTCCGGGGCTTGGGGGAGGGTTGCGTCTCTTGGCGGTTTTTAAAGGATTTGACCGGTCGCCACCTTGTCGTGATCGTGTTATGATCGGGTCGACCGGAAGTGACCAGAAAGATCCCCGACCAAGGACCTCCGATGCGTGTGCTTTCCGTGAACCCCGGCTCTTCCTCCCTCAAGGCGACTCTTCTCGAGGGGGAGGAAATCCTCTCCGACCACGAAATCCCCCTGGAAGACTCCGTGGAGGGGGTTCAAAGCGCCCTCTCGGAGCTTGACCTTTGGAGCCATGAGCGTCCGCCCGAGGGGATCGGTGTCCGGGTGGTTCACGGAGGGCGATCCTTTGGAGCCAGCGTTGTGGTCGAACCCCGGGTCATCAAAGCTTTGACGGATCTCATCCCTCTCGCCCCCCTTCATCTCCCCGTCGCCATCCGAGTTCTTTCCGCCCTGACCGGGATGGGCCACGCCCTGGATGTGGTGGCTGTCTTCGACACCCAGTTTCACCGGACCCTGCCGGAGGTCGCCCGACGTTATGCCATTCCCCCGGAATGGGAGGAAAAGGAGGCCATCGAGAAGTACGGCTTTCATGGACTCTCTTACGACGACATCGTCCATCGGCTCCCCCGGCTCATGACCCGTCCCCTCCCGGAACATCTGGTCGCTGTCCACTGGGGAAACGGGGCCTCGGCCTGTGCCATCCGCCAGGGCCGATCGGTCGACACATCGATGGGGCTCACCCCGCTGGATGGCCTTGTCATGGGATCCCGGCCCGGGTCGATCGATCCGGGAATTGTTCCCTTGCTTCTCCGGAAAGGATACTCTCCGGAGGAAGTGGAGGAGGCCCTGAACCATCGCTCGGGCCTCTTCGCCCTCTCGGGAGGGATTTCGGACTTTCGCGAGATCGAGGAGCGGAGCCTAATGGGCGACTCCCGGGCCGCATTGGCCTTCGAAAAGGCCGTCTATTCCGTCGTCGCGACGGTCGGGGCTTATGCCGCCGTCCTGGGGGGGATCGAGGCCCTTGTTCTGACGGGAGGCGTGGGGGAGCATTCGTGGCGGGCCCGAAGCGCCGTCATGGATCGGCTGGGGGTTCTCGGGGTGTGCGAGGACGTCGAAGCCAACCGCTCAGGCTCGGGAGACCGGAGGGTTTCCGGAAAGGAATCCCGGATCGAGGTCTGGGCCCTCCATGCCCGCGAGGACCGGACCATCGCCCGGGAGACCGAACGTCTTCTGGCCACATGGGAAAATGGATTACCGAAACCGGGAGGATAAAATGCTTGAGCGTTACAGGACAAGGGATCTGCCGCAGGGACTTGAACCGCTCGTGGAGATGGCGCTCGATCTCCGGTGGACCTGGAACCATCGGGCCGACGAACTCTGGAACCAGCTTGATCCGGTTCTTTGGAAGCTCATCCGGAATCCCTGGCTCATTCTCCAGACCGTCTCGGTCGCCCACCTGAACGCCCTGGCCCAGAACGGAGAATTTCTGGCCCGGATCGCAGAGGTCCACAATCTCTGGAGCCAGGAGGATCATGCTCCCTCCTGGTATTCCCAGCATTACGGCCGCTCCCCTCTCCGTACGGTTGCCTACTTCAGCATGGAGTTCGGTCTGTCCGAATCCCTTCCCATCTATGCCGGAGGATTGGGGATCCTGGCGGGAGATCATCTGAAAAGCGCGGAGGACCTTGGCGTTCCCCTGGTAGGGGTCGGGCTCCTCTTCCAGAAAGGGTATTTCCGGCAGGTGGTCAATGCCCAGGGGGAGCAGATCGAAAGCTACCCCTACAACGATCCGGATTCTCTTCCCATCAGTCCCCTGCGCGGCTCGACGGGCCAATGGCTCCGGATTCCCATTCCCCTTCCGGGACGGACCCTGATCCTCCGTGTCTGGCAGGTCCGTCTGGGAATGACGACCCTCTATCTCCTCGACTCGAACGACCCTGTCAACACTCCCATGGACCGGGGCATCACCGGAGAGCTCTACGAAGGGGGACGGGAGATGCGGCTCGTCCAGGAGATGGTCCTGGGAATCGGGGGCTACCGGGTGCTTCATGCCCTGGGAATCGACGTGAACGTTCTCCACATCAATGAAGGCCATCCGGCCTTCGCCATCCTGGAGCGGGCCCATGCCTGGATGGTGCGGGAGAAGATCTCGGACTTTCACCACGCCCTTCAGGTGACCCGGGCCGGAAATGTCTTCACCACCCACACCCCGGTGCCTGCCGGCTTCGACGCTTTCGATCCGGGGCTCTTCCACCAGTTTTTCTCCCTTTACCAGAAGGAATGGAACCTGACGGACAAGGAACTCCTGGGGCTGGGCCGGATGAATCCCGAAGACGACAAGGAGCCCTTCAACATGGCCCGGCTGGCCATCGCCGGGAGCGGCTTCATCAACGGGGTGAGCCGCATCCACGGAGAGGTCAGCCGGAAGATCTTCTCCCCCCTCTTTGATCGCTGGCCGGTGGTGGAGGTGCCGGTCACCCATATCACCAACGGGATCCACACCCTCTCCTGGGACTCCCTGGTCTCCGATGCCTTCTGGACGGAAAAGGTCCCCAAACGCAGGATTCACCGGGACGGATCACCGGAGCCTGCCCAGGAGATCTTCGCCGCTTCCGACGAATCCTTGTGGGAGCTCCGCATGAAGAACCGGATCTCCATGCTCGAAGGGGTCCAGCGCCATCTTGTCCGGCAAAGATCCGTCAGGGGCGAGAGCGCGCCCCTTCCCTTTCTGGATCCGAATGCCCTCTATATCGGGCTTGCCCGCCGCTTCACCTCCTACAAGCGCCCGAATCTTCTCCTTTTCGACCATGAGCGGCTGATCCGCATCCTCTCCCATCCGGACAGGCCGGTCCGGATCCTTGTGGCCGGAAAGGCCCATCCCCAGGACACGGCGGGGAAAGGGTTCATCCAGGAGTGGGTCCATTTCGCCTCCGACCCCCGGACCCACGGAACAGTCTTTTTCCTGAGCGATTACGACATGAATGTGGCCCAGACGCTGGTCGGAGGAATCGACCTCTGGGTCAACTGCCCCCGCCGGCCCTGGGAGGCTTCCGGGACGAGCGGCATGAAGGTTCTTGTCAACGGGGGCCTGAACTGCTCGATAAGGGACGGCTGGTGGGAGGAAGCCTATCGCCCCGAAGTGGGGTGGGCGATCGGCGACGACTCATCCTTCGAGGATCCCTCTCGCGATCGGCGGGATGCCGAAGATCTTTACCGGATCCTGGAGCAGAGCGTGGTCCCGGACTTCTACGACCGGGACGAACGGGGAATCCCTTTGCGATGGATCAGCCGGGTCCGGGCCAGCATGGCGACGCTCACGCCGGTCTACAACACCGATCGCATGGTCAGGGAGTATCTCGAAAGGGCCTACCTGCCGGCCGCCGATGCCTATGAGTCCCGCCAGGCCAACGGCGGGGCCCAGGCCCGAGGGATAGACGCCTGGAAGGAGCATCTGGACAGGAACTGGGAAGGGATCCGTTTCGGATCAGAGACCGTCCAGGAATCCGCGGAGGGTCATTTGATTGAATGTCCCGTCTGGCTTGGAGAAATCGCTCCCGAGGATGTGCGGGTCGAGGTCTATGCGAATGCCCCGAGGGGAGGTCCCCCCTTCCGGAAGGCCATGGACAGAACGAAAATTCTCTCCGGGGCCAGGAACGGCTTCATCTTTCAGGCGACCGTTCCGGGCGACCGTCCCGTGGGGGATTATACCCTCCGGGTGATACCCTTCCACGAGGGGGTGAAGGTTCCACTCGAATATCACCGGATCCTCTGGCAGCATTAGAAGGAGACGGATCCTCAGGAAGGGCGGGGCTCTTTCTCCCCATTTTTGGCGAGCTCCTCCCGGACCCGCTCCTTGAGCCGGCAGAAACTGCAGACGGGTGTCCATGAGATTTCACCGCAGCGCTCGCACTGTCCCTCGGGGGAGAGATCGGTCTCCTCTTCCTCTTCCTCTTCCGGGATTTCTGATTCGGGGTAAAACGTGTCGATCCGTTCGAGAAATCCGAAGAGGAAGGCGTGCTTTGTGCCGGGCGAAGCCGCCTCGACCTCGTTTAGCAGCTTCTTGTAGAGGAGCTGCTTGGCATCCACCGAATGGGGGCACTCCTTGAGGACATAGGGGATTTTCCGGAGGAAGGCGTAGGAGGCCATCTCCTTTTCGGTGAGCCGCACCAGCGGCTTGACCTTTTTGGAGAGACCCTTGATGGCCGGAAGATCCGGACGGTTCTTCGCCAGGTATTCGTCGTGCCAGTGGAGGAGATTTCCGAAGAGCCTCGACGCCTCGTCATCCAGGTTATGTCCGGTGGCAAGGACCGAGGCCCCGATCCGGAGTGCCGTCCTGTTGAAGAAATACCGCTTGGAGAGACCGCAGCCGGAGCACGCCGGTCGCCGGGTCGCCCGGGCGATGTCCGTGACCGATCCCTCGACCTCCTCCCGGAGAGATTCCACCACGAGCGGGAGATGGTGACGGCTGGCGAAGGATTCGACATGGCCCCGGCTCTCCCTGGAGTAGTCTCCGATGCCGAGATCGAGATGAAATCCGGTCGTCTTATACCCCAGCCGCATCAGGATTTCCCAGAGGGCCAGCGAATCCTTTCCTCCCGAGACCGCGACAAGGACATGGTCGTCGGGGGCGATCATCTTGTGTTCGTCGATGGCGCGCCCGACCTGGGAGAGGACAAACCGGTCGAAGCATTCCGGACAAAAGGCGCTGTTGTGGCTGGGAAGCTTGATGACCGCCTTTTTTGTGCAGGCCCGGCACTTCATGAATGGGATCCCCCGGATATGACGGGTCTCACTTCGACAGGCTGGCCCGGATCGATGGGATCGTCGTCGCAGAGGAGGGCATCCTTCTGGATGACGAGGACGGTCTCCGGGGAAAAGCCAAGAACCCCCAGGAGGGCCTGGACTGTTTTCACGGGCTTAAGGTGAAGGATTGTCCCGGTCTGGTGGTTGACGACAGTCAGGCTCCGTTCGGGAGGGGGAATCAAGAGGGGAGTGTCCGGATCCATATCGGGTTCCTTGCTGGATGAATGAAGAAAAGATGCGATTTCTAGTCATCCTAGCATTAAGGCCCGGACCGGAACAATCACCTCTCCGGAGGGTCCGGGTGCCCAGGGTTCTCCTCGCCAGATAGGGTGAGGCCCCTGAGCATCTGCCGGAGGATAAAGGCGCGTCCCCGTTCCTGCAGGGGTTCCGGGAGCCTTGAGGCGATCTCTTCGGCCCGGGCCCAGAGGGATTCGATCACCGCCGGTCTTATAACAGCTGCGGCCTTGTCAGGAACGGGGGGAGAAAAAGGACGAACGACCCTGAAGGCGAGTGCTTTCCCGGAGAGACGGGGGCAGGCCTCCAGGAGCTTGGTGCGGATTTCGGGAAGGAGATAGGTGAGTTCGCGCTTCCAGAGAGCCGAGGAGCAGGCGATGACCAGTTCCTTTTCGAGGAGGGCGGAGGGATAGGAGACCCGCCCGATGGGATCTCCGAAGATCTCCTTCCACTGGCGGGCAATCTCCCGGAGATCCGCTTCCCGTTCCCACCCGAGCGAGGCGGCCACTTTTCTGGAGACCGCATGCATGGAAGCGAATGTTGACGGAAAATCCGGGGGTTCCATGGATGCGGCCTTATGGATTAAAGGAGTGGATTTGCGACTTTTTTGATTCCTGTGGCATAATAGCCCGCGATTCCCGTTTGAGGCAAGAGGTCGGATGTTGAGGAAGGACAGGGCTTCGGGCCCTGCCTGCCGGTGATGCTTATGAAGGCCGGAGAGGATGTGCTTCGGAAGTATTGACCTAAGGGAGGACGGACGGTTATGGCGGCGGATGAGGCGAAAGACCAGGAAGACTCGGGGATTCCCTGGACAGATGATGCCCAGGCATTGCTGAAGAAGGTTCCGTTTTTCATCCGCAAGAATGTTGAAAAGGAAGCGGAAGACTATGCCCGGTCCCACGGCATGTCCCGAGTCGAGGCCAGCGTCATTGTCCGGATCAAGGCCTCCAAGTCGGGCGACTCCCCCGAAGCGTCCGCTCCCACGGAGGCGCCACCCCCTCTTCCCCCTCCTCCCCCCGCCGCTCCTGCCGAGAATCTTTCGCCTCGCGAAGGGATTCAGGCCGAGACTCCCCGCGTCTCCGGGTCCCAGGTCCCGCGCGCATCCGTTTCGTCACTTCGCGAATATGCAAGTTT
>JAJYPO010000073.1 GCA_021795275.1 Nitrospirota bacterium | reverse complement strand
GATCTGCGAAGCTGGGCCTCTCCCTCGATCCGGGACCAGGAAAGTCCGGACTTTTCGCTGGTGAAGAAGTTGGGGGTCGCGAAGAGCTCGGAGACCTCGACCGAAAGTCCGATCGAGGACATGAGGCGGCCGTAGCCCCGCATTTCATGGATCCCCATGGTCGAAATGATCTTCTCGATCCCCTTCTGCATCGCCAGGACGGTCCGGTCCATACGGGCTTCCGCCTCGCCCTCCGGATAGGACTCCGTTCCTTTCGGGGGGACGAGGATGGATTCGAGCATGAGGAAGGGGCACATGGCGTCCGCCCCCATCGAGAAGTAGAAGATGAGGTCGTGGAGGTTTCGGAGCGCCCCGCTGTGGACGACGAGGGAGAGGGCCCGTCTCAGGTTCGGGGAGCCCGGAGTGACGGAGGCCCGGCGCAGGGCCCGGTCGACCGTCGCGACTGTCAGGGCGGGCTCGACCCAGATCCGGCCCGGACGGAGGGCGGCGCTGTCGTCGATCACGAGAATCTCGGTCCCGGAGCGGGCGGCGTCGACCGCAGTGCGGCCCATCGCCTCCAGAGCCTCCCGGAGGCTCGTTCCTTCCTCCCTCGTCGAATCCAGGATCCGGATGGCGGTGCGGGGGAAATACCGGGGAAGGTCCTCGAGCAGATAGGTGCCGTGTTTTTTCGCCAGGGCCCGGTAGCGGTCGTTGGGAAGAGGCATCGCCGACAGGTGTCCCCCCAGCAGGATGGGCAGGGAAATGTCGAGTCCCTTTGGAACGCGGACCGAGTGCCCGAAGTAGGGACGGGGACCCAGGACGATCCGGGGGGAAAAATGCTCCATTTCCCGCTCCCGGTCGATGGCCGGGTTGGTCACGACCGCCACGCTTTCCTTGAAGTAGTCGGGAATGTTCTGCCGCTCGGGATTGAGCGAGGCGAGGGGGCCGTCGAAGCCCAGGGAACCTACCGGATCCATCCCGATCGAAGCCATCCCCGACAGAATGTCCAGGTCCTCCGTCGCGAAGCCGAAAGGGTTCCAGAGAGTCTGGACCGGCCGATCCCAGAGGGATCCCTCCTGGTCGAGGCCGAGGAATTCCCGGGCAGAGAGATCCTTCAAATTCGTTTCGTGCTGGGTTTTGTTAAGGGCTGGACGGATCTTTTCGTTGAAGCGGTCGAAGAGGGTGTTCTGGATTTCCGGGTATCCCAGGATGCGGACTCCCCTGGGGGTGAGCTGAACCGCCATTTTTTCCCCGGGGGCGAAAGGCTTGGGTTCGGCGACCATCTGGTGGGCCCGGATGATCCCTCTCTCGGAGGAAAAGTAGAGAGTGCTGTCCGTTTCGAAGGTCCAGAGGGGCCGAAGGCCCAGTGCGTCGACGGAGAAGACCGCTTCGTTCCCGTACCGGGCGATGATGGCCGCCGGACCTTGGGCCAGGGGGCCGAGAAAGCGCCGGTAGAGGAAGTACATGGCCTTCCGCTCGTCGTCGAGGGCGGAGATGATGTGGGTGACGGGGGGAAAGAGGATTTCCATGGCCTCGATCAGGCTGAATCCGAACTGGACCATGAGCCCTTCGAGGGTCCGGTCGAGATCCTGGGAGTCGCTGCCGCTCGCGACCGGGGAAATCCCGAGCATGGCGGACTCCCTCCGGAGCTTGTCGATGGTATTGATCTCGCCGTTGTGGCCAAGGACGGAAAAGGGCTGGACGCGCTCCGTCACCGAAAGGGTATTGGTCGAATAGCGGCTGTGGCCCAGAACGAGGGTTCCCTGGCACTGGGGATCCTGGAAGTCGAGGAAGTAGTCGGCGAGGATGAAGCTCGTCCCTTTGACCTTGTAGACGACGACGGACGGAGAGAGGGAAGCGATGTGCAGAATGCCGTCCCGCTCGAGACGGGTCCGGGCCTGGAAAGTAGCGTGAAGGGGGTTCGATCCCGGGGCGGAAAGCAGAGCCACCTGCCAGAAATGGGGCTGGTTGTCGGGGAAGGGGGTGACCCGTCGGGGGAGGGTCTGGCCCTTTCGGACCATCAGGACCTCGAATCCCTCTTCCGCGAAGATCTTTTTGATGAAAGCCGCCTCGTTGTCCGGGTGGTCTCCCCTCAGGTAGAGATGGCCGGCCACGAACCGGGGATCCTCGACGAGGCCCCCGTCGCGTCCTTCCTTCTGGAGCCAGCGGCGCCAGAGGGGTTTAGGGATGTCCATCTGGATGCCGCACCCGTCCCCCTCGTTCCGGATCTGTCCGGCCCGGTGCTCCATCTTCTGGAGGGCCTCGAGGGCTTCATGGAGCAGTCGGTGAGAGCCCCGTCCGGTCTTGGAGAGGACGGCGATGACCGCGCAGCTGTCCCTCTCCTGATCGGCGAAGGAGCCGGAGAGACTCGGAATCGTGTCCCGGGACGGGACGGGAGGCAAAAGATCGGAGGGTCGGTCCGGAGCGGGATCATTTGTCATTTGGCAAACCTGCGATGGGTGAAAAGTTAACGGGGATATGGGGGCATTGTGCGACAAGGGCTCATCGTCTCTTTTGTGTACCGGCCTGGGTTCCGGGGACGGCTGGACAGATTCGCGTGAAAATGCCGGTTCCGGAAACGAAGAAATCCCGACGGAGGCTCCCTCGAAGAGCTCTCCCGCATCGGGCTGTCCGGCAATTATACCCGAGGTCTTTTTCCTGTCGCAACAATTTTGTGGAGCCCAAGAACCGAAATTGATTTCAGAACCTGAGATTACAGGAGGAGTGGCGGAACGTGTCCGGCGGCCGGAGCGGCGTTCCCCTCCCGGAAATCTTCATGCACCACCATTCCGGAGAATTCTCTCACATGACCCACCAGGGGAATGCACCTTTTTTCCCCTTTGGAGGTCCATTGGGCCTGGGCTTTCTCCGCCACGATCCGGGTCGCGTCTATGTCGAGGGTCCCTCTCCGATCTCCAGAAGCCCCTTAGTCCCTGACGATCATCCGAAGAAATTCTCCGAACAGAGCCATCCCCGACTGGGAGGCCATCGTGTCGTTGGTCGATTCGGGCTTGAAGGGAAGAACGCTTTGACGTACCACGAAGCGGCCCATTTCGTTTCACCCTTCGGGTGGTAAATGGTTGTCTTCGACAACATCCATTTAACCAGAAACGACAAGGAGTTTCCTATTTTTATCCCCTCATTCTTCCTCATGCGATTTCGGATATTGGGTGCGGTTGCTGAGATGAACAGGAAGAATCGTCCGCTTCGTCCGAACCGATCAGGAATCCGGTCTTTCTCCCGACACGACGACGAGAGGGAGCCCGTGTCCGAAAGGCAGAAAAACGCCGGAACGCAGGCCGGGCGTCCCGACCGGCAATCCGGAGAAGAGGGCGGGGAGTTCCGCGGGCCGGTGCCACCCGCTCGAAGCGCCGCTCCGGGAAGAAAACCCTTCAGCCGTGGGACGCCACCCCGATCCTGAAGGGCCCCTCAGCCGCGACAGGGACAAGGAGATGGAGTTCCGGCGGTATTGGCCGGATCGACCGTGGAAATCTCCGGCAAAGGGTTCCGACTGGAAAAGGCGTCAATGGAAAAAAAGGGAGAGTTAAGAGAAAAACCCTTCCTTACAAGATCCATAGAACCATCTAAAAAAGGAATAGGCAGGGCCAAAAAAAAAAGGGGAAGGGCAAGACGAGATCCCTTCCCCCGTGTTCCGGCAGATGCAAGGATCAATGGGTACAATGGTGGGGGATGGTTTTGAGCTCCGTGAACACTTCCTCGATGATCCGGCTCTCGATCTGGCGGGGCGTCGGCTCCATCGGCTGGAGCGGGGCCTCCACATAGGGCTGGGAGACGACCAGCCGGGTGAATCCTTTTTTCATGGATTCGAGCATCTCGTCCGTCATCATGTCCAGATGATTTTTGTCGAGGTAGTTGTCGATTGCGCACCCGAAATAGGTGAGCAGGCCGGCCTTCCACTGATCGAATCCCTCGACCGTCGGATCCGGAACGACATCGACCGGAGCCCGCAAGCCGATGATTTCTGCTTTCTTGAGAAGCACTTCTGAGACATTCATGGCACACTCCTTTTTTTCGGACACCCTTTTCACTCCAGGACGCAAGCGCGAACGAAAAGGGGATCTCCTTCCGGGGCCTCGCCCGGGGGAAGAAGATATGGATTTGAAATCCATTCTCATATATTTATGATAGCACCCGACCGGAATCTGTCAATTCATGAAAGGTAAGAGCAGACTCATTTCATTCCTGTGCAAGGGTCATATCCCCCAGGACAGGGAATCCACGTCAGACGTTGTGGTGCCATGTCCTGGAAAATCCGCTAAAATGAGACATTGCGGGATCGGGGCGGAAATCCGCTGTGGCATGCCGACCGGGGCCCATGATGGCAGGCCCCCCCGAGTCCTACTCGTCACGCCGGAGAGGAACTTCCCCCCGGGCCGAGGCTGCGAAACCGATGGAGTCTGCCATGATCCATATCCGGAAAGAGACTCTTCTCGATTATCTGGCCCGTTGCCGGATGCCGGAAGGAGGCTTCTGCTCCTTTCGGGACCCGGAGAGCGGCGCGGGATTTTCCAACGTCGCGGACACCTTTTTCGCTCTCTCCTCCCTGAAGCGCCTCGGAGAAGGGAGTCCGGCGCGTCCGGAAGACCAGCAGTGGATTCTCCGGAGCCTCGCCGAGGACGGATACCATGGACGTTCCCCCTATCTCGCCTGGGCCCTGGAGGCGAAAAGACTGGCGGGGATCTCCCTTTCGGAGGGAGACCATCTCCTTCTGCGCCGGGAGACCGCCCGCCTCCTGTCGGAAACGGTGTCTCCCGAGGAGGGCCCGGACCTTCTTCGGGACCTCGCCTTCCTGTTTCGGGTGCGCCTCCTGGCGGAAATCCCGGCGGGGTCCGGCGAGGTGGCGAATCTGACCTCCTTCCTCCGGAGCACGCCCTCGGGGGGCGATCTCCCGACGATCCTCGAAGGAGCCGACCGTTCCTTTCTTGAAGGACTGCTTCCTGTTCCCTCCGGGCCCGTTCCGGAAGAGGCCCCCTATCGCCACCCCGTTTTGGGGTATGTCCTGGTTCCCGGCTCTTCCCGCTCCGATCTCTTCATCCTTTTGGCCGGCCTGCGGATGGGAAGAAAACCGCCGGACCCGGAGGCGGCCGAGACCCTCCGGCTCCGGGTCCTCTTCTGCCAGGGTCTGGAAGGGGGCTTTGCCCCCGTCGGAGGGGCGCGACCCACCCTCGAGGCGACGGAAGCCGCTCTCGAGATTCTGGAGCGTCTTCCGGAGGGCCTCTTTTCTGGCGCGTCCTGATCCGGAATTGTCGCGGGAAGGAAAAAGGCCTAGGATGGTCGGATGAGCCGATGGACCGTCGACAGCGAAAGGAAGACTCTTGGGCGCTGAAAGCGCGATGCCGCATCTGTTCCGAAAGCCTTTCCGTCAGGAGTCCGTCCTCTTTTCCGAATATCTCCTCAAGCTCATGGCCTTCGACAAAGTCCCGCTCGTTTTCCTGTTCGACAGCCATGTGCGCCTCGTCTACGCCACGATGGTCCTCGACGCCGACCGGCGGGAGGACCTGGTCCTTCTCGATGGGCTCCATCCCGAGATCGGAAACGAGCATCTCGTTCCCGGGGGCTCCGTCATCTTTTACGGGAAGGCGAACGGGGTGGACACCGGCTTCCGGGCCCGGATCCGGGGTGGAGACAAGGTCGGGGACCAACGGATCGTCCGTCTCTTCTTCCCGCACGAAACCTTCCATGCCCAGCGGAGAGCCACCCTGAGGGTCTCTCTTCCTCCCTCGACTCCGCCGGTTCGGCTGACGAAGACGAACGGCAGCCAGGAGATGGTCCGCCCTGTGAATCTCGGGAGCTCAGGCATGCGGGTCCTGTTTCCGGAAAAAAACGAAAGGGGAGAGCCCAACGACCTGTTCCGGGAGGGGGACACCGTTCTTCTCGAGAGCACCGATCTCGACGGATTCCGTCTTCCTCCCCTTTCGGCCCGCGTGATCTATCTCGAGCACTCCGGCCGGGAGACGGGAACAGACCTCATGGCGATGGGCATCGAGTTCCTCGACTTCCCCGAGGAGTGCGAAGAGCCCCTGATCGCCTACATATCCCGCAAGGACCGGGAACATCTGAAAAACCTCCGGATCGATCCCCGGGGGTGATCGGGATATCGGATCCTGTCGCATCCGGTCGATCCGTGGATTATAATGGAGGAACGTTTTCTCCATCCCTTCACACTCAATCTCCAGGGAAGATCGCCATGGCCTCGAAGAAAGGTGTCGCTCTCGTCAAGACAAAGACCGTCAACGAAGGCAAGAACGGACCCTCCCTCTTTCTGACGCTGACCTTCCGCGGAGAGCGGAAGGAGGATCCTCCCGTCGACATTCCCGCCCGCCTCTGGGAGAACGCCGGGTCGGTGGATCCGGGGATCCGGGTCGGGGGCCTCGTCATGGCCGAAGGACAGCTGATCATGTACAACAACGAGCAGCAGATCCGGCTGTCCCGGATCGAGCCGCTCAAGGCCTCGGAGGAGGAGATCGCCGCCTTCATCCCGAAGAGCCGGGTCGAGGGCGCGACAGGGATGGCCCGCCTGCGGGAATACATGGACTCCCTGTCCGATCCCCACCTGAAGTCTTTCGGTACGGAAATCCTGCGGGACCCGGAGGTGGTGGAGCTCTTTCCCAGGGCTCCGGCCGCGAAGCGAAACCATCACGCCATGGTCGGGGGCCTGCTCGAGCACACCCTGGAGATTCTGGCGATGGGAGACGCCGTGGCCCCGATCCTCTCCCTGAACCGGGATCTCCTTCTCCTCGGGCTCTTCCTGCACGACATCGGCAAGTGCTGGGAGATCTCCCCCTCCGCAGGTTTCTCCTACACCGACGAGGGGCGCCTGGTCGGCCACATGGCCCTGGGAGTCGAAAAGTGCACCCAGGTCGCCCGGCGTCTGACCGACTTTCCGGAGCGCTATCTCAGACTTCTCCACCATTTCATCCTGGCCCACCATGGAGAGCTCGAGTACGGCTCTCCTCTGCTTCCGGCCACGCCCGAAGCCATGGCCGTCCACATGCTCGACAATCTCTCCGGACAGGTCTTCGCCATGCGTCAGGTGGGGGCCGGTCCGGACGGATGGGGGTACGAGAAGAACCGGGGTGCCTTCATCTACAAGGAAGGATCCGACCTCTCCCGCCTCGATCCGACGCCGATGGGGAATGGGAGCCGCAAGGTCTTCGGGCCGTGACCCCTCCGTCCGTCGCGCCCTCCCTCCTCTCCGACCTCCGCGCCCTCCTGGGAAAGGAACGGGTTCTTTCGGAAGATTTCCAGCGGAAGGCCTATTCCTACGACGCCGGGATCCACCGGGTCTGGCCGGAGGCGGTGGTCCTTCCCGAATCGGTTGAAGAGCTGTCAAAGGTGGTGGTCTACGCCCGCAAAAACGGGGTTCCCCTGACCCCGCGTTCGGCCGGAACCAACCTGACGGGGGCGGCGATCGGCCCCGGGATCGTGGTCGGCCTGACCCGGATGAACCGGATCGACCTCGACACACTGGAGGAGGGGACGGTCCGGGTCGGTCCGGGTGTCATCCTCAAGGAGCTCTCGGATCGTCTGGCCCGTCTGGGGTATTTTTTTCCTCCCGACCCCTCTTCCGCCCAGGCCTGCCAGATCGGGGGCATGATCGGTACGAATGCCGCCGGGGCCCATGCCCTCAAGTACGGGGCGATGAAGGACAATGTCCGGGGGCTTTCCTTTCTGGACGACGAGGGAAGCCCCCATGCGCTCGCCCCCGTCTCCTGGAATACCTGGGAGGAACTCGAGGGGCGGATGACGGTCCGGGGATTCCGGGAGGTGGTGCGGCATCTCCCCGAATGGACCCCGCTCCTCCTGTCCCGGATGCGCCACGTCTCAAAGAACTCCTCCGGCTACAACCTCTTCGACCTGGCGATCGCGTACGACGAAGCGATGCGGACGGGAACGAAAGGAATCTTCGATCCCCTCCGTCTGATCGTAGGCTCCGAAGGGACGCTGGGCTTCGTGACCGATGCGACCCTTGCGGTCCGTCCGCTTCCGAAGCGTCGAGTGACTCTCCTGGCCTATTTCCTGACCCTTTCGGACCTGGGGGCCGCGGTCGGGGAACTCCTGCCCCTCTCCCCGTCGGCCCTGGAGATGATGGACCGGGCGACCCTGGATCTGATCGGGCGGGCCCGGTTCGGGATCCCGGCCGAGGCCGACTCCCTGCTCCTGATCGAGTTCGATTCGGAGCCCCAGGAGGATCTGGTGGCCGCTTCCCGCGCCCTCCTTTCCCGCTATCCCGCACCCGTCCCCCTTCAGGTGGCCGTGGATCCGGATCACCAGAAGGCGCTCTGGAAAGCGCGGCACGCGCTCTTTCCCACCCTCTACCGCTACGACGGGGTCCATCGGCCCATCAACTTCGCGGACGACGTCGCCGTTCCCGTCGGGCGGCTCCCGGACCTTCTCTCCTTTCTCCGGGACTTTTTTCGGGAGGAGGGGGTTCCGGTGGCGGTCTATGGCCATATCGGCAACGGGAACGCCCACATCAACCCCCTCATGAATGTCCTGGAGGAGAAGACTCCCGAGCGTCTGCTTCACATCAGCCAGACCATCCATCGGGAGGCGATCGCCCGCTTCGAGGGGGTTCCCTGCGGGGAGCACGGGGAGGGGAGAGTCCGGGCGGAGTTCCTTCCGATGGTCTACGGGGAGGAGATCTACGGGATGTTCCGGGAGGTGAAGAAGGCCTTCGATCCGGCCGGGTTCCTGAACCCGGGGGTCAAGATCTCCACCGCCTCCTTTCTCGACAACCTCGATCTCGAGCGCGTGGCCAGGCCTTGCGCCACCTGCGGAAAATGCAACACCGTCTGTCCTTCCTTCGACGTTCTGAGACGGGAGGACGAAGGCGCCAGAGGGTGGTACCAGATCCTCTCCGATCCCCGCATGGGGACTCCTCCCGACGCCATTCTCGATGCCTGTCTCAACTGCAAGTCCTGCCGATCGACCTGTCCGGCGGGGGTGGACGTCTCCCGGGTGATTCTCGACGCCCGGGCGAAACGGGGCGGGGATCCCGTCTCGAAACGCCTTTTCCGGGCGCTTCTGGACGACCGCCTCGACCGGGTCGTTCCGCTCCTCGGTCGCACACAGGGTCTCTGGGATCGGGGTCCCGTCCGCTTCCTTCTGGAGGGGCTCTCCCGGAAGGCGCTCCGTCCCGTCGCTCCGACGGCCTGTCTTCCGAAGGGGCTCGTCCTTCCCAGGATCCGCACGGAGCTTCTCCGGGACCGATTTCGCGCCCTTACGACCGAAGGGGGGCGGACCGGGGACCTGGCCTACTTCCACGGGTGCGCCGCCCGCTACTTCGACGACGGGATCGGAGAGGCGGTCATCGCCCTTCTGTCGCGGTCGCCCCGGACTTTGGTCCTTCCCGGGCAGACCTGCTCGGGAACTCCCATCGAAACCTACGGCCATGCCGAGCTGGTCCGGGAGGCCGCCCGAAAGAATCTCGCCTCCCTTTCAGGCTACCCGGTGGTGGTGACCGGCTGTGCCTCCTGCACCCTGGCCCTCAAGGACATGCCGGAGCTTTTCGAGCCGGGAACCCGGGAGCGGGAGGAAGCCTCGCGGCTTTCCTCCCGGGTGCGCCACGTCTCGGAGTACATGATGTCGGAGGAGATGGCCCCTGTTCTTGCGGAGATCTCTGAGAAGTCCCGGAAAAAACCGCTGGGCGGCGGGCTCGCCTACCACGAATCCTGCCACCTCCGGGCGGCCGGGGTGACCGAGGCCCCCCACCGTCTCATCGAGGCGGTCTTCGGGGAGGATGTTCGCCCGATGGCCGATTACGACCGCTGCGCGGGAGGGGCCGGATCCTACCTGATAAAGAACCCCGGGCTTTCGGAGAGGATCTTCGAGCGAAAGCGGTCGGCGGTGAAGGCCTCCGGGGCGAGAACGGTGACCACCGGCTGTCCCGCCTGCCAGATGAAGCTCCGCGACGGGCTCGGAGAGGAGGTCGAGGTGTCCCACATGGCCATTCTGATGGCGCGGGCCCTCGAAAACTGACCATTGATTGAAAGGACGGAGATGGCGAAGAGATTGCGGTTCGAGTGGGAGTATCCGGAGGATTTCCAGCACCACCCCGTGTCCGGGATTTACGGGGGGGTCCTACCGTCCGGAGACCTGGTCATGGAATTCTTTCTGGAGCGGATGCCGCCTCCGGAATACGAAATCCGGGAGATCTCGCCCGAGATCCCCGCCGGAAAGCCGGTGGAGTTCGCGGAGCAGAAGGTGGTGCGTCTCGTCCAGTGCGGCATGGTCGCGAATCTTCAGACGGCCCGCTCCCTCCACGAATGGCTGGGACACACCCTGCGCCAGATCGACGAAGCCCGCGGCGGGGGCCGGGAGGAGAAGAAGGGAGGGCCGGGAGGATACCTCTGATCGTCCGCCCTGAAAAGGGCGGCGGGAGGGACCGGACGCCATGGGAAAGAAAGGAAGAAGACGTCCGTCCCGGGAAGGGCGCGAACACAGGA
>JAJYPO010000072.1 GCA_021795275.1 Nitrospirota bacterium | reverse complement strand
CTTTATCTCGTGACCTTCAAGGTAAAGGGTCCGGGCCTTGAAAATGGCTTTTCTGATCCCGTTCTCCGACAATTCGTCCATCCATATCCCCGTTTTTCCGTCCGCCACAGTATCCCTGAGACCTCCCGTCGGATTGACCACAGGCAGTGTTCCATAACGCATCGCATACATCTGCGTCAGCCCGCAGGGCTCATAGACCGAGGGAACGAGCAGAAAGTCGGCAGCCCCGATGATTCGGTGGGCCAACGGTTCGTCGAATCCTATTCGAAGGTGAATCTGGTCCGGGAAGGAGGTCTGAAGGGTCCGCCAAAGCCCTTCGAGACGCGGATCACCCGAACCCAGGACGACCCAGTCCCCTCCCAGGTCCCCCTTCTCTCCCATGGCGAGAAGGGTTTCGGCCAGAAGATCCAACCCCTTCTGGTGGGCCATCCGGGAGACGACCCCGAACAGGGGTCGTCTCCCCCCTGAAAAAAGCCCCCACTCCTTCCGCATCCTCTCTTGCAGAAGCTCCTTGGGAACAGGATCACGCCCGGAAAAGTGGACCGGGAGAAAGGGATCAGATGCGGGATCCCATTCCCGGTCGTCGATGCCGTTTAAAAGTCCGACAAACCTGTCCTGACGGTGGCGCAGGGCTCCAGAGAGACCGCACCCCCCGGGCTCGAAGAGGATCTCTTCCCGGTAGCCGGGGCTGACGGTTGTGACGAGGTCGGCAAACTGGATTCCTCCCTTCAGGAGAGAAAGATGGCCATGGAACTCGAGTCCGTCGAAGCTGTTGTATGAGGGGGGCAGTCCCGTCCAGTGCCATTGGTCGAGAGGATAGACTCCCTGGAAGGCCATGTTGTGAATCGAAATAAGGGACCTGTGAGGCTTTGTCTGGATCCTCGGACGGACCACATGGGTGAAAAGCGGAATGGAAAGGGCCGTCTGCCAGTCGTTGGCATGGATGATATCCGGCGAATAACCCACGACTGCCGGAAGATGGAGAAGGGCATGATTCCAAAGAGAAAAGCGCTCGAGATTGTCGAAGTACTCGCCACCACGTTCTCCATAGAGTCCATGCCGGTCAAAAAGACCCTCGGGGTCCACGGCATAGACCGGAACATTCCCTTTTCCAAGGCGCCCTTCAAAGATCCTGATGGTGAGCGGGCCTGCCGGAGTCCGGGCGACAAAGGTCTTAATGAGGGAAAAGCCTGGAAGATTCTCGACTCCACGGAAGGCCACCGTCCCGATCCTGATGTCGACATCCTCATCATGCAACTCAGAGATGGCAGCCGGGAGCGCGGCGGAGACATCGGCCAGCCCACCCGTCTTGACAACCGGAAGAACCTCCGAGGTCAAAAAGAAAATAGAAATCGGAGATTTCATGACAGGAAACGCCCCTTTCCATCCCCGGCTGAATGGCTGCGTGGACAAGAACAGAGATTTTTGCCAGAGCCAAGGCTGGCGGTGCAGCCCCAGCGAAAAAAGTCCGATGGGGGAATTGCCGGATGCTTCTTCCCCATCAGGATATCTCCCTTTTGTCGAGAATGGAACGAAACAGGGCATCCTTCTGGAGGATCCCATAGAGGGCAAGGAGGGTATCCTTCGAAAGGAGCAAACGTCGGGAGTCGTATCGCATGCCTTCAATGTTCCGCTCATGGATATAGCGAAGCATCTCCTGAGCTAGCTCCCTTGACTCCCGATGAAGGGAGTTAAGCTCCTGAAAGGCGGGAATCGAGCCATAATGGGCCCGCCCCTCGTTCATGTACCAATCCTGGGCTGGAGGGGAGAAAAAGGCCTCCTCCTCGGTCGGGGAAAGCTCAGTCGAGGAGGCCTTGTGGACAAGAGAAAGAATATGCTGGATCCAGGCAAAATGCTCAACCTGGGTCGAAAGGATCGAAAGGATGTTCACTGGAGGAAGAGGAAGAAGTTTTTCCGAACTATCGCTTGCAAGCCATTCCCGGCGCCATACGAGGAACTCCTCCGCAGGCAAGGGACGCCCGATGGCAAACCCCTGGGCATGGTCGCATCCAAGCTTGATGAGAAGGGGAGCATACTCCATTTCCTCCATGCCTTCGGCAACCACGACCCGACCAAATATCCTGGACAGACTCACGATGCTTTCGATGATGGCCAGGTTTTCCCGGTTACTGCACATCCCGATCACGAATCCCCGGTCGATCTTCAGGGTATCGACAGGAAGATGTTTCAGGTAGGCCAATGAAGAGTACCCTGTTCCGAAATCGTCGATGGCCAGGCGGACTCCCATGTCATGAATTTCCGAAAGAATGTCCGGGAGATTCGGAAAGTCTTCGGCGGTCGATGTTTCCAAAATTTCAAGTTCCAAAAGACGGGGAGGGAGCCATGAATACTGTTTCAGGAGGTTTGAAAGCCTGTAAACGAAGTCCGGTTTCCGGAGCTGGAGAAGATCGACATTGACGCTCATCGAAAGGGTGATCCCCTGGCCTAACCACCCTGAGAGCCGGGAAATCGCCTCCTGCAGGACCCAGTCTCCCATCGAGACGATCAGCTCTGTTCCCATGATCTGGGGGAGAAAGGCTCCCGGCAAAAGAAGTCCTCGGTCGGGATGGTTCCAGCGCACAAGCGCCTCCACCCCTGTCAGGAGATGGGTCCGGAGATTGACAATGGGCTGATAGTGGAGAACCAGTTCGTTGTTTTTGAGGGCTTGTGAAAATTCCGAGCGCACCTCTTTGCGGATCTTGAGACTCTCCTCCATGGAGGGGGTGTAAAAATGAAGCGGAGGTTCGCCCGTCTCACGGGAAAGCTGAAGGGCTCTCCCTGCTTTGCGGACCAGCTCTCCGGCGGTTTTCCCGTCGGAGGAAAAAAGGCTGAGGCCCATCGCAAGATCAAGATCGATCCCGTTGCCTTCGATGTTGTGGAGACGGCAGAGACTCTCCCTTATGTTTCTGGCCACTCCCGAAACATGCTTCTCGTCCTCGACTGGTTGGAGAATCAGGCCGAATTCGTCACCTCCCATCCGGGCCACCGTATCGGATGTCCGGACCACATTCCTGAGCAACCTGGCGACTTCCACAAGAAGCAAGTCCCCAACGGCCTGGCCAAAGGTGTCGTTGACCCCCCGAAAATTGGCGAGATCGATCAAGAGAACGGCGAACTTCAGATTGTGTTTCATCGACATGTCGATGGAAAGGTCCAGCTGCTCGTAGAAAAACTTCCTGTTGTAGACTCCTGTCAGGGAATCGTGGTGGGCGATGAAAAGGAGGCGGGAATCAAGCTCCTTTCTCTTGATGGCGTAAAAAAGGGATCGTGTCAGAAGGTGGCCGTTGATCATTCCCTTGACGAGGAAGTCCTGGGCCCCGATCTGGAGGGCTGAAACGGCCATTTCCTCGTCCTCGAGGGAAGAGAGGACGACGATAGGAAGCTCCGGATAAATCCTGTGGATTTTTTCCAGGGTTTCGAGACCATTGACATCGGGAAGCCCCAAATCAAGAAGAAGGGCATCAATGACCTGAGCACACAGGATCTCCTGGGCCGTGGAGATCCTGTTGGTCGAACTAAGTTCGACCCGATGCTCCCCGGCAGAGCGGAGCATTTCCTCCACGAGCAGAACATCCCCAGGATTGTCTTCGACCAGAAGAACCTTGAGCGTTCGGTCAATCACGGGGAGAGAACTCCGCTTCATCGGGCATCGGAAGCTGGACGATCGTCAGCCAGAAGCTTTCGATGGACTGCACGACTTTGATGAACTGGTCGAGGTCTACGGGCTTGGTCACATAGCAGTTCACATGGAGGTCATAGGTGCGGAGAATGTCCTGTTCCGCCTCCGATGAGGTGATGACCACAACCGGGATTCGCTTGAGGGCAGGGTCGGCTTTGATTCTCGAAAGCACCTCCCGGCCGTCCATCTTCGGGAGGTTGAGGTCGAGAAGTATGATGTCAGGCCGAAGTGCATTTTCATAAGGGGGCTCCCGCCGGAGATAGTTCAGGGCGCTGATCCCGTTCCCCAGGACATTCAGATTGTTCCGAACTTTACTGTCCTTGAGGGCCTCACGGGTGAGTCGAACGTCCCCCGGATTGTCCTCGACCAAGAGAAATTCGACTGGGCGGCCAACCTGTTCAATGCGCGTCACGGTATGGATCCTTTCTGGAATGAAGCATTTTGAGACCCGGAGGAGGGATCGGGGCCCGCCCCTTCAACCAAGGAAGGGTTTCAGGGTAAAGAAAAAGATTGATCCCTCCCCTGGAGCGGAACGAACCCCGATCGATCCGCCATGGCGCTCGACGATGCGTTTGCAGAGAGCCAGTCCAATTCCTGTGCCGGGATACTCTTCCTTGGTATGGAGCCTCTGGAATATCGTGAAGATCCGCTCGAAATACTCTGGATCGATTCCTATTCCATTGTCGGAAAAGGAAAACATATAGAATTCTCCCGCTTTTTCCGCCCGGATGGTGATGCGGGGAGGTCGGTCGGGAGTGCGGAACTTGAGGGCATTCCCCACCAGATTCTGGAAGAGCTGCATGATCTGCACAGGATCCCCGACAACCCGGGGAAGAGGACCCCGTTCGATCACCGCTCCGCTTTCCCTGACAGCGAGGCTCAGGTTTTCCAGGGCATGGTCCAGAGCCACCCCTGTCTCCGTCTCGATCAAGGGCCGCCCCCGGGTTTCGACGCGAGAATAGGTGAGAAGGGCGTTGATCAGCGCCTGCATGCGCATCGCACCGTCCACCGCAAACCTGATAAACTCGTCGGCCTCTTCCGAGAGCTGCCCCTCATATCTTCGTGCCAGAAGCTGCGTATAGCTGGTCACCATCCGAAGGGGTTCTTGGAGGTCATGGGACGCCACGTAAGCAAACTGTTCGAGATCCCGATTCGACCGAAGAAGATCGTTTGTCTTCTGGAGGAGCTCCCGCTCCACCCGTTTTTCTGCCGTGCGATCCCGGAATTCGAGAATCCAGCCTGACTCCGGAGTCTCTTCCAGAAGATTGAGCGTCGCCCAGACTGAAAATTCGGAGCCGTTTCTGTGAGTCAGCAATAACTCCCCCTCCCAGTGGCCCTCACGGACGGCAACTTCCGCCAGCCTCTCCTTGCACGGATTGGATGAGGGGGGACTCTTCGCAAGAAAATCCTCAAGGGATTTGCCCACAAGATCGGAGGGTGTCCATCCAATGATCTTTTCGGAGGTTTTGTTGGCGTGGCGCAGGGTCCATTTTCCATCAAAGATCCAGACCGCTTCGGCATTGGTCTCGAAGATCCGGGACAGAAGCACCATGCGTTCATTTTCAGCCATGAAGTAGGATTCCATGACCAGACCCGAGTCGAAGAGGGTGATCTTCGCAAGACTTTCAGACAGCCGGGGATTAGCGGACAAAGGGGAGTCCGGTTCCTCCCGAAGGGTCCGGCAGGCCCATTCGAGAAAGAGACCGAAGGAGGCCTGGACCCATTCCTGTCCGAGTCCGATTTCCTGATGCGAGATGCCGACGGCCAGTCGGTTGTGCACATAGGCCATGTCGTAAGGACCTGAAACAAGTTCGATGAAGTACTCTGCATGGCGAGAGCGCAGCCAGCTCTCGGAATGAGCCTCTTCCAGGATGCGGGCAATCTCGGGAAAGGTCCCGATCCGCTGGTGAAGAAGCGTCACGAAGGCGGGGATAGTTTTCTGGAACAAGGGACGGAGAAGTTGAAGGGAAGTTTCTTCTTCCCCGGACAGTCCGAGAAAAGATTTTCTTTTCCGTAATTCATTCCCGGAGAGATTGAGCCTTTCCGCCATTCGGCGTGCCCTCTCTGCATGGGATGCCACGAATGTCACAAGGAACCCAATGGAATCATTAAATCTTATCCTCCAATTTTTCCTTATGATAGAGCCTCATTGGACCAATTACAATAGTCATCAATTTTGTTTGATGTAATACGATCACTACCTAACGGGCCTGTCATCTGCTCAGGAATTTCCCCTAAATGACAGGCCCCTTTCCCGAACAATCCCCAGGACACATTTTCCTGTCACCCGAATCCATTCTGTCTTCCGGAGGGCGATGCCCGATCACAATCCCCCACCCGTCACCGCCATCCAGAACCGTCAGAAATCTGGAGGCCGGAAGAACACCTGTGATCGGTAGCAGGATGAAGGGATTGTGGGTCTCTTCCTTCAGAGGGAACAGTTGAGATTGATCCTGCAAAGAGAAAACAACATTGTTCTCTTTCTTTATCCGGAAGAATTCAACGAATGAATCCCCCTCATCCCCTTCCAGCCGAACCTTCCTGGTGGTGTCGCTCATAGACTCTCTGTCCGCTCCTCCTCAAATGTCCATATGTCGAAAAAACCAGACCGATATTGTATTGTTCTCAAAAAAAACTTCAAGGTTTAAAAAATGGAAAATATTTGGCTTATATATATATCCCCTTGTAATCAATTGAAGACCCTTGAAATTGAGTGTGATCTGGATTGGGTGAAATCCAGGATTTCGGATTTAAGGATTCAGATGACATTGAATGAGCCTCTGGGTGATTTCTCCTGATGTTCAAAATGGGGTCGAATGGAGTATGGTTGAGAAGAATTGCGGACACCATTCTTTCTTTCTCCTTCCACCTCTATCAAGGAGACCCCTTCCATGGCCAAGGAACCCGACGAAAAGGAGATCATGGCGCTCAACGGCTACTGGAATGCGGCCAACTATCTCTCCCTGGGGATGCTTTATCTCAGGGAGAATCCCCTTCTTCGCAATCCTCTGGAACCCACTCACATCAAAGCCCGTCTCCTGGGCCATTGGGGATCCGATCCCGGACAGAATTTCGTCTGGGTCCACACAAATCGCCTCATCCGCCGCCACAACATCGATGTGCTTTATATCAGCGGTCCGGGCCACGGCGCTCCGGCTTCCCTGGCCAACGCCTATATCGAAGGGACCTACTCGGAGGTTTACCCGGACAGGAGCCAAGACGAAGAAGGTCTGAAAACATTCTTCCGTCTCTTCTCCCATCCGGGAGGGGTCGGCAGCCACTGCACCCCCGAAACTCCGGGCTCCATCAACGAAGGGGGGGAGCTGGGCTACAGTCTTTCCCACGCATACGGGGCCGCATTCGACAATCCCGATCTTCTGGTCGTAGCGGTGGTGGGAGACGGAGAGGCCGAAACGGGGCCCATGGCCACCTCCTGGCATTCGAACAAGTTTCTGAACCCCATCCGGGATGGGGCCGTCCTTCCCGTCCTTCACCTGAACGGCTACAAAATTGCCAACCCCACGATTCTTTCCCGCATATCCGAGGATGAACTCCAGAAGCTCTTCGAAGGGTATGGCTATACGCCTCATATAGTTTCAGGCGACGATCCCTTGTCCATGCATCGCCTCATGGCGCGGACAATGGAGCGATGCCTCGCCGAAATGCGCTCCATCCAGAAAAAATCCCGGGAGTCGGGAAAACCGGAACGAAGCCGGTGGCCCATGATCGTCCTTCGGACTCCCAAGGGATGGACCGCTCCGAAAGAGGTGGACGGACATCACATCGAGGGATTCTGGCGAGCCCACCAGGTCCCGGTCCTGGATGTAGCGACCAACCCGGCCCATCTGAAGATCCTCGAAACCTGGCTCAAGAGCTATCATCCGGAGACCATCTTCAATGAGAAGGGAAGAATCAGGGAGGAGATCCGGGAGCTTGCCCCCAAGGGAAGACGCCGCATGAGCGCTAATCCCCATGCCAACGGCGGGCTTCTCCGCGTGCCGCTCCGGCTTCCGGACTTCCGGAACTATGCTGCCTCCGTTCCTGCCCCGGCCATCCGCGAGGATCAGAACACCTTCATCCTGGGAGAGTTCCTTCGGGACGTCATGAAGGAAAATCCCCAGAATTTCCGGGTCTTCGGTCCCGACGAGACCGCTTCCAACCGCCTTCAGGCCCTCTACGAGGTCTCAGGAAAGGCATGGATGGCGGAGCGTCTGCCGGTCGACGCCGACGGAGGATTCCTTTCTCCGGATGGCCACGTTATGGAGATGCTGAGCGAACATACCCTGGAAGGATGGCTCGAAGGCTACCTCCTGACCGGACGCCACGGCCTTATCAACACCTACGAGGCCTTCGCCCATATTATCGACTCCATGGTCAATCAGCATGCCAAGTGGCTTGAGAAAGCCCGGACCGACGTCTCTTGGCGGGCCCCCGTCTCCTCGCTCAACATCCTCCTGAGCTCGACTGTCTGGCGCCAGGACCACAATGGCTTCACCCACCAGGATCCGGGTTTTCTCGATGTCATCACCAACAAGAGCCCCAAGGTCACACGGATCTACCTGCCCCCCGATGCCAATTGTCTTCTGAGCGTGGCGGACCATTGTCTCCGGAGCACCGACTACGTCAATGTCATTGTGGCCGACAAGCAGCCTCACCTTCAGTTCCTTCCCATGGAGGAGGCAATCCGCCATTGCACTCAGGGAATCGGCCTCTGGGACTGGGCCTCGAACGATCAGGATGAGGAACCCGACGTGGTGATGGCCGCTGCGGGGGATATCGTGACCATCGAAGCTCTGGCCGCGACGGCCCTTCTGCGGGAGCGGTTTCCTGATCTTAAGATTCGTTTCGTAAATGTCGTGGACCTCTTCCGTCTCGTCCCCCAGTCGGAACATCCCCACGGTCTCTCCGACAGGGATTTCGATTCTCTCTTTACCAAGGACCGTCCGATCATCTTCAACTTCCATGGATATCCCTGGCTGATCCACAAGCTCGCCTACCGACGGACGAACCACGCCAATCTTCACGTTCGGGGCTACAAGGAGCAGGGATCCATCAACACTCCCCTCCAGCTTGCGATCAACAACCAGATCGATCGTTTCTCCCTGGCCATCGACGTGATAGACCGGGTCCCCCGGCTCCAGATTCGGGGAAGCCACGTCAAGGAATGGCTCAAGGGGGAGATCGTCCGCCATCTCGACTACGCCCGGACCGAAGGGATCGATCTGCCTGACGCCGATGCCTTCCGGTGGCCCTTCGGAAAACCCGGAAAGACCTCCTGACGCAAGGTTCCGATGACCGACAATACATCACCGGGCCTCCCGTCTCCCCTTCCCCGCCCCTTCTACAACCGGGAAACGGAGTCTGTGGCCCGGGATCTTCTGGGAAAACAGCTGGTTCGAATCCATGAGGGGATCGTCCGAAGAGGAAGGATCGTGGAGGTCGAGGCCTATCTGGGGCCGGAGGACAAGGCCTGCCACTCCGCCCGGGGAATGACCCCCCGCACGAAGGTCATGTTCGGCCCCCCCGGCCACGCCTATGTCTACATGATCTATGGAATGTACTACTGCATGAACATCGTGACCGAAGGAGAGGGTCGGGCCTGCGCGATCCTCTTGCGGGCGCTCGAACCCCTCGAGGGCCTCCCGGAGAAGACCCGGGGCCCGGGTCTTCTCTGCCGGGCGATGGGAATCGACCGCTCCCTGAACGGCCACGATCTCCTGGAGGGAACCTTCTTTGTCGCCGATGATCCGACTTTCATGGGGGGGGAGATCATAGCCCGCCCCCGAATCGGGGTTGGCTATGCCGAGGAGTGGACCGATCGTCCCCTCCGTTTCTATCTCTCAGAAAACCCCTTCATTTCGAAGCCCTGAAGACAGGGTCGCCCCATCAGATGTCCGTCAAAGAGTTCTGTTCATGCGAAATGAAGGCAAATCCAAAGAATGAATGAGGGAGGCCGGTGACTGCATTCGGACACCTCTTCCCGCACTGAAGAACGACACCCGGGAAGGTCCGACGCTTCGGAAAACAGGAGAAGGCTCAGGAAAGGCGTGAAAAGACTCTTCTGGATAAGTCCCTTGTTTTCCTGACATTTTGACGTATTTTTAAGTCATCCCAAACATGGAGGCCATTTTCAACAGGGAGACCCTTTCTGAATAGGTCCGATTCGGGTCAGTCCGGAAGATCGACTGATCCTATCTCCCCAATGGCAAGGGTATGCTCCTCCCCCCTCCCCGTCCCTTCAAGATCCTTGTCCTTGACCAAAGGGGCCGGACGAACGGCCAGAAGAGCCAGAAAGGTCACCACGGCCGTGGATGAAAGATAGAGTCCGACCGCTGAAATCCCGTGGGACATGGCCAATCGCGTTGCAATGTAGGGAGCAGGAGAGGCCCCCACGATGCCCGCAAGATTGAAGGCCAGGGAGGCCCCGGTGTAGCGGACAGGGGTGGAAAAGAGTTCCGCAAGGATGGTCCCGGCCGGACCATAGGTCAGCCCGATGACGGAAAAACCTGCCAGGAAAAAGACGAGAAGGCGACCTCCCTGTTGCGGGGCCATCAGGGAACCAAAGATCAGTCCAAAGCCAAAGATGAGGACGGTCGCAATCAGCATCGCCTCCCGGGCGCTACGACGGTCGGCATAGTGGGCTGAAACGGGGATAAGAAGTGCGAAACAGAGGACCCCCGCCATCTGGAAGAGGAGAAAGCCTTCCCGGGAGTAGCCCAGATGGGTTGTTCCCCAGCCAAGGGCAAAGACAGTCATCAGGTAGAAAAGGACGAAGGTGGAGAGGAGA
>JAJYPO010000071.1 GCA_021795275.1 Nitrospirota bacterium | reverse complement strand
CGCGCCTTTATCCGGGGGATCCCGATATTGTTTTCGACATGAGCCGGTCGGGAGCCATGATCGCCTGGCAGCGCTTCTTTCCTGGAGAACCGGTTCCAAACCTGATCCGCTACGTGGAGGACCGCGATCTTTGGCGATGGAATCTCCCTCTTTCTCTTGAGGTGACGACGGCCATGGCCTCCTACGCCTTTGATTTCGAGGTCTGGGACAGCCTCTGCCGGACCCTCGGATACGGATCCCTCTCCGAAGAAAACCCCCTCGTCGTCGAAGGACGCTCCATTCTTCGCTACCAGTCGATGCTCCTGAAAACGGCTATTCGCGAGACGGGAGTCTGGGGGCGCTTTTCCTCGGGAGAGCGGGCCTTTTTCGTCAACTCCCCTCTCCTGACCTCGGAGATCGGGGGGGCGATGAAATCGGAAACCCCCTTTGTCGTGATCTGGTCCATCCGGAAGGATGGACGTGTATCGTACAGCCTCCGGGCGACCGAGGAAGGGCCCGATCTTTCCAGGATCGCTTCCCGTTACGGGGGAGGGGGTCATGCCAAGGCTGCCGGCTTCCTCTCGGATCGTCCCGTTCACGAAGTCGAGGGAGCCGATGGGGCTCTTCGCCCTGTCTTTTGCGGCGATGGATTCTCAGGGAAGACCGGGAATGGCTGAGGAGAAAGGGCTCGTCCTCCTTCTCGGCACCGGAAACACTCACAAGGCGGAGGAGTTTTACGAAATGGCCCCTCCTGGGGTTCGGGTTGTGGCCGCCTTCTCCCGAGAATCGCCCCCGCCCGGGATCGAGGAGACAGGAGACACCTTTTTTGCCAATGCATTCCTGAAGGCCCAGGCCTTCGGCCGGGCCCTGCGTGGAAAGAGGATGGGGCTTCTCTTCGCCGACGATTCGGGGCTGGTCGTCCCTGCCCTTTCCGGAGCGCCCGGCGTCCGGTCGGCCCGATATGCCGGCGAGGAAGCGACCGATCTGAAGAATCGGGAGCTCCTCCTCAAAAACATGAAGGGACTCTCCGGCCCCGATCGCCAGGCCGACTTCGTTTGCGTCCTGGTGGCGATCGACATCTCTACCGGAGCTCTGAGAGCCGCCTCCTCAGGCCGGGTCTCGGGCCGCATCGCCAACGGATTCATGGGGGAGGGAGGATTCGGGTACGATCCCCTTTTCATCCCCGACGGATATCGGGCGAGTTTCGGAGTCATGGCTCCATCGGAAAAGAACAAAATTTCTCATCGTTTCAGGGCGTTCCGTCAGCTATGCCTTGGACTGGAGGACGCATGGGCAGGGTGAATTCCGGCGCTCTCTTGTGGGTCAGCGTTCCCGGACCGGAGCTCGGTCCGGAAGACCGGAGATTCCTTGAAACGATCGATCCGGCTTCAGTGGTGATCTTCCGGGAAAATGTCCGCTCTCCCGGTCAGGTCCGGGAGCTCATCCTCGCGATCCGGGAAAGCTGTCCCTCGGGACAGGTCCTGATTGCGGTCGATCAGGAGGGGGGGAGGGTGGCCCGGCTTCGGGAGGGGGTTCCCGTTCTTCCTCCGATGCGAACCCTGGGGAAGACCGGCGATCCGGTCCGGATCAGGGAGGCTGGCCGGGAACTCGGCCGGGCCCTCAGGGAACTGGGATTCGATGTGGATTTCGCTCCTGTACTGGATGTCGATTCCAACCCCGGCAATCCCGTCATCGGAGATCGGGCGTTTTCCTCCGATCCCCTTGCGGTGGGTCGCCTGGCAATGGCCTTTGCCGAAGGACTCGAGGCAGAAGGAATCATTCCCTGCGGCAAGCATTTCCCGGGCCATGGCGATACCGACCTCGACTCCCATCTCGCCCTTCCGACCGTCCAGGTGTCCAGAGAGGTTCTTGAGAACAGGGAGCTGGTCCCTTTCCGTGAAGCCATCTCCGCGGGGATTCCCATGCTGATGACGGCCCATGTCGTCTATCCGGCCTGGGACGACCTCCATCCGGCCACTCTCTCCCGGGCGATCGTCTCCGATCTCCTCAGGGAGCGTCTTGGATATGGCGGGTTGATTCTCTCTGATGACCTCCTGATGGAGGCTGTGGCCAGAAACGGAGTCGCCAATGCCTCCTTGTCGGCGCTCGGGGCCGGATGCGATGGTCTTCTCGTCCTGAGGAACAAGGAGGCCGCTTTGAAGGTCTATGAGACCGTCGACAGGAAGGTTCGCGAAGGCTGGCCCCCCGCGATCCGAGCCATCGAACATCGGGAGGAGTGGATGAGGGTGAATGCTCACCGATGGAGGGGGCGATGAGCTCCGGCGGACCCACCATCGGTCGCGATCGGGTCTGGATTCTCCAGACCTTTGAAAGTCGCGATCTCCCTCTTCCGTCCCTCCATCAGATCGATGAGTGGATTTACAGCTCTTCCACCGATGCGGCTCTCCTTGAGACTGTTTATGGGGCTCTCAAGTCTGCTTCGGTAGGCCGGGACCTCTCCCTTCTGGGAATCGAATCCGGCCGTTTGACCGAGGACGATCTGAAGGCCCTCGCTGGCCATCTCTCGGGAGAGGTTATCGGTAATTCGACTCCCGGGGCTCTGGATAAACTCAGGAAGGCCATCTCCGCTCTCTTGTACGACAAGGTCGGCGGCGAGCACGATCCGGTCATTCGCTTTACCCTTCTCACCCGGGATCCGTGGCGACTCTTTGCCATGGTTCTCTCCGGCCTTCCGCCCGAAAAGCTTCGTCCATCAGGCAACCTGGATCGTCCTATCGCTCTGGGCGTCGAACGGATGATGGAAGACCATGAACACCGTCTTCCCCGAAAAGAGGTTCTGGAGAGTTTCAAGAAAGCCCGGGCATTCCTGAGGGAGGAAAAGAAAAGAATCCGCCTGGAGGCCGAAAGGGAGCGTCAACGGGAACGGGATTTTCATGACTGGGTGCGCTCTCTCTGGAGCGACATGGAAGTCAGACGGGAATTGGGGCTCCGCCCTTCAGAATTCGAGGAGTGGGTGGAAGGCGGCCGGATCCCGGTCGTTCTCCGCATCGAGTCGATCCGAAACGGACGAATCCGGGAACGGCGTCTTTTCGATCCGGACGCGGTCCTGAAAATTACACCCGCCACCATCGCTCGATGGAGAAGGAGAGCGATGCGAAGGGTCGTCAAGAATGGCCAGATTCCTCTCCGGAGGCGCCCCAGGGGGAGAAACGATCAGGGGCCACCCCCCCATTCCCCTGGACGGGGCTGATCACCGGCGACGGCTTCGGAAGGTTCGGGAGGCGTCAAGAAAAGCATTCCGAAGACCCTGACTGAAGGAGTCCCCTGAAGGCATCCTTTCCGGATGCCACTGCACGCCCACGAAAAAGGGATGATCGGGGTCCCGGAAGCCTTCGACGAGGCCGTCTCCGGAGATCGCCTCGACCTTCAGCCGCTCTCCCAGCCGTTTGACCCCCTGGTGATGGAAGCTGTTCACCAAGGCCCTGCCAGACATCGCCGCTCTGTCCGGTTCATACAGCTCCTTCCAGCCCTCCCCCAGGGCGACATCGTGATTCGAATCCTGATGGACGAGACCTCCGGAGCACATCGAAGGAAGGTCCTGAACCAGAGAGCCTCCCCGATAAACGTTCATGGTTTGAAATCCTCCGCAGATCCCGAAGAGAGGGATTCCCTCGCGCTCAGACAGGGATATCAGGGAGAATTCAAAGGCCACTCTCTCTTCCGGCATCCAGTGACCTGGAAGAAAGGTTTTCTCTTCATCATAGAACATTGGCGGAATGTCGGGTCCGGAGCCCGACAGGACGATGCCGTCCAGGAATCTCCAGTCTTGCTGATGAGGGGAGAATGGGAAAGGGAGAAGAACGACGCTCGCCCCCCCGTCCTGAAAGTAGGAGACGTAGGAGGACTTCAGGAAAAAACGCGGGTCACGACCGAGCTCCGCCGGAGCGTAATCGGTCGTGATTCCGATGAGGAGGGGATCCATGGCGTGAACCGCCCTCAGGAGTCCTGGTTCGACGCCGGACGAGCAGTCCGGTAGGGACGCGGGGCGGCGGAGGCGTAGGGCTTCCGGGTTCCGGATCCCGGACGATCCCGTTTCCAGTCAGAACTGCCTTCACCCGACGATTCGGACCGGTTGCCAGAGCGGAAGGATGGGCGGGAGTCCCCTCTGCGATCTTCGGACCGGTAGGGCCGGTCCGACCGCTGGCCGGATCTGGAGCCGGGGCTCCTGAAGGGCCGGTTTGCCGATGAGGAGGGGGGAGGTGAGAGGGGAGAGATCGGGACCGCGTTACCGAGGAGACGCTCGATATCCCGGAGAAGAGGCCTGTCTGCCGGATGGCAAAAGGAGATGGCCCGTCCGGACCGACCGGCCCGTCCTGTTCTGCCGATCCTGTGGACGTAGTCTTCGGGGGACTGGGGAAGATCATAGTTGACGACGCAGGTCACCGTGTCGATGTCGAGGCCCCGGGCAGCGACATCTGTCGCGACCAGGATACGGGTCTGGCCCGCTCGGAAGCGGGAAAGGACCCGGTTCCTCTGGGACTGGCTCTTGTCTCCGTGGAGGGCGTCGCTCGGGAAGCCTTCCCTCAGAAGGGAATCCGAAAGCTCTTCCGCTCCCCTCTTGGTCCGGGTGAAGATCAACGTTTGACCTTCTGTGGTCTGGGGTTCGGTGAGAATGGTTTTGAGAAGGCCCCACTTCTGGGATCCATGGCCGATGGAGACAACCTCCTGGTCGATGGAGACGGGCGGCGCTCCGGAGGTCTCGAGCCGGATCAGGACAGGGTCTTTCTGATAGGTTCTGGTCAGATTCTGGATCCGGGTCGGAAGTGTGGCGGTGAAAAGGAGGGTCTGGCGGTCCGCCGGAAGAGCCTTAAGAACGGTTTCGACATCGGGGAGGAAGCCCATGTCGAGCATGCGGTCGGCTTCGTCGAGAACGATGGTGTGGACATGTGAAAGGGAGATCGTGCCCCGCTGCATATGGTCGATCAGGCGGCCGGGGGTGGCGATGGCCAGATCCCAGGGTCGTCTCAGATTGTCCATCTGGCGGCGCATGTCGGTTCCCCCGACAAGAAGAACCGTCCGGCTTCGTAGATATTTTCCGTATTCGCGGGCCGAACGTTCGATCTGTCCTGCCAGTTCCCGTGTGGGGGAGAGGACAAGAATCTGGTGGCGGACCCGTTCCCCCTGGGCCCGTTTGTTCCTGTGGAGGGAGGGAAGAAGGAATCCTCCCGTTTTCCCGGATCCTGTCTGGGCGACGCCCAGAACATCGCGTCCTTCGATGATCGGAGGGATGGTCTGTTTCTGGATCGGGGTGGGGGAATTGTGGTTGAGGTCGGAAAGCGCGCGCAGAAGATCCGGATTGAGGCCGAGGGACTCAAAAGACATTGTTGCTCCTAATGGATAGCCTAACATGATTGGTGGCGGCGGGAATCTATTCGGGGACAAGACAAGTCCGATTGGAAGCGTGGAGCCATTTGGCACCGCGACGCGTCCGAGCCGCATATGGAGCGGAATCGGATATCGGACGCCGAAGGAACCTGTCCTTGTCAACAGAGTGCCGGGGGTATTTGCAGAGACTTGAACACGCGGTCGGACGTTGGTCCATCTGGCAGGGTCAATTCAATGAGTTCCGGCGAATTCGGCGCATGCTTGCGACGCGATACACAATCCATGATGCCCGACGTATATCGAATGTTTATTATCGACTCGTTGATTCTGAATGTCAAGGGAAATCAGGCGTTCCTGTCGAGGCTGTGAGAGATGGCATTGAAGGGCGATGATATCCGGGCTTTGAGAATAAACAGGGGGCTGGATTCCAAGGTCTGAAAATAGTGAGTCAGGAAGGGGGCCGTCACCGGCCCCGGAGGCGCTATTTGAGGGTGGAGATTTTGTCCTGCTGGGATCTGGAGAGCACATTCGCGGCGGCAAGGTGGCCCGCAAGATGGTCCGCCGTCGCCTGGGCCATGAGCCAGGCGATGGCATGAAGATCTTTGTGGATCCTGGAAGGAGAGGGGTGTGACGTGGATGCCATCTTCAGATAGGAGGCCCGGAGGGATTCGATCTTCTTCATTTGTGCCAGAGAGCGGTCGAGCATGTGGCGGCGGATCACCTTGAGCTTTTTCACCTGTTTGTCGCTCAGCCCGAGATCCTTCGCATGGGATAGCATGAAGGTGACCCCGGGATGGTTCTTGAAGACCTGAGGAAGAAGAAAGTCGGTTCCGGCTTTCTTGCGGAACAAGTCGAACTTCTTGGCGGTCTTTTCTCCGGTCAGAGGGGGAAGATTATCCGCCATGGAAAAGGCCGGAAAAGAAAGAGTCGCAGCTAATGCCGCCATGGAAAGAAACAGGGACGTTTTCTTGAACATAAAAGCTCCTTTTCATGTGATCGGACCGGATTATAGCAAAAGCCAGAACCCGGAGGTCCTGGCCGAAACTGTCGCTTTAGGTTTTGCGGGGCATGGATCCTTTACTTTATTGACAGCACCCATTCGGCCACTTTTTTGGCCTGGTCCATGGACATTCCCGGGTGTGGCGGCATCATGATCCCTCCCGTAATTTTGTCCCAATGACCACTCCCTCCCGCGATGATTTTCTTCGCCAGCATTTCGTCAGCCCCCTTCTGGCCGCGATAGCGGTCTGCCACCATTTTGAAGGAAGGGCCCACCATTTTCTGGTCCATAGAATGGCAGGCGAAGCACCCCTGCTCGTTGATCAGCGCCTTGATGTCTGTCGCCCACGACGGAGAGGCAAAGGCCAGAACCGCAACCACACCCAGGGAAACATTGAAGATCTTCATGGCGACTCCCCCTAAAAAGATACTGCCGTGCCCGATAGGTCGGTCTTGCCGGAGGGAGGGAGACCTCCCCACGACATTTCAATTATAGACCCATCGAAGGAAAAGGCAATTTCAAAAAGAAGGCGGATCCGGGCTTCGGGTGGGGAGGACGAGATCGGGATGTCCTGACAAATGAAATGCGAAATCGATGAGATCCCCTCATCGGGGAAGAGTGTCCTGGAGCACCCGGAGAGCATCTTTGGCCTGAACGACCCTCTGATTGGCGGCCTTTCTGAACCACTGGAGGGCCTGTCCCGGATCTTCGGGAACGCCCCTTCCGGTTCGATAGAGGACTCCCAGAATATATTGGGACTGGGGATGGCCCGTCTCCGCTGCCATCATGATCCATCGGGCGGCTTCGGACGGGTCCTGCGGGATTCCCTGTCCTTCAAGGGCCATCATTCCAAGGCTGTACTGGGCCTCGGCGTCGTCCTGCTCGGCCGCTTTCCTGAACCAGAATGCCGCCTCCACCGGGTTCGCGGTAAGCCCTCCGCGACCACTCCGAAGCATCGCTCCGAGGCGTCCCTGGGCTTCCGGAAGTCCCTGTTCAGCGGCTCTCCGAACCCAGATTGTGCTCTCCTGTTCATTGCGCGGCGTTCCCTTTCCTTCGAGGAAAAGCCGTCCCAGTTGAAGCTGGGCTTCTGGTGAGCCGGCGTGCGCCGCCTTTTCAGTCCAGGTAAAGCCTTCCTCTTCAAGACCTCCGAATCGTCCATCGCTCAGAAGGATCCCGAGACGAGCCTGAGCCTTGACGTAGCCCTCTTCGGCGGCTTTTCGATAGAACCCGATGGCCTCTGATACGTCGGGATCCACCCGATTTCCCTCTTCAAACACAAGACCGAGACGGAATGCGGCAAGGGGCTCTCCGTTTTCCGCAGCCAGGCGGAGCCAGTGGAGCCCCGACTCGAAATCGCTCTTCGAAGCAAAGCCTTCGAGATGATGAAGACCCAATCGGAGTTGGGCCTCTGTGATCCCTTGCTCGGCTGCCATCCGGATCCATGACATGGCCTCTTCCTGGGCGCCGGGAGAGGGATCGGCCTGATAGAGGAGGCCCAGTCTGAGCTGGGCCTCCGGATCCCCCTTTTCCGCCGCCTTGCGGGTCCATTCCTGACCCTGGATGCGATCGGGTCGAACCCATTCGCCTTCGAGAAAAAGTCGTCCCAGGATGGTCTGTGCCTCCCGAACCCCCCCTTCGGAGGCTTTTCTCAGCCAATGGAGCCCTTCCTCCCTGAACTCCGGGAGGTCGAGAAGACGGAGGGAAAGGAGAAACTGCGCCTGGGGGTGGCCGGCCTCCGAGGCTTTTCTCATCCATTCCAGACCCTCCCGACGGTCGTCCGGTGAATCCCGTTCCAGAAGACGCCGCCCGCTCTCGTATTGGGCCTCGACCTGTTCCCCCATGGCCGCCAGACGGAACCACTGCAGGGCTTGCTCGTCTCCGGCCTCTCCATGGCTCTGGCAACGGAGTACGGCCGCCCGGTACTGGGCTTCGGGAAGGCCGGATTCTGCGGCTTTTTCGATCCAGCCGGCGCCTTCGTCCCGGGAACCGGGGGTGTCGTTCTCCTCAAGAAGGATCTTTCCCAGTTCGAGCTGGGCCAGTCCAATTCCGGCTCCGGCGGCGGTTCTCAGCCAGTCAATCACCTGTTCCCGGTCGGCCTGGATTTCCCCTCGCAACGCGAGTTCCGAGAGGGCCTCCAGCGCTTCGGGGATGTGGTTTTCGGCGGATTTGCGAATCCAGGCGATCCCGGCGTCGCGCTCCCCGTCTTCAAGAAGGAGTCGTCCCAGCGCGAGCTGGGCCCGGGAATCCCCTTTTTCGGCCGCGATTCCGAACCATTCTCTGGCCTTCTCCCTGTCTCCCCTTTCAAGTTCCCAGGTCGCGAGGAGAAGCTGCGCTTCGGGGAGCTCCTTTTTGGCCGCGCGCTCAAGGGAGTTCCGGGCCATCTCCTCATCTTTCGGAAGCCCTCCCCGTCCTTCCCTGTGAAAGAATGCCAGAGCCAGATGAGCTTCCGGAAGATCCAGCCGGGAGGCCTCGGCAAGCCATCGCAGGGCTTCGTCGTCGTCGGCAGGAAGCCCCCCCCGTCCTTCGATGGAATAGAGGGCCATCTGGAGCATGGCCTCGGGGATGCCGCCCTCCGCGGCCTTCCGGTACCAGTAAGCCAGCTCTTCGTCGATTCCCGGTGGATTTTCGGGATTTTTTTCAAGACCCCTTGCAAGGCGGAACTGGGCCAGGGGGATATCGGCAAGGGCGGCCATCCTGAAATATATGACGGCGGACACAGGATCGGCCTCCCGTCCTTCCCGCCCTTCTTCCAGGCGCATTCCCCACGTGAGCCAGGCCTCCGGGAGGCCTTTTTCCGCCGCACGCCGGATCCAGTCTTCCCCGGCTGCCTGGTCGCGTTCCTGCCCTCCCCGTCCTTCCTCAAGGTATTGGCCGAGGCGAAGCATCGCTCCGGGGACCTCCCCCCGTTCGGCCGCCATCCGGAAAAGGTGAGCGGCGCGCGTTTCATCAGGAGGACCCACCATCCCGGCCTCCTCCATGAGAGCCAGCCTGTAAGCGGCCCCCGGGTGGCCCTGCTCGAGCGCGGCCTCGAAGAGACGAGCCGCCTTCCCGGAGTCGGCTGGAAGATTCTGGCCCTCCAGAGTCAACAGACCCAGGCGATACTGGGCTTCGCGATCTCCGGCTTCGGCCGCCCGAATGAACCATTTGATGGCCTCCCCCACGTTCGGTGGGACATGGACCCCTTCCTGATAAATTTCTCCCAGGACTTCGAGCGTTTCCGGCAATCCCTGCTCCCCCGCCCTCTCGAACCAGTGAAGGGCCTTTTCCGGTTCGCCTGTGCCCGTCAGAATTCCTTTCTGGTAGAAGAGCCCCACCTGGTATTCGGCTTCTGGGAGCCCCTGGATGGCGGCCTTGGTAAACCAGTAGAAGGCAAGGGAGTTGTTCTGGGGAAGGATCCGTCCTTCGAGATAAAGCATGCCCAGGACATGCTGGGCTTCAGAGTCTCCCGAAAATGCGGCCTTCCGGATCCATTCGAGTCCCTGCCCTTCCTGTTGGGGAATGCCGCTTCCCTCGAGAAGAAGCACTCCCAGAAGGGCCTGGGCCCGGACATGGTTCCTCTCCGCGGCTTGCTGGAACCAGAGGGAGGCCTGGACCGTGTTTTGCTCGACGATCCGTCCTTCGTAATAGAGGAGGCCGATGTTGAACTGCGCCTCCGGATCCTCAGATTCCGCAGCCCGCATCAGCCAGTCACGACCTTCTTCCGGCTGAAAGAAGGGGTGCCCTTCTTCCATAAGAAGAAGCCCCAGATAATACTGAGCCCGGCTGTCGTATTTTTCAGCCGCCTTTCGGAACCAGAAGACCGCCCTTTCCAGGTCCCTGGGCAGACTCCGTCCATAGAGACAGGCCAGTCCAAGATTGAATTGAGCCGCACTGTCTCCCGAATGGGCCGCCTCCTCGATCCATTCGAGAGGGTCGATCTCTTCGTCCGGAAGGACCTTTGCCTCCAGGTAGAGGGTGCCAAAGAGGCTCTTGGCCTCCACCATGCCCTGTCGGGCGGCTTGCTTGATCAGGGCGGCTCCCCGCGAGAGCGACTGAGGGAGGCCTCGTCCCTCGAAGAGCATGAGGCCCAGATTGTATTGGGCAGCCGCGAGACCCTGATCCGCTGCCCGTTCGAACCAGAGCGCGGCCTGCGAAAGGTCCTGAGGCACCCCCTTCCCCTTGAGGTGGAGAAGTCCCAGGTTGTACTGGGCCCTGGCATTGCCCTGGTCCGCGGCCCTCCGGATCAGCCGGGCGGCGGGAACAGGATCGAGCCCCTTGAGCGAGGTGGCAGTAGATCGGAA
>JAJYPO010000270.1 GCA_021795275.1 Nitrospirota bacterium | reverse complement strand
TGACCAAGCTTGACCGGGACGCGAAGCCTGAGACAGGAAAGCTCCCCCCGGGAGGATTGACCAAAGTGTAGGGTAGGCGCGATGCAAATTCAACGGGGAAAGCAAAATTTCCCGCATTGGGGAAGAGTGCCTTTTTTCTGGTCTGGAACGGAGGATGCCGCATCATCCGGTGGTGCGGGACGACTTATGGCAGGCCCATCGATAAGGGATCGAAACGAACGAGAACCACAAGGAGACAGACCATAATCGGAACCCTTCTTTTTCGTGACGACCTCCGGGATCCTCCCCTTCCTGCCGTGTCCCGCCATGGAGGAGCGCCCAGGAAGTCCCAGCGCGATCTCTTCCTGCCGGGGCCATGAACGCCCCTTCCTCCGGAAGATTTTTCTTAAGGGCGGAGCCTGTTGCTCCTTGCCGGAGAAAGCCGGACTCTCCTGTCTTCGGCGTCTGCCTGATCCTGCCTGATCGCTGGGGGATTCTTGACGCTCCTCCCGAGCCAGACCGCGGCTAAGGCGGGAGCCGATGGGGTCTTCGGGGTCTGTTCCCGGGGAAGTCCCTCCGGGACTCTTCCGGAGACTTCGGAAAATCTCCAAAGGTCAAGGAACGGCCAGCCTTCCGGAGATTCCTGCGGGGGCCACCCGTTTGACCCGGATTTTTGACGGGTGCTATACTTTGACCTCGGGGGGAACGACAGCAATACCGTTCACCCCCTGCGACCCCACATCCGAACGCACAGTCCGGGGAGCCGTTCCGACGATCCCTCCGGACGCTGGATTCCTGTGGAACCCTCGCAGAAAGGAGAAGCGATGAAAGACTCTGCCGGCAACGAAGAGCCATGGGTGGATGTCACTCCTCCACGTTCCGCGTCAGCGCGTCCCGAGATGGATGATCCGGGCGAGTCCGAGATCTTCCGCCTCCGCAGACGAATCGCCTTCCTCGAACAGATCGAGCGCTCCCACGCCGAGACACGGGAGATGCTCGATTCCTCGGCCGAGATGAACCGGAAGCTCGAGGAGACCCTCAAGAAGGCCCGCAAGGAAATCCAGGCTCTCCGCGACGAACTGATCCGCCTGACCACCCCCCCCAACAGCTATGCCGTCGTCCTCGGAACCAACCTCCCGCCTCCGGGGGAACTCTCCGTCCGGGGAGCCGCCGTCGAGCCCTCCGTCGACATCATCGTGGCGGGCCGCAAGATGCGCGTCAACATCGATCGGGCGATCGATCCGGCCTCCATCGCCGCCGGGGACGCCGTTCTTTTGAACGAGGCCTTCAATGTGGTCGGGAAGGCCCCCGGAGAGCGGCAGGGGGAGATCATGACCGTGAAGGAGCGTCTTGTGGACGACCGGATCCTGGTCTCCGGAGAGTCCGGCATCGACCGGGTCGTCCTGCTCTCGCCTTTTCTTTCGGAAAGCCCCCTGTCGGTGGGCGATCCCCTGATGGTGGACGTCCGTTCCGGCTTTGCCCTCGAGAAGATGCCGAAGAGCGAGGTCGGACAGGTGGTGATCGAGGAGATCCCCGACGTGACCTTCGAGGATATCGGCGGTCTCGACCTTGAGCTTGAAATGGTCCGGGATGCGGTGGAGCTTCCCTTCCTCCATCCGGAGCTCTTCACCCTCTACCAGCTCGAACCTCCCAAGGGGGTCCTTCTCTACGGGCCTCCGGGGTGCGGGAAGACACTGATCGCGAAGGCTGTCGCCAATTCGGTGGGGCGGCGGATGGCGGAGCGGGGAGGAGAGGCCCGTTCCTACTTCCTGCATGTGAAGGGGCCGGAGCTTCTGAACAAATATGTCGGCGAATCGGAGCGCCAGATCCGGGAGGTCTTCGCCCGGGCTAGGGAAAAGGCCCAGGAAGGCCATCCGGTGATCGTCTTCTTCGACGAGATGGACTCGCTCTTCCGGACCCGGGGAACCGGCGTCTCCTCCGACATGGAGAGCACCATCGTCCCGCAGTTTCTGGCCGAGATCGACGGAGTCGAGAGTTTGCGGAACGTGATCGTGATCGGGGCCTCCAACCGGCAGGATCTCATCGACCCCGCCATCCTCCGTCCGGGCCGTCTCGATGTGAAGATCCGGATCGACCGGCCCGACGAGAACAAGGCCCGGGCCATCTTCCGCCGCTACCTGACCGGCAAGGTCCCCCTGGCCGAGACCCTGACAAAGGGGTATGGCGCTCCTTCGGAGGCGATCGTGGCCCTGATCGACCGCACGGTGGAGGTGATGTACCGAAAGAGCGAAGAGAACCGCTTCCTCGAGGTCTCCTATGCCAGCGGGGAGAAGGAGGTACTCTATTTCAAGGATTTCTCGAGCGGTGCCATGATTGCGGGAATCGTGGCCCGGGCCAAGCAGACGGCCATCAAGCGCCAGATTTCGGGGACCGGTCCTAAGGGCCTCACCTTCGAGGACCTCTCCCAGGCCATTCGCCGGGAGTTCCAGGAAAACGAGGATCTCCCCAACACCACCAACCCGGACGACTGGGCCCGCATTGCGGGACGCAAGAACGAGCGGATC
>JAJYPO010000070.1 GCA_021795275.1 Nitrospirota bacterium | reverse complement strand
GAAGGGAACGGAAAGCCCGAAGCCCTTGCTTTCGGCCACTCTCAAGAGAAAGGTTCCCGGACGGGCCGCGATGACGTACCGGTGGCCTATTTTCGAAAAGGCCACCGCCTCGTGGAAGTGGTCCTTTTCCTGACCTCCCTGCCCCATGGTGCAGTCAAGATGGAGGATGGAAAGAGGCTTTGTCACGGAAGATCCCCTCCCCGGAGACCCAGCCGGTAGCTCAGGAGCGTCAGCGCAAAACGGGGAAGTCCCATCCGACCCGACACCGGACGGCAGGCCATCTGGAAGGGATCGGAACGCCCTCGGAGCCGGTAGCGGCGGACCGTTCGGGCCGCACGGTACCCCGCCTCCCGGACCATCGACGGATGGGAGTCCCGGAAGGAGCCATAGGGATAGCAGAAGGTCGTGACCGGGCAGGAGAGATCCTGGGAAAGACGATCCCGGCTCTCCCGGATCTCCCGCCAGGCTTCTCGATCCGGAATCCTCGCGAGATCCGGATGCGTCATCGTGTGCGAGCCCGCCTCGAATCCCCGACCCACGAGCTCCCGGGCCAGGGACTGCCCCATCAGGCGATGGCCCGTCCACACCGGATCAGGGGTCCAGTCGACCGTTTGTCCCATTCGTCCGGCCACGAAATAAATCGTCGCCACGAAGCCGAACCCCTCGAGAATCGGGGCCGCAAAAGTAAAATTGTCCTCGTAGCCGTCGTCGAAGGTGATCGCCAGAGGGTGGCGATTCATCGTATCAGACCCCTCCTTCCAGTTCAGGGCCCGCTCGAGAGAGGTCCCGACAAACCCCAGGCTCCCAAGAAGGGCCATCTGGGCCGAAAACTGCTTAGGTGTCACCCCGGTCCGGGGATCGGCATCCGGGGCGACCCGATGATAGTAGAGGACCGGGACCCTGACTTCGGCCGTCATGCAAGGACCCTTTCCACCCGGTCATAGACCTCCTCGACCAAAATGGAATCCAGGCAGTTTTCCGATCCCCGGCTGCATCCGGAATGGGCACAAGGGGAACAGGAGAGGGCATGGTAAACGACCTCCCGCCGGGGGGAGGCCGTGGGACCCCAGACCGCGGGAAGGGTCGACCCGAAGAGGCCGACCAGCGGGACATGGGCCGCATCGGCGATATGGAGCGGGCCGCTGTCGGAGCCCACGAAGACCGTCGCACGGCGGATTATGGCATCGAGAAGGCCGATCGGAGCCCCGATCAGGGGAATGGCTTTCGCTCGGGCGACTCCGGAAAGGACCGATTCGACGAGGGTCCGTTCGGGGGAGGAGCCGGCCACGATCACCCCCCCTCCCGTCCGGGAGCCCCACAGGTCGGCAAGCCTGGCGAAGCGGTCGGGAGGCCAGCGCTTGAACCAGTGGCGTCCCCCCGGATGAAGAAAAAGGACCGGCCCCTTTTTCGGGAAGGTCCGGGCCAAAAAGCCTTCGGCCTCTCCGGTCCACCGGGGATCCGGGGGATAGGCCTTGTCGCCGGACCCTGTGACGGGGAGTCCCAGGGCCGAAAAAAGTTTCCCATACTGAACACCCACCGACTCCGGACCGAAATCAAGGTCCACGGAAAGGTAGCTCTGCCAGGGATCCCCTTCCCTTCGGTCTCCCCTCGCCCCGGCCGCTCCCGTCTTTTTCGCGCCGGAAAACCGGGAAATGAGTCGGGAACGGTCGGAGACAGTCAGGTCGAAGAGAAGATCGAGTTTCCGGCTCCGGACCTCCCGGGCCAGGGCCAGGGTGCTCAAGAACCGCCGGATTCTCCCGGAGGTGGCCATGGTCATGAGGGAGACTCCCGGAAAGCGCTCAAGGGGATATGTGGTCCCGGCATTGAGCACGACCGAGATCCGGGCCTCTGGATCGAAGGACTGGATTTCCCGGATGAGGGGCACCAGGAGGATGACGTCTCCCAGATAGCGGGTCCGGATGATTCCCAGGGACAGGGCCACGTCATCCTCCGGAGAAAGAGACCGGAGCCAGAGGGGAAGGAAGTTTCCGGATCTCTTCCCAGACCGTCTCGGCCGAAATCATCTTCATGCACTGGTTGTCCGGACATCGGGCGGCAAAGGACTGGCAGGGCTGGCAGGCCAGATCGGCCTTGACGAGGCTTCCGAGAAAGGGGGCGTAGGAGACATGGTCACCCGGTCCGAAGAGGACCACGGAGGGAGAGCCCACAGCCTGGGCGAGATGGGCCGGTCCCGAGTCGTTCGAAAGTGTTCCCCGGGACAGTCGGCAGACACCCTTGAGGGTTCCCCAGGGGAGCTGTGTCCGGATATGGACCCCCGACGGGAGCGTTTCGAAGGAGGCGGCGAAGGCTTCCTGCTGCTCCCGGTCGGCCGTTCCTCCCAGACAGAGCACATGGAAACCCTCCCTAAGGAGGCGCCCGGCGATCTCGGAAAATCGGTCAGGGGGCCAGTTCTTGGTCCGGGCTCCCGAGCCGCAAAAAAAGATCCAGTAGCGGCCTTCCGGGATCCCCTCTTCGGTCAGGAGAGCCCGCGCCAGTTCTACGTCTGTTCCGCTCACGGTCAGCCTCGGGAGGTGGGCTCCCTCAAGGCGCCCCAGCCGGCTGACCAGATAGGGAATCCGGTCCCGGGTCAGAGCGAGCTGGACCGGCGGACAGAGGCTCATGGTGTAAACATGACGGTCCAGACGACGGTGGATCCAGGCGCTCTTGTCGACCAGACCCAGCCTGCGGGTGGCGCCTGAAACATAGGTGATGACCCGGGAGCGGGGTCCCCGGGCAAAGAAGTCGATCACCAGATCATAGCCCTGGTGCCGGATCTCGCGGAGGAAGCGGCCATAACCCCAGAGGCTTGAAAACAGGGACGTCCTCTTGGGAGGGAGACTGAATGCCCGATTGAGGCCGGGCTCCTCCCCCAGAAGGGAGTCGTAGGGGGCGCGGGTCAGATAATCGATCCGGGCCCCGGGATAGAGCTCCTTCAGGGCGGAAATGGCACCCGTTGTGAGAATGACATCGCCCAGGCTCCGGAGCCCGACCAGGAGAATCTTCCGGACAGGAACTGAAGGGGCGGTCTTCAGGGCCGGCCTTCTCCGGCGGTGGCAAGAGGAATGGCCTCCTCGACCAGCATCACCGGAATGTCGTCTTTGACCGGATAGAGAAGCCCGCAGGACTGGCAGAAGAGACCATCGGGGTTGTTTTTAACCGTCAGGGATCCGTGGCATTTCGGGCAGACCAGAATCGACAGAAGAAAGGGATCGACACCCAAGGGAACCTCCAGGAGAACGATGAATCCGTGTGTTTTTTTCGTAACCGGGAAATCCCGGTGATCTTTGGAAGAAGAATAGCATGATCCGGTTTCCGAATACAGGAAGAGACCTCCCGGGGATCCGGGTTTCCGGCCCCCCTCCCCGCTCTCAGAACCCCCGGGCGTCCCCGCCGTCGAGCCAGGTCAGGAAGCGCTCCACCCCTTCCGCGAAGGAGCTGACTTGAAACGACGAAGGGACGGTTGAGGACCCCGCTTCCCCGCCTACAATGCGGTATCCAAGCTTCACACCCGCCGAAAAGCCTGCCAAAATGTCCCTGTCGGCATCGCCGATGACGGCGCTCCTGTCCGGATCTCCTCCCAGGTCATAAAGGGCCCGGAAAACAAGCTCCGGCTCCGGCTTCCGGCACGAGCAGGCTTTCCGATAGCGGGCCAGGGAGGCCTCCGAAACGGGATGGGAGTCCTCCGGCGAGAGGTGAGGGCAGTAGTAAAGACCCTGGATGGCGGCATCCTCCCCCGCCAGGAGCTCCATGAGGCGGGCGTGGCTCTCCAGGACGAAGGATTCCGGGAAATATCCCCGGGCCACCCCTGACTGGTTGGTGACCATCGCCACCGGGATTTGGCGCCGGTTGAGTTGGCGAAGAGCCTCCGCCACCCCCGGAAGAAGGGTGATGTCTTCGAGACGGGAGAGATAGGGAACATCCCGGATGAGGGTCCCGTCCCGGTCGGCCAGGACGATAGGGCGTCTCTTCTTGTTTTTCACGGAAGAGTGTCTCCTTTCAGGACAGTCAGAATCTCGGAAAGCACCCGCTCGGGGGCGAGCTTTTCCATGCAGCGATGGTCAATGGGACATTCCCGGAGAAGACAGGGCGCGCAGGCGGTCGGAACCGAAAGAACCGAGATCCCCCTTCCCGAAACGGAAGGAAGCGGACCGGTCGCGACCGGGTCGGTGGGCCCGAAGAGGGCGACCCCGGGACGGCCAGTGGCGGAACCCAGATGCATCATTCCCGAATCGTTGGTCACCAGAGCGTCGCATAGCGAGAGAAGAGCTGCGCTCTCGGGAAGAGAGAGCTCTCCCGCCACAGAATGGAGCCGGGGATGGGGGAGGCGGCGTTCGATCTCCTGGGCCAGGGGACGGTCCGCCTCCCCCGAAAAAAGAATCGCATGAAGGGAGGGGAGGGCGTCGAAGAGATCGTCGAGGAGACGGACAAAGTGATGCGAGGGCCAGGTCTTGGCCCGACCGTAGAAGGCCCCGGGATTTACGGCCACCGCCTGCTCTCCCTCGCCCACAAACGACCGGAGCCGGAGTCTGGCCCCGGAGAGGGCGGTCTCGGAAAAGAAGAAGACCGGGGGCTCGAAGGAAGCCCCGGGATCGAGAGCCCGGACAAGAGTCTCGTAATAGGTCGACTGATGCCGATGGGTCCTCTTCCAGCCTTGGTAGTCCAGCACCTGCGTCAAAAGGAGGGATCGGCCCTCCGAGGCGAAACCGATCCGGCGATCCGAGAGAAAGACCGACTCCCAGGCGCTCCTGAAAGAACGCGGGAGGATCATGGCCGCATCAAAGCGGCGACCCGAGCGGAGCCTGGGAGGGGGACCGACCGCGTCGACCGCGGCTGAAAGCCGGTAGACCCCGTCCGTGGCCGGCGGGGCTCCCACGGTGACATGGAGGTCCGGCCGCACCTTTTTGAGTCCCTGAAGAGCCCCGAGGGAAAGGACAGCATCTCCGATCCAGTTGAGACCCCGGACATAAAGTCGTCCGTTTTTCGGGAGGGCCTCCTTCATCGGGGGCCACTCCCGGAGAGAGTCGGAAGGGGCACGGACCCGATCCCCCTCTCCCTGGCCCGTTCAAGCAGAAGCAGGACCGAGTCGAGGGCCAACGAGGGGGTCAGGGTGACCTGACAGGTCATGTGCGCGCAGGACTTTCGGAAGTCCCCGCAGGGGGAGCAGGCGACAGGCTCGCGGAGGACGATGTTCCGCTGAGGGTTCCCCCAGGGGCCGGTTCGCCCGGGATCGGAGGATCCGTAAAAGGACAGGGTGGGCACACCGGAAAGGGCCGCCATGTGGAGGGGACCGGAATCGTTCCCCACAAAAAGGATCGCCCGGGACAGGAAATGCGGCAGAAGATCAAGGGGGATCCGTCCCGCCAGGACGGAAACGGGAACACCCGACCGGGATTCGATTTGGGAGAGAAGGGAAGACTCGCCCCGGTCCCCCAGGAGGATTGGGCGGGGAAGGCCTTTTTCCCCCATGGACCGCAGGAGGTCCGAGAAGTAGGTCGAAGGCCATCGCTTGCTCTCCCGTCTCGCCCCGGGGTGAAGGGCGATGAAGGGTTCTCCCGGCAGAAGTCCGCACTCTGCCAGCAGGCGATCGACGGTCTCCCTGTCTTCGGGACCGTACTGAAGCGGGAGCGGACCCGGAGCCCCTCCCTTCCCTGCCCCCAGGGCCTCAAGAAAGAGCAGGTTCCGGGGGACGGCGTGGAAGGGATGGCCGGGAGATTCGGGAATGTGCACCCTCCGGTCATAAAAGAGTGTCGCCCCCTCCCGGGCGCTCGCGAAGCCAATGACCAATGAACCCGCTCGCCTTGCCGCCATCCGCGAAAGAATGGCCGAGCGCAGGAGCCCCTGGGCGTCCAGGACGACCTCATAAGGATGAGCCGAAAGATTTCGGGAGAGGATCCCCATCTTCCCGAAGAAGGCCGGCCGCCCGAATTCCTTGCGGGGAAATTCCCAGACGTTCCTGAGGCCCGGATGGCGCCGGATCAGGGGAACGAATTCTCCATTGGCGACCCAGTCCACGATAATGCCGGGAAAGGCGGAATGCAGTTCTTCAACAAGGGGAAGGGCGTGCAGGATGTCTCCCAGGGACGAGGGCTTGACGATCAGAAGGCTTTTAAGTGTCCGGGAGGAGGTCCCTCCGGAAGCGCGCTCCGTCATCTCCGGCTCTCCATAAGCTCCCGGGCCTGGCCCGCCTTCACCCGTCCCTTCATGACCTCTTCGAAGGCGGCTAGGACCGCCTCGGGTTCCAGGCGGTCCTGGCAGGGCGTTCCGATGGGACAACGTCGCATCATGCAGGGCTGGCAGGGAAGTCCCGCCGTCACCACCCTTCCGTTTCGTCCCATCTCCTCCTCCCCCCTCTCCCCCAATCGGGGGCCGTAGGGTCCAAGTCGAACCGGATCAGTGGGCCCGAACAGGGCCACTACCCGGGTCCCGGTTGAGGCGGCCAGGTGCATGGGACCGGAATCCACCGCCAGCACGGCCTCGGACAAACCCATGGCAAGCGAAAGCTCCCGAAGTGAGAGTCTCCCCAGAAGATCGACAAGACCTCCGGAGACCGATTCTTCAATCTCTGCCTTCATCTTCTCCTGGGTCCCCCCCCCGGCCCCCGCCAGGGCGATCCGGAATCCCCTCTCCGAGATCTCACGGACAACCCGGGTCCAGGAGGAGGAGGACCAGTTTCGTGTCGCCCAGCTGGCGAAGGGGTGAATCAGAACATAGGGGGAAGAACCCACAAGGGAGCGCACATGGTGGTGCTCCTCTTCCGTAAAGGCAAGACGAAGGGGCTCCGGGGACACGGCTTCACCCAGAAGCTCCCGGACAACGAGGAGATGGCGTTCGACCAGATGAAGCCCCTCCTGGGCCATCGGAACCTGCCGGGAAAAAAGTCCCGCCCCTTCCTTCATCCGTCCATAAGTGGAAGGAGATCCCAGCTTGACATGTCCTCGGGCAAGAAAGGTCGCCAGCCCGGATTTGAGGAGTCCCTGGAAGTCGAGGACGGCGGCATAGGGCTCCTGCCTCACACGCCGCACGAGGTTCCCCAGAATTCCTATGGCCTGTCCGTATCGCCGGTCTTTTACCGCCCGGGAATAGTCCCCTCTCCGAAAGAGAAAGACCTGGCGAAGGGCCGGATGGCCCAAAAGAAGATCGGCGCACCGGTCTTCGACCAGCCAGTCGACCGAGAGGTCTGGCCGGGCCCTCTTGAGAGCCTGGACCGAGGGAAGGGTGAAGATCACATCCCCGATTCGCCCGAAGAGGACAATCAGGACGGAACTTCCGGGAGGCAGGGAGGCCGGGAGCGCTCTCATGGACTCAGGAGGGGCGGGGAACTCTTCCGCGTGCGGTTGGGCATGGAATTGATCTCTGTGTGGATGCATCAGGGTATTTTAGCATATCCGGAAGAAAGGGAAGGATTCAGGAGACCCGGAAGATCTTTTTCCCCTCTCACCAAATACGGAGAATTCCCTAGAGGTCAAGGATCCCGTCGGCTGAAATAACAGGAGAAAGGAGCTGGATCACAAGGAGGCGTCAAAGGGATCCTTAAGGTGGCAAGGAAGGGTCCTCGTCCAACGGCACAGGAACACGCCTGTCGAAGGGTGACAGTCCCTTGCCATAAGGATCTCCTTCCCCCCTCAAGACCCTTCGGACAATTCCCGAATTGGGCCTTGGCCTCTGCGGTCTTCACCGAGGCCCTGCTCCTCCTCTCGTCGGAAATCTCAAGGAATGATCATTTTCTGAGGAAAGGGAGCAGGATTATCGTCAGCATTCAGGACCCGCCTTCCTCCCCCGGCTTCTCCCTGTCTCCGGATCGACGAGGAAAGGATCGGAGTTCTATGAACCTGTCAGGCTTTCGTTGACAAACTCTTCGGTCGCCTCGTCAATTTGCCGGCTCTTCCTTCCGCGGGGTTCGTGAATGAACTGGACATTGGAACGGACAGGGTTTCTCTCGGAAGAGGGAAGGGACATGGCATACCGGACCGGTTGCTGGTGGTCGGAGAGTTGAAGCTTCGGATCATAGACGCTGTTGAATTTCCAGAGCATCCGCAGGAAGTTCGTCTGGCCGTGGAGGAGGTGCCGGGCCACGATGGAGGCCGTTCCCTTGAGGGCCTGCCAGCCCAGGTGCTTCATGTTGAGGATCTGCTGGGTTTTGACCAGTTCCTCATAGAAATCCTGAAGGGGAAGGAGCGTCGGAAGGACGGCATGCTGGATGTCGTAGAGCCGGTAGTCGCGTGTCTGAAACGGCCTCGATTCCGTGACCCAGGCCTCGGTTCCCGGATAGGGAGTGTTGACGCTGATATTGACAATTTCAGGAATCTCCAGGCACCACTCCCGGATGACCTCAAAACGTTTCCGGTCCCAGGACGGATCCACGATCAGGTTGATGGCGACTGTAATCCCCAGTGTCCTCGCGAATTCGAGAGCTTCGAAATTCTTACCCAGGGAGATGCGCTTCCTGTGCATCTTGAGACCTTCCTCGTCGATGGCCTCGATCCCCATGAACATATACCTAAGACCAAGCGTTTTCCAGAGCCGGAATACCTCCTTGTTCCGAAGGAGCACATCCCCGCGGGTTTCCAGATAGTATTCCTTCCGGATTCCCTTCTTCAGGATCGCTTCTCCGATATCGAACCCGAGTCTGTCGTGGATGAAGGCCACATCATCGACGAGAAAGATCCCGGGTTCCCTGGTGGTCTCCAGATCGGAAACCGCCTTGTCAGGGCTTACGGTCCGGTAGCTTCGCCCGTAGAAGGTCCAGGCACTGCAGAATGAGCAGTCCCACGGACAGCCCCTGGCAAATTCGACGGAGGCACAGGGATCCAGGGTTCCGATGAAGTACTTCCTCCGGTGGTGCAGCAGGTCCCTGGCCGGCCTCAGATCGTCAAGGCTTTCTACGAAGACGGGAGGTGGGCCCTCTCCTCCGGCAAAGACCGTTCCCGGAACCGTTCCGATCGCATTTCTATCGTGAGCCACCGCCAGAAGCAGCGTCTCGATGGAGGCTTCGCCTTCGCCCTTGAGGATACAGTCGATCGATCCCTGCCCGTGGTCAAGAATCTCCCGGGCGATGAAGGATGCGCTGTGTCCTCCCACGAAGACAAAAGTTTCGGGAAGGCGACCCTTGGTGAGTTTTGCAAGATCGATGACCTCCGGAACGTTGGCCAGATAGTTCAGGGAGAAGCCCACGGCGTCGGGCTTCCAGTCGTCCAGGAGCCGGACAAAGTCCCGGCAATTTTCCACCTGGAGATCGATCAGCCGGACCTCGTGCCCGCCGCGGCGCGCAGCCTGGGCCAGAAGCTCCAGCCCCAGAGGCTCCAGTCTCAAAAAGATTTTTGTGTACATGAGAGAACTCGGGTGGACGGCCAGGAATTTCATGGGTCCTCCTCATATGGATGGAACGGTTGAAGGAGCTTATGAGAGCCGGTTTCGATGCCTCTGTCCCTTCGGATGTATCAGTCTCTGATCAATCTCCAAGGAGCCGGGTCAAATCCAGTTGTTTTCTCAAAAAATAAGGGAAATATGTTCGAAACAGGTCGGCCACGAATCCTCCGATCCTCTTCCCCGGGTTCAAGATTTTCTCAATCCCCTCACCCTCTCTTCGGAGGAGAGTCCCGTCAACGCCTTCAAGAACACAATTCGTGGCCCCGGAACCTCCCACGCCGGACCAGGATCGGACCTGGAAGTGCCAGGAGATAATCAGCCTTGTGGCTTGAATCGTCCCTTTCAGTTTACTCCAATTTTCATGATTCGGATTCGCGGAGGGTCAGAAGCCTTGAGGACTCAGATGAAATGGCACTATCTCTGAAAAAAATTTCCAGGGAAGATCGTCGACCTCCCGGCAGAGCGCCTTAACTGAGTTCCGGTTCAAAGGCTTTTGGGGGAGAGGTCCTCCAAAAATACAGGACTCTGCCCCTCATGCCTTGGTCCTGGCAAAATCCCCGTCCTGTTCCCATGGAAGAGGCTTTCATCATCCATTCCGGGATCAAATCAGTCCGGGACTTTTATGGGACGTTGAGCCCTCCTAGAACGGCGTCGAATGGTAGCCCATCTTCTTCAACAACCACCCATAGAAAAAGGTTGTATAAAGCACATATCGCTGCCCCACGAAAGATGAATCCACCCCGTAGGGCTGCTGGTAGGCCACGCTCACCTGATACCAGTCCGCCTGATAGTTCATTTCATAGGAGAGGTACCCCTCCGTCGCCCCGTAAAAGCCGTTGTTCGAGAGGTTCACCAGTGTCCGAGACTCCACCGCCGGCGTCAGATGGGCAATAAAATCCGGCATTTTCACTCCCTCGATGTCGTGCAGGTACATCAGGCTGTACTCGATCGCCCCGTCGAACCTGAAGGAATCTCCGTAATCGTTGAGCCCGATGAAGTCCGAAAGAGGCATGGGTCCATTCCCGAAGGGCACGATCCCCGCCACATCCGTCTGGAAGGCGATGGGCCGGAGCCAGAAGGCGGAGAGATCTCCCAGCCCCTTGTTGAAGACCAGGTAGGAATAAAGCGTAAAGGGGTCTCCCTGGCCGACGGGAGAGCCTCCGACCGGTGTAATTCCCCGCATGATGAAGGTCGTGAAGATTTCGTGAGGATCATTTTCGTAGAGAAGGAGCTTTCCCTGGAGTCCCGCATACTGGAAGCCCGAATACCCCTTTCCGGGGGTCCAGAGATCAATATAATGGGTGTCGACACGGAGGCTGAAATGGTGGGTCAGGCGCTTCTCCAGCATGATCGGCGTGGTGAAGGCGCTCGACCGGCCTGGCATGCCCCCGTAGGTCGGCATGAGGGTCAGCTGGTTGTCGATGTCCCCGTCTTTGACGATCAGGGGT
>JAJYPO010000003.1 GCA_021795275.1 Nitrospirota bacterium | reverse complement strand
ATCGAGGTCCTTCCTGACCTTTTCCACAATTTCCTCGATGCGGGCGGGATGGATCCGTCCGTCGGAAAGCAGCTGTTCGAGGGCGAGACGGGCCACTTCCCGGCGCAGGGGATCGAATCCGGAGATGATGATGGCATCCGGAGTGTCGTCGATGATGAGATCGACCCCCGTGGCGGCCTGAAAGGCCCGGATGTTCCGGCCTTCCCGGCCGATCACCCGTCCCTTGACATCGTCGGAGGGGATCGGGACGACCGAAACGCTGATCTCGGCGACATGCTCGTTGGCGTAGCGCTGAATAGCAAGGGTCATCGTCTCCCGGGCCTTCCTCACCGCCTGGTCACGGACCTCCTGCTCCAGTTTCTGGGCGAGACGGGAAACCTCGGGGCGAATCGCGGCCTCGGCATTCTGCATCAGACGCTCCCGGGCCTCTTCGACGGTCAGGGAGGCGATCTCCTCGAGACGCCTCTGCTCCGAATCCATCATGGAGCGGAGTTCGCTTTCCTTCTGGACGAAGGTCTGTTCCCGTGCCGCAAGCGTTTTACGGTCCTTTTCGATCCTTTCGCGGTTCTCGGAGAGCTGGCGCCGAAGCTGGTCGAGTTCGGCCTCCCGGCTCTTGAGGGACTGCTCGGCCTCCTGGAGGGCGCCCTTTTTCCGGGAGAGATCCTCCTCCGTTTCGATCCGGATCCGGAGGGCCTCCTCCCGCGCCTGGATTCCGGCCTCCTTGATGGCACTTTTCTTCTCTTCCTCCAGGCGGGCCCGCTCCGTCCTGAGACGTTCCTCTTCGAGAGAGAGGGTACCGGATCGTTTTCTGGTCGCTACAACATACCCGACCAGAGCCCCGCCTGATACGGCGAGAACGGCCAGCAATGCAAAAAGTCCATATCCCATCGTCGCACCCCTTGTCTCAATTGGAAGAGTCCCGTCGATCGCATGACCGGCAGGAGACGCTCCCCACGCTTCAATTCAGAAAATATTGATCAGGGTATTATACACGAATCCGCAAAAAAAACCCGGAATCCTTTGATGAGAATCGGATAGCCGAAGGGAGCGGCGCTGGGTGGGGGGCGGGACAGATTCTTATGGACTCCTCTCCTTCCGGATCCTGCGCACCGCCTCGAGCCTTTCACGGAGCTCCCGCTCCCGGCCGCGCTCCTCCGGAACATAGTAGCGGCCGGGCTCTCCCCCCGGGAGGTAGTCCTGGGCAGAGATTCCGTCGGGCATGTCCGGCGGGTAGTGATAAGACAATGCCTCCTCGGAGGTCGTCCGGGAGAGTCCCCGCTTCGTGGTCCGGTCCCTCAGGTGGACGGGAACGGGAGGGGAGAAGCCGGCCCTCACATCGGCCAGGGCCCGATCTATGGCGCGGTAGGCCGATACGCTCTTGGGGGAAAGGGCCAGATAAAGGGTCGTGAGCGCCAGGGGAATCCGGCCTTCCGGCAGTCCGACCTGGCTGACGGCGGTGTAGCAGGAAACCGCCTGCGTCAGGGCCTGAGGATCGGCCAGGCCCACGTCCTCCGAAGCCAGGATGACGAGGCGGCGAGCTATGTACAGCGGGTCCTCCCCTCCCTCTATCATTCTCGCGAGCCAGTGCAGGGCGGCATCAGGTTCGTAATTCCGGACACTTTTTATGAAGGCGGAGATGATGTCGTAGTGGGTGTCCTTGTCTCCATAGTACTGACCGGCGCTCTGGAGAATCGACAGGACTTCCCGGGATTCGATCCGGACGGGGCCGCCGCCCTTCGCCTCACCGGCGGCCAGTGCAGCCCCCTCGAGGGTCGACAGGAGGCGACGCCCATCTCCTCCTGCGAAGCGGACGAGAAGCGAACGGGCCTCCCTGTCAAGCTCCAGCGAAACGCTGCCTTCCCGGGAGAGCCGCTCGACCCCCCGGTCCAGAAGAATCTCGAGGGAGGATTCGTCCAGGGGCTGAAAGGGAAACAGGAGCAGGCGGGATGCGAGGGGGGGAATCAGCGCCGCGTAGGGAGCGGCGTTCGAGAGTCCAAGAAGGATGATCTGCCCCGATTCGACCCCATCGAGGAGCACCTCCTGCTGACTTTTGGACCAGGTATGGATCTCATCGACTACCACCACGTGACGGCCTCCGGCGATCCTTCGCTCCTCCCCGCGGGAGAGCTCCTTCCTGAGTTCCGCGACACCCGCCGTCGTGGCGTTGATCGTGGAGAAGGAATGGTCGGGGAGAATGGCGGGAAGCAGGCGGACAAAACCGCTCTTGCCCGTCCCCGGGGGTCCGAAAAGAATCATGGAGGGCCACGTTCCCCGATCCAGGAAGCCTCTCAGAACGCCCCCCCTCCCGAAAAGCGCGTCCTGGCCAACCATGTCATCAATGGAAGTCGGACGGAGCCGGTAGGGAAGTGGCGCACCTCCCCGGCCCTTTTCGAAGAGCGATCGGGAGCTTTTCATGGAAGAATCTCCGGAGGGACGGAACGAATGGCGGTGAACGAGGACTGGAAGAGACGGGAATCCTCAATGAGAGGGACCCGAAGTGCCGTGCCGATCGCCATTTGAGATACCCTGTGACCAACTGTGGGCGCTCGAGACCGCTTAGGCTTCCGCCTTCCGGAGGAAGGCGGCCTGCACACTGCCAGCCTGCTTGCGCCTTTTCTCAAATGTTTGTAGGTATCAAACTTGACCGGACCTCGAACACCCCAGGTCGCCTTTCCCACTTAGATTATTCCTTCGAAGAATCTTTTGGCAAGGGGGCGGGCCCGGAAATTTCGGAAGCCCACCGCCTCCAGTCTTCAAGCTCCGAGTAGAGACTCTGGCGCTCCTCCCGGGACTGTTCGATGGCATAGACCTTCTCGATCGCCACCAGCAGGACCAGAGAAAGAAAGTTCTGGTCGGGGAGGGCCCCTGGCTGTGCCGCGAGACGGCTTCGCAGATCGCTGTCGAGCGAACGGGCCGCCGACTCCATCCGTTTCCGGTCAAAATGTCCGCGCACTTCGAGAATCGAATTGAGGACCTTGACCTGAATGTGCTCACTTTTTTTCTGGGGCGGCTGGGCCACTGGCATTTCCCGAGATGGACTGTAGACGCGACTCGAGGGTCCGGAGGATGGCGCGAAGCTTCTCCCGCTCTTTGTTCAGCAGGGTCAGGGAGCGCTTCGCGGAGAGGATCTCCCGGTTCAGCATCCGGAGTTCCTGTCGAAGGGACTCCGTCTCCCTCCGCTCATTCTGGAGCCCTTCTGACATTTCGGCAAGCCTGCGGTCGACCCGATCCCGCAGCTGGGCATCGAAGGGATTCCCGACCGAGAGCCCCGGGATTTTGTTGGAGCTCAACGGGGACTCCCTCCTGGCCCTCCCAGATGTTTTTCCAGGTAGGCATAGTTCCAGAGCACCTCCCGGACATACCGTCGTGTCTCCTGGTAGGGAATCGACTCGGTAAAGAAATCCCAATCGGCATCGGTCAGGGTCTTCCAGGACATGACCGCATGAAGGCCGGCATTGTATCCGGCGATGGCGCGCTCGGGATGTCCGGGGACTGCGTCGATCAGACGCTTCAGATAAAGACCTCCGATCAGGCTGTTCAGGTCGGGATGGCGCACCATGCCAAGATTTCGTCCGAGACTCCGACGAAGGGATTCATCATTCTTCCCGGCGACGGCCAGGGCAGTCCGGGGCATGAGCTGCATGACTCCCAGAGCCCCGTCCACAGACAGGGAGCGCTCCCGGAAGCGGCTCTCCTGCCTCGCGATGGAGAGCGCCCAAAGCGTTGGAACCCCGGACTTCCGAAATCCCTTCAGGATCGCAGCAGACATCCATTCTCCGGTCGGAAGACGCATCGCCGTTCCATGGGCCGGGAAGATCCGGTCGACAAGAAGGAGGCGCTCCCGGGCAGAGACGGAGAGGTCCAGGCTTCCGTAGCGCTCGAGCTGCTCCCGGTCCAGTCCCGGATCCCGGCTCATCCGCTCGAGCACCAGGGCCGGACCGAAGAGGCCCATCTGAAAAAGCTCTTCCATCGCCTTCCGCAAGGCATGGGGAGGGCGAGGTTCTCGGGTCGGATGATGGGCCCTCAGATGAAAGGGACCGCAATCCCCCCGGCAGGCGATAGCGCTCCAGAGAGGATAGGGTGAGCCGGATCCCTGGCGCATCACGCGATGGTAGAGAGCGCGGGCCTTCCCGGGGTGGCCCGTCCGCGCGTCCAGTCTGGCCATGAAGTAAAGAAGGCGCGGCGAGAGGGCGGAAGACTCCTCCGGATGAGCCCCGAGCCAGTCCGAAAGTCGCCCCCATGTCGAGAGAGCCTGGGCGTTCTCTCCGCGCAGCGCCCGGTCGAGCCCCCACAACCAGACCGATTCTTGCACTTTTCCGCTCCTCCATCGTTCTTCCGGAAATCGCCAGAGGGCGGGAAGGGAGGGAAGGGGGCGCACCAGATCCTGGCGCAGCGCGAGCACGACAAGGGACGGGAGGAATCTGGCAAGGGGATATGCCGCGAAGAGGCCGTCCAGGCAGGCGGCTCCGCGGGGGAGATCGGCCGAGAGAAGAATGCGGCACCGGAGCATCGCGATCTCCGAGCGGAGACGGACAGGGGAGGCCCCGGAAAGCGCCTGTCCAATCAGGGCCTTGGCTTTTCGGGCATGTCCGAGGAGAGCCAGAGCCCGAGCCTCCAGGTAAAGCGCCCTGTCGCGATAGGGGAAGGGCGGGGAGGTCCGGAGATAGGCCTTCGTTTCACGAAGCACCAGATCGTTGGCCCCCATGCGCTGAAGATAAACCCACCGCGGAAGGAGCAGGGGCCCGCCCACTCGCTCCGGGCCGAGGGCGCCAAGCGCGAGGGCGCTTTCGGGGCTCAGGGGATGGTCAGAGACCAGTTGCTCGAGGAGGGCTGTCCGCTCTTCTCCGGAAGCCTCCATGGCCTGACGGAAGAGGTCCCGGGCCCGTCCATCCCCTCTTTCAGGCCGGGATGACGGGGAAAAAAGGGCGTTTTCCCGTCCCGCGACGAGGTGGGCGAGCCTCTTGTACTCCTCAGGACCCACGCCCTCCGAATGGGCAAGGTGCCAGAGGAGAAGGGGCCCGAGGTCGGGAAAGGCCGAAATAGCCGGGGTCAGCCCCTTTTCGGAAAGAGGAACGTCCGGAGAGCGGAACCAGGCTTTCAGGAAGGCGGCCCTTCTGTCGAAGGGGGCGGGGAGATCTTCCGGACGCAGCTTTTCCCAGAAGGCTTTCCGTCGCCATCCCTTCTCCGAGGATCCCCAGAGGGAGGGGAAAGGGGGCTCCCGAAGGAGAAGGACCAGGGTGGATCGATAATGGTCGAGGGAGCGGACGGATGTTTTGGCAGGGGGCTCCGCCCCCCGCGAGAGAACCGGAAAGAATGCGCTCAGGAGGACGGGCATGAGAAGCAGTGTGGTCCGGCATGAAAAAATTTTACTGAACGACATGAAATCCGCCATTATAATAGATGAAGGCCCAGGTCAACGTCAGACTCTTCTTGTGGAATGAGGCCGGTAGCGGAATGTATGGCGCGGCGACCCGGACGATCCGGAGGGATTCCTCGTCGAGGGCCCGGCTCCCCGAGCTTTGCGTGAGGGCGATATGGGCCAGCGTTCCATCGGCATTAATGGTGAAGGTGACCAGGGCCCGCCCGGTCGTTCCCCGTGCCGCGGCGTCGGGAGGATATTCCCCGATCGTCTCGAAGCGCTCCTGGATCCTCCGGATATAGCTCGAGTAGGTCTCGTCCTCGAGATTGGCGGCAATCCGGTCGAGCTCCGACCGCTGGTCGCTGTAGGCCGGAGCGACCTCCTTCGACAGGTCGAGGTGACGCGTCAGGGGATTCCCGAGAGACTCCTGGGCCAGGATCTTCCGGATCTGCTCCTTGGTCAGGGGCTGGCGGACGACGGGCTTGCGGGAAGGGGTCTTGATCTCCTTGCGGGCCGCTTCCTTCATGTCCGGCTTCGGGGTTTCCCGGCCCTTTTCCGCCTTGGACTTGTTTGGCTTCTCGTGGCGCAGGGATTTGTGGACCTGTCGGAACCCCGGTGCGTTGTCGGCCTTTGGCGCCTCTCGCGGCGCCTCCGTCCGCGCCACAAGGTCCGGAGGAAGGGGGGTCCGGGGGGCCGATTTCGGCACGGGACGATTGTGGACGGTCTTGTGCTCGACCCCCTTCGGCTTTCCGTTAATGGAAAATCCTTTCGGAAGAAGGGGCGCCGAGGATTGCTGCCTGAGGGGAACCTTGGACGGATCGACCAGATCGATGAAGACCGGCTTCTTCTCCTGGGCCAGCCTCTTCTGGGCGAGGGGAGTGAGGGACTTCGGCTTGGCCGCGATGAGGTTCTCGATGGTCTGATGGAAGGCCGGATCCTTCAGGAATATTGTCAGAACCGCGGCATGGACCAGGAAGGAGACGAGGATGAACCAGCGGAAAGCCCACTGGTCCCCTTCCCGGCTTTCTCCGGACAATCCGTACCCTTCCTGATAGGATGGCGTGAGGGCCATAACGGGAACACTCCATGAATCGGCTCACCGTCCGGCCCCTGGCGGTAGCTCCGGCAAGTGGCGGACATCTTTTAACGACGCTGTCAACAATCGGCGAGGATTCATTTTACCCTATGGTCGTTCATAATGGAAATCGGGAGAGGCTTCCGCAACCCGCCAAACATCTCGGACAGCATTTCCTGACAGACCCGGGAATCGCGCGAAGGATCGTGGGAGCCCTGGACCCTGCCCTTCTGGAAGAGCTTCCCGTCCTCGAAATCGGCCCCGGCCGCATGATTCTGACGCGGATTCTGGCGGAGAAGGTCCGCCGCCTTGTCCTGATCGAGAAGGACGCCCGGCTTCTGCCGGCGCTCCGGGAGCAGCTCTCCTTCCTGGGCCCGGAACTGGAAATCCGTCTCGCCGATGCCCTGGAAGATCCTTTCGACCTCTGGGAGGCTCCCTATCTCCTGGTTTCGAACCTTCCCTACAACATTTCGCTTCCTCTTTTCATGAAGATCCTCTCTGCCCCCGAGCCCCCGCGCCAGGCCGTCCTGATGTTCCAGAAAGAGGTCGGCGAACGGATCGTCGCGGGGCCGGGAGGGAAATCATACGGATCCCTTTCTGTCGCGACCGCACTTCTCTCGGAGGCCAACCCCCTTTTCAACATCCGGCCGGGATCCTTTTTTCCTCCCCCGAAGGTCCATTCGATGGTCCTCTCCTTCCGGCCCCGGCCGTCACGTCTCGACCCCGCCGTCTCCGGAGCGATCCACCTGGCGCGATGCGCCTTCGCCTACCGGAGGAAAACCCTCCGGAACGCCTTCGGAAACTCCCTGCCTCCCCACTTTCATGAAGTGGTGGAGATCTTTTTTTCAGGGAATCCGGATCTGGCGGCCCTGAGGCCCGAGGCGATCCCCCCCGAAGGCTGGCTCGGGATCTCCCGGACCTTTCGTGCGCACAACCCCGGAATTTTTGATAGGATAATCAAATGAACGATTTTTACAGGAGGATCTTTTGACCGACCACACTGCCGCACCGCCCTCTTCCCTCCCCTCTCTCCGCATCATCCCCCTCGGAGGAATCGGAGAGGTCGGCATGAATATGACCGTCTACGAGACCGAAGGTCGCATCATCGTCGTCGACTGCGGCGTTCTGTTTCCCGAAGACGACCTTCTCGGAATTGACCTGATCATTCCCGACTTCGCCTACCTGACCGAGAACCGGGAGAGGATCCTGGGCCTCTTTCTGACCCATGGCCATGAAGACCACATCGGGGCTGTCCCCTATTTTCTCCGGGAGTTTGACGTCCCCGTCCTTGGAACCCCTTTGACGCTCGGCCTTCTCGAATCGAAGCTCAGGCAGACCCGCAAGGCCGACGACATGCCGAAGCTGATTCCCCTGACCCCGCGACAGGAATACACGATGGGCCCCTTCAGCGTGGAGCCTATCCGGATCACGCACTCGATCGCCGACGGCGTCGCCTTCGCCATCCGGACGCCTGCTGGCACGGTCCTTCATACCGGCGACTTCAAGATCGACCTCACTCCCATCGACGACCTCCACTTCGACCTCCACCGCTTCTGCGCCCTCGGGGAAGAAGGCATCCTCGCCCTCCTCTCCGACAGCACGAATTCCGAAAAGGAGGGTCTTTCCCTCTCCGAGAAGCTCGTGGGGGAAAATCTCGACCGCTTCGTCCAGAACGCGCCCGGCCGGGTGATCGTCTCCACGTTTTCCTCGAATATCCACCGGCTGCAGCAGGTTGCGGACGTCTCCCTGCGCCATGGCCGGAACATCGTCTTCACGGGACGCTCCATGGAGAACAACTACCGGGTGGCCACTGAACTGGGCCACCTCCACATCCCCGCCGACCGGGTCGTCAAGGTCGAAGCCGCCTCCTCCCATCCACCGGAAAAGATCACCATCCTGACCACAGGAAGCCAGGGCGAGGCGATGAGCGGGCTGTTCCGGATGGCGGTGAACGACCACAAGCATATCGCCATCGGTCCCGGAGACACCGTTCTCCTCTCGTCGCGGGTCATCCCGGGGAACGAGCGGGCCATCGACCGGATCATCAACCTCCTCCTCCGGAAGGGCGCGACCGTCCACTATCGCGCCATCTCGGACATCCACGTCTCGGGCCATGCCAGCGCGGAGGACCAGAAGCTCATGATCCGGATGCTCCGCCCGCGCCATTTCGTGCCCATCCATGGAGAGTTCCGACATCTCTCCGCCCATGCCAGAACGGCCCGCAAGATGGGGATCCCCGACGAACGCATCCACGTGATCGAAAACGGGGATGTCCTCGAGCTCGACCCTCTTTCCGGCCGTCTTCTCGAGCGGGTCCGCACCGGTCGGACCCTGATCGACGGCAAAAGCGTGGGCGACATCGGCGAAGGGGTCATCCGCGACCGGAAGCGCCTGGCCTCCGACGGAATGGTGATGGTCATCCTGGGGCTGTCCCGACAGGACGGGCAGGTGCTGATCGGTCCCGAGGTCTTTTCCCGGGGCGTCTCCCCTTCCGAGCGCTCCCAGGAGATGGACGGACTGATCCGCTCCCAGGTTCTCGTGGCCCTCGACGGGGCCGAGCCCGAAATCCGCAGCGAGATGCCGGCCCTCAAAACCCGCATCCACAATCACCTTCGTAGGTATTTCAAGAAACAGTTCGACAGGGATCCGATGATTCTTCCTGTCATACTCGAGACCTGACGTGAACCTTCCGGACTCTCCCTCCCGGGAGCCCCGTCCTTCAGGCGGGACGGCGAGGCTGGCTCTTCCCCTTTTCGAAGGAGCGCTGGCCCTTTTCGTCGGAGGCGCCCTTGTGACCCTTCACCCGGACGATCCCTCCCTTTTCACGGGTTCGACCGGGCCCCGGGCGGCGAACCTGTTCGGGCTGGCCGGTGCGACGACGGCCGACCTCCTCTATTCCTTCATCGGCCTTCCGGCGCTCGTCCTGCCCCTCCTCCTGTTTCTGCACGCGGCATCCCGACTTCGGGGGTGGAAGCCCTCCTTCGCGACCCTGGCCGGAACCTCCTTTCTGCTTGCCGGCCTCCCTCCGCTTCTGGCTTCCTTCCGGAGCGCCCCCCTTCCGGCCCCCTATCCCCCGGGGGGACTCCTCGGGACGGTCCTTCTCCGGGAGTTTCTCCCTCTTCTGAACAGGGCCGGAGTCATCCTCCTCTTCGGGACGATGACTCTGGGGGGATTCCTTCTCCTCCTCTCGCATCTCCCGGTCAGGAGTTTGCCGAAGCTTCGGGATCTTCTGGAATCGGGTCGACACCTTTTCTCCCGGAGAAGACCGGCAGGGCCCCCTTCCCCTGACCTCCCGAAACCGGCAGCGGATCCCGGGCCAATCCCCGCCGTCCCGGACGGACCGGACCCGCTTTCCGAACCCTCCGCCGTCCTCCCCCGGCCTTCGCCCGCGCTGCCGCCCAGAAAATCTCCGGTTCTTCTTGAAATCCCCCCCGATGCCCGGACCCCGCCGACCTCCCTCCTCGATACTCCGGGATCGGAGACTCCGGATACGGACGCCTTCATCCAGGAGACCCAGAAGACGCTGGCCGAATTCTTCCGCATCTACCAGGTGTCGGGCCGGATGGCCGGCTCCCAGACGGGTCCCGTCATCACCCTCTTCGAATTCGCGCCGTCTCCGGGACTCAAAGTCAACCGGGTCACGGGGCTGGCGAGCGAGCTCGCCCTGACCCTCAAGGTTCCGCAGGTCCGCATCCAGGTCCCCGTTCCGGACAAGTCCACCATCGGAATCGAGGTTCCGAATCCACGCCGCGCCCCGGTTTCCTTCCGGGAGATCTACGAGAGCCTTTCCTTTCGGGCCATTCCTTCCCCCCTGGCCCTGGCGATCGGAAAAACGGTGGCCGGAGAGCCCTACGCCTCCGACCTTGCCCGGATGCCCCACCTACTGGTCGCCGGAGCGACGGGCACAGGGAAGTCGGTCTGTCTGAACGGGATCATCGCAAGCCTTCTCATGAAGAACGGCCCCGAGGACGTCCGTCTTCTCATGATCGATCCCAAGCGCCTCGAGATGGCCCCCTACGAGGGGATCCCCCATCTCCTGGGCCCCGTCGTCACCGAACCGGGCCTCGCGGTGGTCCGCCTCCGGGCCCTCGTGGGGGAGATGCTCCGGAGGTACGACCTCATGAAGGACGAGGGGGTGAAGAACATCACGGAATTCAGGAAGGCGGTCCCGCCCGAAAAGGCCTTCCCATACATCGTGGTGGTGATCGACGAACTGGCCGATCTGATGCTTTCGCAAAAGAAGGAGGTCGAGCCTCCGATCATCCGCCTGGCCCAGATGGCCCGGGCCGCAGGCATCCATCTTGTCCTGGCCACACAGCGCCCCTCCGCCCAGGTGGTGACCGGCCTCATCAAGACCAACATTCCCACAAAGATCGCCTTCCAGGTCTCGAGCCAGATCGACTCCCGGGTCATTCTCGACACCGGCGGAGCCGAGTTTCTCCTGGGAGCCGGCGACATGCTGATCAAGCCTCCCGGCTCGGACGTCGTCCGGAGGCTTCACGGATCCTACATTTCCGAAGACGAAGTCCACCGGGTCGTCGAATTCTGGCGCCGGATGCCCCCGCCCGCACCGCTTCCGGAGGAGACACAGATCCTTTCGGGAGGCTCCGGGAAGGAGTCCGAAGGCGATCCTCTCGGCTCCGGAGAGAACGATCCCGAGGAGGAGGGGCTCTACCAGGAGGCCCTGTCGGTGGTGGTGCGGCAGAAAAAAGCCTCGACCTCATTGATCCAGCGCCATCTTCGCATCGGATACAACAGGGCTGCGCGCCTGATCGACCGGATGGAATCGGAGGGAGTCATCGGACCTTCCGACGGCACGAGCCGGCCACGCCCCCTACTGAAAGGATTCGAGCACCATGACTGATCCGGGATTTTTCTTTGGGACCATCCGAAAGGTCGGAGGCCGCCTGATTCTCCTTGCCGGCCTCCTGTTTCTGATTTCCCTCGGGCCGGTCGACAGGGCACGGGGCGCTTCGGAGCAGCCGGGACAGGGCGAGCTCGGCCTACTGATCAGGAACGTCAAGTCCGGAGCCGGATTCACCAGCGATTTCGTCCAGACGCTGGGGGCCCCCGGAACTTCCGGGAACCGCTCCGAGGGAGTCCTCGTCTATCGCTCCCCGGGGCTGATGATCCTCCGCTATTCGACCCCTCCCGGCCAGTGGCTCAAGCTCGACGGAAACCGGATGGCCCTCTACGTTCCCCAGAACCGGCAGGTGCTCCTCAAGACGATCCGGAAGCACCGGATCCCCGAGACTCCCGCCATTCTCCTTGCCTCCATCCCCGAGATATCGAAATGGTTTTTCGTCCGTCCGGAAGGCACCGGATCCGAGAAAAAAGGGGACAGGATTTCCATCGTCCTCATCCCCCGCCACCCCGATCCCCATCTGGCCCAGGCCCGGCTGACCCTCCTGAAGGGTGAAGGGGTCCTGACCGACCTTCTCTTCATGGAGCAGAACGGAACCCACCTCGGGATCCGGCTCCGGAGGTTCAGGGTGCTCTCCCACGTTCCCGGGCGCGATCTGACCGTCACCGTCCCCGAAGGGACGACCTCGGCCGAAGTTCCGGGAGCATTCTGATGTCACTGTCCGCCCCTTCCCCACAGTCGTCCCTGGAGGTCATCGCCCTCAAGGGAGTCCGCCAGCACAACCTCAAGAACTTCGATCTCGAGATTCCGAGAAACCGTCTGGTGGTCATCACAGGACTCTCCGGCTCGGGAAAGAGCTCGCTCGCCTTCGACACGCTCTACGCCGAGGGCCAGCGCCGCTACGTCGAATCGCTGTCCGCCTATGTCCGCCAGTTTCTGGAAATGATGGACAAGCCCGACGTCGACTCCATCGAAGGGCTTTCGCCCGCGATCGCCATCGACCAGAAGGTCACATCACGGAACCCCCGCTCCACGGTGGGCACCGTCACCGAGATCCATGACTACCTGAGACTCCTCTTCGCCCGGACCGGGCATCCCCACTGTCCGGTCTGCGGACGGCCCGTCACGGCCCAGACCATCTCCCAGATGGTCGACCAGATCCAGTCCCTTCCCGAAGGGACACGCTTCATGATCCTGGCTCCGACCGTCTCCGGACGAAAGGGGGAGGCCCGCAAGGAGCTCGCCCGGATCGCCCGGGAAGGCTACACCCGGGTCCGTCTCGACGGTCGAATCTACGATTTGGAAGAGGTCCCCGAAATCGACAAGAAAAAGGCCCACAGCCTCGAGATCGTGGTCGACCGGCTCTCCGTCCGGGCGGACAACGCCCAGCGTCTGGCGGACAGTCTGGCCACTGGCCTCCGCGAGGGGCAGGGGCGGGTGGTGCTCCATCTCCCCGAAAAGCCGGGGGAGCCCGGCGTCTCCGAGGACCAGATTCTCTCCGAAACCGAGGCCTGCACGGTATGCAACATCAGCCTTCCGGAGCTTGCCCCCAAGCTCTTCAGCTTCAACTCCCCCTATGGTGCCTGTCCCGAATGTCTGGGCATCGGGGTTCTCATGGAGGTCGACCCAGCCCTCCTGATCCCCCACCCCGACCTTTCTCTCGCGGAAGGGGGGATCCGGATCCTCGAAAGCCGGAACCTGACCGCGGTCCGGACCCGTCTCCTGCGCTTCATGGAGGAGCGGGAGATGAAGCCGGTGACCCCCTTCTCCAAGATGGATCCGGCCTTTCTGGAGGAGCTTCTTCACGGAACCGCCTCCCATCCCCGCTCGGAGCTGTCCGGGAAGCCGTCGGCACGGGGAGGTTTCGAGGGTCTGGTTCCGATCCTGGGAGCCCTTCACAAGAGTACCCAGATCGGCGCCTGGGCGAGGGGGGAGCTCGAGTCGGTGCTCTCCGAAAAACCCTGCCCCTCCTGCCAGGGGGCCCGTCTCAAGCGTGAGAGCCTCGCCGTGACGGTGGGCGGCATGAACATCCACGCCCTCTCCTCTCTCTCCGTCCACGATGCCCTCGCCTTTTTCGAGCGGCTGACCCTCTCCGAAAAGGAGGAGCAGATCGCCCGGAAGATCCTCCGGGAGATCCGCGGTCGCCTGTCCTTCCTGGCCGAGGTGGGGGTCGACTACCTGACGCTCTCCCGGTCGGCCCAGACCCTGTCGGGAGGGGAGTCCCAGAGGATCCGGCTCGCAACCCAGATCGGTGCGGGGCTCACGGGAGTCCTCTACATCCTCGACGAACCCTCGATCGGCCTCCATCCCCGGGACAACAAGAAACTCCTGGACACGCTGTTCCACCTTCGGGATCTCGGGAACTCCGTCGTGGTGGTCGAGCATGACGAGGAGACCATCTCCATGGCCGACCATGTCATCGACATGGGGCCCGGCGCCGGGCGTCTGGGGGGGGAGGTCCTGGCCCAGGGCACCCCGGCCGAGATCATGGCCAATCCCCGTTCGATCACGGGGGCCTACCTCTCCGGAACCCGGTCGATCGTCCGCAAAACGTCCCCCCGGACCCGGAAGGGCGTCCTCACACTGGTCGGAGCGACCGAGCACAACCTCAAGGGAATCGATGTCTCCTTTCCCCTGGGACTCCTCACGGTCGTGACCGGTGTCTCCGGATCGGGGAAAAGCACCCTCGTCCTGGATGTCCTCTACAACCGGCTGGCCCGCCTTTTCTACGGAAGCCGTGAGCGGCCCGGCCAGTGCCGCGAGATCCGGGGAGTGGACCGGATCGACAAGGTGGTCCACATCGATCAGTCCCCCATCGGACGGACCCCCCGATCCAACCCCGCCACCTACACCGGCCTCTTCACGCCGGTCCGGGAGCTCTATTCCCAGGTCCCGGATTCGCGGGCCCGGGGATACGATCCCGGTCGTTTCAGCTTCAACGTGAAGGGGGGCCGCTGCGAGGCATGCCAGGGGGACGGGGTCATCAAGATCGAGATGCATTTCCTCCCCGATGTCTATGTGGTGTGCGACCTCTGCCGAGGGGCACGGTACAACCGGGAAACCCTCGAAATCCGCTACCGCGGACGATCGATCGCCGACATTCTCGAGATGACGGTCGACGACGCCTACGACTTTTTCTCGGCCGTCCCTTCCATCGCGGGAAAACTCGACACCCTTCGGGAAGTCGGACTGGGGTATATCCACCTGGGTCAGTCGGCGACGACCCTCTCCGGAGGTGAGGCCCAGCGGGTCAAGCTCTCCCGGGAACTCGCCCGACGCGCGACCGGCAATACTCTCTACATTCTGGACGAGCCGACCACCGGCCTTCACTTCGCGGACATCCAGAAGCTTCTCGACACCCTCGACGCCCTCGTCTCGGCGGGCAACACCGTGGTCGTCATCGAGCACAACATCGACGTCATCGCCAATGCCGACCACCTGATCGACCTCGGTCCCGAGGGAGGGGAGCGCGGAGGGCGCCTCGTCGTCACCGGGACCCCCGAAGAGGTCATGCGTCATGAAGCCTCCTACACCGGCCAGGCGCTCCGGGAACATGCGGCGCGAAGGGATGCGAAGAAGTGAGCCCCCCCGCCCCTGCTCCGGGGTTTCTTCTGGGAACGCCGGTCCGGATTCTGTCGGCCGCGCTGGCGGTCAACATGACCCTCTCCGGCCTGAAGATCGTCTGGGGCCATCGCATTCACTCGGTGGGAATGCTGGCGGACGGTTATCACTCCCTTCTCGACTCCCTCTCCGACCTTCTCTGCCTCCTGGGCTCCTTCGCCGCCCAACGGCCCCCAGATGCGGACCACCCTTACGGCCACTCGAAGTACGAACCCCTGACCCAGGCGGCGGTGGGGCTAATTCTCTTCTTTACGGGATACGAGGTCCTCTCGCACAGCTACGCCCAGTTCAAATCCCACACGAGCCCCGTCGTGGGCCTCTCTTCCGTTCTGGTGATGGGGGCATCGATCACACTCCAGACACTGCTCTATTATGGAGAAAAGAGGGTAGCCCGGGAGACGGGCGACGCGATCGTCGCTGCCGACGCCACGCACATCCGCTCCGACCTCATGGCCTCCGGCTCCGTCCTGCTCGGCCTCTTCCTCTCGTCCCTGGGCGTCGAATCCGCCGATCCGGTGATCGGGGTTCTGATCGCCGGACTGATCGGCCAGGCCGGATTCCATCTCCTGCGGGAGGGAGCGAAGGTCCTCTCGGACCATTCCCCCCTCCCTCCGGAGGAGATCGCCTCACTCGTCCGCGAAACTCCCGGCGTGGTGGACTGCCACAACATCCGGGCGCGCGGATCCCAAAATCGTATTACAATGGATCTGAACGTCCATGTTCCGAAGAACATGACCGTTCTTTCCGCCCACGAAATCGCCCACCGCATCGAGTCGCGCATCCGGGAGCATTTCCCGGCGGTGGTCGAAGTCGTCGTCCATATCGAACCCGATCAGGAGGATTCCCATGACAGCGCCGTCTCCCGTTGACACTTTCAACCGCCGCGCCCCCTTTGCCATCACCATGGGGGACCCGGCCGGAATCGGCCCCGAGATCATCGTGAAGGGATGGACGCACAAGGACATCTCCGGAATCAGGAAACTCGTGATCGGCGACAGCGAGCTGATCACGGAAACGGCCCGGCGCTACGCCCCCGAGCTCCTTGTCCAGACCATACGGGACCCGGCCGAAGCCCCCAACGACCCCTCGGTTCTTTCCGTTCTCCCTCCCTCCGATCCCTCCGGCCTCGAACCGGTCCAGCCGGGTCAACCGTCGGTGGCCTCCGGACGATGGTCGTACGCGTGCGTCAAGACGGCGGTCGACCTCGCCATGGAAAGGCGGATCGCGGCCATGACCACCGCCCCGCTGACGAAGGTCGCACTCCGGTCGGCCGGATACAACTACCCTGGCCACACCGAACTCATCGCCGCGCTCACAAACACGCCGCGGGTCGGGATGATGCTCGTCGGAGGACCGCTGCGCGTGATTCTCGTCACGATCCACATCGCCCTCAGGGAGGTTCCCTCCCGCCTCTCCGTCGAACGGGAGGTCGAGACCATCCGCCTCGCAGGGGAAGCGCTGAGACTTCTGGGGGTCTCCGAGACGAAGATCGCCGTCGCGGCCCTCAACCCCCACGCCGGAGAAGCTTCCCTCTTCGGGGACGAGGAGGAGCGGATCATCTTTCCGGCCGTCATGGAGGCCCGTTCCGAAGGGCTGGACGTCGAAGGCCCCCTGCCGGCGGATACGCTCTTTCACAAGGCCTCGCGGGGCGACTACGCCATCGTGGTGGCCCAATATCACGACCAGGGGCTGATTCCCCTCAAGCTTATGGGGTTCGGAAAGGCGGTGAACGTCACGATCGGCCTCCCCATCCTCCGGACCTCCGTCGACCACGGAACGGCCTACAACATTGTCGGCAAGGGGCTGGCCCAGCCCGGAAGCCTTGTCGAGGCGGTCCGTCTCGCCCGCTCCATCGTCGAACGCCATGGCCACGACAATCCAGGAGCATGATCCGGAGAAGCACCCGTCCCTTTCCGTTTACAGGCCAGGCCCCCCATGGGGAGGTCCTTCTGAGATGAATAACTTTACGGGCAGACACAATCGTTTGAATCCTCTTCTCCTCCCGCCTAAACTTTTCCGAATTCCTTCCGATGAGTGACATTGTAAGAGCTGTTTTATGTCCCTAAAACATTTTCCAAGGAGATTGCCATGAAAAATCGATCTGACCTTCACCGGAGCCCAGCCGGATGGAAGGGGGGACTCCTTGCGCTGGCCATCCTTCTGGCCGGACTTCTCTCCCCTGCAAAGAGCTACGCAGTGACCTCGGGCCCGGGCGTCTGGGATCTCATGATCTTCGGAAACTACGACCTCGTCTCGCCCAACACGGGAAATGTTTATTCAGGCGCTGGCCAGCCAAGCCTGACCTTTGCGAACACGCTCCAGAACGGCTACGGAGCGGGAATCGGGACCGCCTACTGGTTCAACGACGTCCTGGCCTTTCGGGTGATGGCCCAGGGGAATTTCTATCAATTGAAGAGCCCCGTAACCGGATCGATGGAATCGGCTCCCCTGACCGGAGGCTTCGAGGCGAAGCTTTACGGGGGACCGGACTACTACCTCTATGCCGCCGTCGACGCCGGGGCGGCCTACCAGCTCGACCTCCCCAACAACACCTCCCCGACTCTGTCAGGGAAGGGCTCCACCAACGCCTGGTCCGCCTATGGGGACGTCGGTCTCGGGGTCAACTTCGACTGGGTCTTCGTCGAGGTGAAGCTGGCCTATCTGCCCGACTCCATCCCTCATGCCCAATCCAGCCAGAACGCCCTCTGGTACATCCCGGTCACGGCCGGATTCAATTTCTGAGAGTCCTGACCGCCCCGGAGGGGCCATCCCGGCCCTCCGGCCTTTCCTCCCCGCAGGACGGGGCCGGATTCAAAGGCCCCACCACGTTCCTCCATCGCACCATAAAACAGTTAATGAACCACAGAAGAAATCCTTACGAACCAATCGTAACCGTCGGTCGAACCCACGCCTCTTGCGAATCCCGCCGGGCTCTGATAGCTTAGTGAGAGCCGTGTGAGTCACTCTGTCCACCACTATCAAGGAGTTTCAATGAAAAAACTGGCATCCGTTGTCGGTTCTCTTGCTGCAATCATCTTTTCCTTTTCTCTTGTAGCCGCACCGGTGACCTTTGCGGCCGATGCGACCGCTCCAGCCGCCGCGACCGCTCCGGCCGCGACACCTGCTGCTCCGGCCAAGCACAAGGCGCACAAGAAGATGCACCACAAGCGCCACTGGAGACACCATCGCTGCAATCACCACACCAAGTACTACAAGCGGCACCACCGCTGCTACCCGCACCACATGAAGAAGCACCACATGAAGAAGCGCCACCACATGAAGAAGCACCACAAGAAGCACCACGCGGCGAACTAAAAAAAAGGCCGGAGTCGAAAGACTCCGGCCTTTTTTGATTTCTGCATCTTTTTTCTTCACATTCTCTTTTATCCGTCCCCCGCGAACAACGGACCTACCGTCCCCTCCCGGGAATCGCCCCTCTTGCCAGTGCGTCCACCCGCTCGTTCTCCACATGGCCGTCGTGGCCGCGGACCCACTTCCAGACAACCTCATGGATCTGCGACAGCCGGTCGAGTTCCCTCCAGAGATCCTCGTTCTTGACGGGGGCACCGGAAGCGGTGCGGAAGCCGTTTTTCTTCCAGCCTTTGATCCAGGTGGTCATCCCGTTCCGGACATATTGGCTGTCGGTATGGACAGTGACCCGGCAAGGCTTCTTCAGGGTAGAAAGCCCCGAAATGACCGCCATCAGCTCCATGCGGTTGTTGGTGGTGGCGGGCTCTCCTCCCGACAGTTCGCGCTCCGTCCCTCGGCAGGAGAGAAGGGCCCCCCATCCCCCGGGACCAGGATTGCCGGAACAGGCGCCGTCCGTATAGAGATCCACCACGTCCATCAGGGCGTGTCGGACGGAGACAGTGTTCCGAGGGCGTAATGGTAGGCGACCAGAGCCGAAAGAAGGTCGAAGCGTGCCGAATCGACATTGACACGGGCCCGCCTGAGCGCGGTCTCGGCATCGACGACATCAACCGAATGCGCCGTTCCCACGCGATAGGCCGCCTCGATCAGGCGGTCATTTTCTTCGGCATTGTCCAGGGCGGTCCGGGTTTCGCGCAATCGTTCCCGGGCCTCCCGAACATCTTCGGCGGCATCGCGGATCCCCGCCATGAGACGGACTTCGTCGTCTTCCTTCAGGTGCATCGACTGTCTCAGATTGGCCCGCGCTTCATGGATCTGATGGGTGGCGAGGCCCCCCTCGAAGATCGGAACATTCAGCAATCCTCCCACATTGAATGTGGAAAATGGCGAGGTCGGAAGTCCGAAGAAGGAAATCGAAATCTGGGCCAGATAATACTGGGCAGAGCCAGTGATGGTCGGATAGTTCTGATCCTTCGAGGCGTCGAGGCTGGCCTTCCGGCTTTGGACCGTTTCGGCATCGGCCAGAAGGTCGGGGTGGGTCGGAAGGTATTTGGAGATATCCGCTTCCGGGTCAACGCGGGACGAGACGGATTCCCCCGCCGGATCGGAGGCCACGAAGGGTTTCCGGTGGCGGAATCCGATCGCCCGGCCAAGATCCACCTGGGCTTTTCTGAGACCGGTCATCTCATGGATGAGGTCGAGCCGGGCCGATTCATAGTTGACCTTGGCCTGGGTGACGTCGAGACGAAGCCCAACCCCCGCCGCCACCCTCGCACGTGCTTCGTCGAGATGGGAACCGGCATCAACGAGGCTCTGCCGGGCCGACAGAAGGCGGTGCTGGGCCTTCAGAAGATTGAAATAGGCCACCTCGACATCCCGGATGACCCCCTGGACCGTCCGAAGTTTCTCGGCCTGCACTGACTTGAGCTGATGGCGGCTTTGGCGGACCTGGGAATGGACCCGTCCGAAGTCCAGCACGGTTTGGGTGAGTCCGACTGTCAGGAGATTGTAGTTGGCGTACTGGTATCCCGGAATCAGAAAGAATCCGAAGAGGCTGTTTCCGAGCGTATCCGAATAGGATGCGGAGAGGTTGGGAAAGTAGCCGGATTTGGACTCACCGATCCGTTCCCGAGAGGCCTTGACCTGTTCTGAAAAGGCCTTGAGCGATGGACGTCTCTGGAGCGCCTCCGATACGGCCTCCCTGAAGGAAATGGTCTGTCCGGACAACTCCGGGGACGAGGATTCGGGAGGTGCTCCTCCCGAATCCTCCGCAAGGACCGGCTGAGCGAAAACCACCATCGCCCAGAGAGTGCCCATTGCCAGCATGATCCCTCGATCTCTCACTCGATTCCTCCATGAACCGCATCAGGTTGCGCTTTGCCCCCCCGGTGGGACAGCCTTTTCATCAGGAGAATCATGGGAATCCCCAGAAGGGCCATCAGACCGGCGGCGATGAATGTTTCGTTGTATCCGGAGATGGCCGCCTGGGCCATGGCGGAATTCGTGACCATGGCTCCGACGCGGGCCGGTACATCGGCGATATTTCCGTGCATGGCGGACTGGGTGAAGAAGTCCGCCACGCGCTGGTAAAAATAGGAGTGGTGCGTCACATCCGACTGGTAGCGCGCATAGTAGTCAGCCTCCTGATGGTCAAGGAAATTTCCCAGGACGGCCACCCCCAGGGCCCCTCCGATCTGGAGCATGTTGCTCTGGAGGCTGGAGGCGAGACCGATGAGGCGGGGCTCCACAAGGGTCTGGGGAATGGAGGAGAGAAGAGCGTTCAGCATTCCCATCGAGAGACCGAAAACCAGCTGGGCGACGATGATCTGGCTCATTATCGGGACATTCGTGAGAAAGGCGAAAAGAAACTGGGAAAAAGCCAGCATCAGGAAGCCGCTTACAAGAAGGATCCGCTTGAAGGTGTCCGATCCCTTCGCCGACAGGCTTCCCAGAATCGGCATGGCCACCCCGGCCATGAGGGAGGAGGGAAGAAGGACAAGGCCGGCGTCCGTGGCCGTGAAGGCGTTGAAGGTCTGGACGAAAAGGGGCAGCAGGAACATCCGTCCGAAGAGACCGACCGCCCGAAAAAAATTGGCGATCATGATGAGGCTGAAATCGAGATCGCGAAAGATGGAGAGGTCGATCAGGGGATGGCGGACGGCGAAGGCGGTCATGATGTAGATCCAGAAGGCGATGGCGGCGACGGTCCAGCATTCGTAGACGAAGAAGGCGGTCCACCCCCAGCGCTCCCCCTCGGTCAGACCCACGAGAAGGAAGGAGAGGGCCGTCCCCAGAGAAATGAATCCCGCGTAGTCGAAGGGAACGAGGATATGCTCCCGATCCTTTTTCAGGACGAGTACGGTAAAGAAAAAGCTCAGAATTCCAAAGGGAACGTTGATGAAGAAGACGTCCCTCCAGTTGAGGTTGTCGACCAGCCATCCCCCCAGGATCGGCCCGATCGTGGGGGCCAGGACGACGACGATCCCGAAAAAACCAAAGGCCTTGGGACGCTCGGCGGGGGGAAAGGCCTCGGTGATGATGGTAAAGCCGAGGGGCATCATGATCCCTCCTCCCACCGCCTGGAGGATCCGGAAGAGGATCATCACGTTCAGGTTGGGGGAGATGCCGGCGAAGAACGAGGAGAGGACAAAGAGGAAGATCGAGCCCAGATAGAGATTCTTGATCCCGAAGACCGTGCGCGTCCAGGCGCTGGCGAGAGTGGCGACGGCGAAGGCCATGGAATAGGCGGTGATGACCCAGCGAACCTCATCCTGGTTGGTGTCGAGGCTTCCCATCATGTAGGGAAGCGCCACATTGACGATCGTCGTGTCGAGGACCGGGAGGAAGAGCGAGAGCATCACCACCGTCAGAGCCCACCAGCGGTAATGGGGGGACTCTCCGAACAGGCTCCCGTCGTCCCCCTTCACCATGGGGATCCTTCCTTGATATGGATCCGGATTTCGGTGGAGAGACCCGGCCTCAGGACCACATCCTTCCCGTCATCGATCGTGATGCGGACCGGAACGCGCTGGGTGACCTTCACGAAGGTTCCAGAAGCGTTTTCGGGGGGGAGAAGGGAGATGGCCGCCGCCGATGTCGGGAGGATCTGGTAGACATGGCCGTGAAAGCTCCGGCCCGGGTAGGCGTCGATCGTGATGTCCACCTTCTGTCCGGTCCGGACATGGCCCATGCGCGTCTCCTTGACCTTGGCCGTCACCCAGGTGTCCTTCGTGTCGACCAGCGAGACCACGGCCTGCCCGCGGGAGACGACCTGGCCGACTTGTGCGATGCGTTCAGCCACCTGGCCGTCCAGGGGGGAGTGGATCGTATAGTTCAGAGGGTGGGATTCGGTGGTTTCCAATGCCGTCCGGTTCACGAACTCGAGCTTTTTCATTTCCGCGAGCTGGGCTCTGAGATCATCATAGGCGCTCCGGAGATGGTCGAGATCGGAGACGGTGATGAACCCGCCTTTTCTGAGAGCCTCCCCCCGATCGAGATCCCGTTTCGCATTGGCCAGCCTGACCTCAAGAGAAACCTCCTCCGCCCGGGTGCGGGCGAGATCCCCGAAGGCCGAGACATTCCGCTGACCGATCGTCTGGAGGGCGGAGAATCCGGTGGTGTCGATCCGGGCCAGAAGGTCCCCCTTGTGGACGGGATCCCCGATGTTGAGGGGGAGGGTCATGACCCGTCCCCGGGTATTGGCGGAGACGATCACGATATTGCCGTCGACCATCGCATCTTCTGTCTCCACGTAATAGGCGTTGTATCGAAGGTAGACCAGGATCACGGCGAGGGTGACGAAAAGGCCGACCCCGCCGATGATGAACCCCTTCCGTTTGCGGGAGAGCGGCACCGGTGGACCCGGCGAGGGGGTTTCGCTCATTGCTCCCCTCCCGTTTCAAGTGTCTCCTTCTTGTAGGGAGGCGGGACGGGATGGGCGATCTCGGAGAGGGCCCGGTGGTAATCGAAGCCGCGGAAGGTCGGGGAAGAAGGATTGTGGCAGGTCTTGCAGGTCGCTTCGTCAGGGTGAAGGTTCAGGCCGGCCAAGGTCGATTTCCGGGGGCTGATCATCACCGAAAAATGGGCGTAATCCTCCCCCGGCCCATGGCAAGATTCGCACTGGACGCCGTCGGTCATCCGGAAGGTGGAAAGAATTTCCGGCAGAGGTTTTCCGTAGCCGGTCACATGGCAGGACAGGCAGCGGCCATCCTTCGTCGGATCGGCGACATGAAGCTTTTCCGCGATCGCATGGGCCTCGGGGGATGAAAGAACCCGATAGGCGCGGGCGTGGGGGCTCGATGCCCAGACGAAGAACTGACGGCCGATCCGCTGGGAGGAATGGCAAATCTCGCAGGTTTCAACTCCGACGTACCGGTGCAGTATCGAATCGGCCTGGGCGTGAACGGATTCGAGAAGGGCTCCGGCTCCTCCCGCCAGCAGAAGAATCACCGCCACCAATGCCTGTCTCATTCTCTTCATCCTGGTCGTCCAATCCTTGAAAAGTCTGGGTTAGCGTTCAGATCCGATGCATTCCGATGATTCCAGCCATGAAATGGTCGACCAGGGTCCCGAGGAAAAGATCCCTGTCCAGGGACCTCACCCGATGGCCCTGCAGAAGGTCCTGAAAAAGGAAGACGGAGACGATCGGCCCCAGGAAGAATGCGTCCTTCATGGCCGGATTCCGGTCCGCCGCCCCGGCCGCCTCGAGGTATCGCTCGAGGATCCGCGAAAAACGGTTTGTCGAGAGCTCCATGACCAGCCGGGGGAACAAGGGCTCGGCGCCGTCATCGAGAAGACGGTACTCGCTCAGGAGAATCCTGAGGACGTCACGGTGCCGTTCCAGCCCTTCGAAGGTCGCCCGCCCGAGATCCCGGAGAAACTCCCGAAAGCTCCCGCTGTCCGGAGGGGTCTTGGCAAAGACAGGCTCCCAGCGCGCATAGCACTGCTGGGCCGGTGAAGAATCCCGGCTGAATTTTTCCAGGATGATTTCCTGGAGCAGGGCTTTTTTGCTGGGGAAATAATGATAGATCAGCCCTTCGGTTATGCCGGCCTTGCGGGCGATCTTCCGGTTGGTGGTCTGGAAGTAACCCTCGTCGGAAAAGCAGGAGAGGGCCGCGTCGAGAATTTCCCGCTTCCTCTGGACGCACCGGTCCGTCGTCTCATCCTGCTCCCGAATCCCGGAGGGGTGAATCCCCGTCTCCTTGGCCAACCGACCCTCCTGCTTAATTGATTAACCAATCAATAATGGAAGTATACGAAGGCCACCTTCTGTCGTCAAGGGAAGCCGCCTCCGTTTTCTTCAGTATCGATGACTTTGCTATACTGAATCAGGCCCCTGCGCGCGGCCTACACAGGACAGGGACAGATCCACACCGGGAACCGACCGATTGAGACCCATTTTTCCTCCCCCCCACTTTGCAGAGATCCCTTCCGAATGCGCCCTCTTCCCCCGCCCAAGGGTCGGCCTGTCCACCGACCTCTACTCCCCCCCTTTCGAGGATCTTCTCGAGGTTCTGTCGGACGGGCCTGCCCCTGAGTATCTCGAGTTGTTCCGGGGAAGAACCTCCGATCTGTCGGAGGCGCGACGGAGAATCCCTGCGGAGATCCCCCTCGCCTACCACGGAGACTGCCTCTGGTACACGCAGGCCGAATTTCCGTCCGATCCGGCGTACCGGGAGGAGATCCAAAGGGCCAGAGGTCACATGGAGGCCCTGGAGTCCCCCTGGATGATCCACGAATGTGCCCAGAAGACGATGGAAGGATACGCATTCGGGCTTTACGCGCCTCCCCTCCTCACCTTGGAAGGGGCCCTGGCGGCGCGGCGGGGAGCTCTCCATCTCCTGGAGAACCTTGGGGGACGCCTTCTTCTCGTCGAGACGCCCCCCTTTCCACCCCACCCTCCCGGCCCCCTGGATCTCGGTGAGTTCTTCCACCTCCTGACCCGCGAAACCCCTCTCGGAGTCGGCCTCGATCTCGGCCACTGCCTCACCTATCTCTCGGTGGCGGGATGCTCCGCCACCCCCTCCTCCCTTGTGGAATGGCTGCGGAACTCCTTTCCCCTGGACCGGGTCGTCGAGATTCATGTGGGGGGACTGGCCGCACGGACACTTCCCGCCCCTAAGCCCCCCCTACAGGCCCCTTTTCAAGCGCTGATCGACGACCATACGGAAGCCGTTCCGGATCTTCTGTTCGAGTGCCTCGAGTCGGTCCTGCGGGACCTGGCCCTGCCGTCTTTGGCCGGAGTCGCCCTGGAGGTCGACAACAAGGCGCTTTGCACGATTGCCCGTGAGTTCTCCCGCTTCCACGAAATCGTCGTCCGGACGGCCCGGCCGGGAGGGAGACCTCTTCCGCCGTCTCCTCCGGCTCCGCCGGTCCCCCTCACCCCCGAAGCCGAGTCGCGCCTGAGAGGCGGGTACCGCGCCTTGGGACGCTCCATGGCGGGATCCCCGGATTCCCCCTACGCCCGCTGTCTCTATGCTGAAGAGATCTGGTCTTTTGGAGGGGCCATGCCGGCCATCCTTCCCGAAACACTCTCCCTTCTCGAACAGAGAGGAGTGGACCCCCGTTCATCCTTCGTTTCCTATTTCAACCTCCATCCGAGAAGCCTCCTGAGACCGATGGACTTCCTCGAAATTAAGCTTCTTCGCATCTCCGAATGGATCGAGACCCTTGCCCGAGAGAGGGGCCCTTCCTTCGACCCCGTCCGGGCGGCCGCTGAAAAAGAGGTCCGACTTCTTATGGACGCCCAAACCCAGTATAATGGAGATCCTCTATGATGCGTCCCCGTGCCCGCCTCCTTACCCCGATCATTCTGGCTCTCCCCCTCTTCCTCGCCGCCTGCCACCACCCCGATGCCGGCATCCCTTCCTCCGAAGGGTCGAAGGCCCGTTTCCAGGGACGCATGCTCTGGAACGGGAAACCGATCGGGAAGGCGGCCCTTTTTCTGCGCCCCCTGTCCGGCCCTTCCCGACGGGAAATCGAATTGATGACCCGGATCGACGGACGATTCGAGGCGACCCTTCCGCCTGGGGACTACCGGCTCCGCACCGCACCCACGACCATGTGCCCCGTCAGGGGAACGGTCACCCTCTCGCCGGGCATCAACCGGTACCGGCTCGTGGTCCACGCCCTTTCCTTTCTGACCTGCCGGCCGGGAGAGATCCGGAGGCTCTGATCAGGATCGACGCTCAAGAGATCGCTTTTCTTTCCGAAAAGTAAGGGCGGGGCCATGGACGGCTGACCACCATGATCGCCTGCTCCAGGGAACACAACCAACAGGAGAATTTTGCAGATTCGCTCTTTTCGACAAGAAGGCGGAGTCCTTTTCGAACCACCGGAGCTGTCGTCTGGGAAAATGGTACTACGATGGAGAGTGGTGCAAGCTCTCGGAGCGAACGGCCTTCAGGGATCTCGAGCGTCCGCATGCGGAGGTTCACCGCTTCGGCCAGGAGGCGGTGGCGCGGTTCTTCGAAAACCGCTTCGAGGAAGCCCTCGCTGCGCTCAAGGTCATGGACAAGGCGAGCCAGGGGGTTCTCGAGCAGCTTGAGCGGCTGGGCGGAGAGTGACAACAGGCCCTTCACCCGGCCGGTCTCTCTCTCGCCCCGGGAGGCTTTCCCCTTTTCCTCAATTATGTTACCTTAGCCCCATTGCATCTCAGGACCTATTCAAGGATGTCACGGATTAACAGCCAGACAAAGACAGAAAAGAAGATTCCGATGCAGATCATGACCTTTCCCCTCTCCCGGGAAGTGGATCTCGGCATCCGGATGACCGAGATCAGGCGAATCGAGACTCTCAGGGAAAACAGCGATCCGGGAGAGGCGCGACTGTTTTTTCCCCACGACTGGTTCGACCTCCCACGTCCCGACAAGCTTTCGGGGCTCAAGGGGATCTTTCTCTCCTCGTACCGCGAGGCACTGATCGCCGTTCCAAGGATCGGCCGCATTCTCCGCCTCGTCGACCCGGGCCTCGGGGGGGTCGTCCACGCGAACCACCCCTTCCTTTCGAAACACAAGACCGTCGAGGGGCCGGAGTCCTGGGTACTCGACATCCCCCTCCTCCGCAGACATATTTCCGGAGAGGGACCGACAGTCTCTCCTCCGGACAGCCAGAGCAACGACGCTTCGGGGCTTTTCCAGCAGATGGGCCAGACCGCACGGGACATTCAACGCGTCCTGTCCCTCTCGTCATCCATGGTCGACTCACTCAAATTCATGGAGGGAAAGCTCCCTGAGACCTCGCAAGGCCTGGGCGTCATCAGTCAGATGACGGAGGATGCGGCTCACAAGCTCATGCACATCCTGGAAAGCCTCCTGGAGGATCACAACCGGATCCGCACGCTCGCCCAATCGGCGACCGCCCCCTCCCTCGACCAGATCGCCGGGATTCTCGACGGAGCCGACGAGAGGATCATGCACGGTTTCGAGGCCATGGCCTTTCAGGATCTCGTCGGGCAGAACATCAAGCTGATCGGAAGCCATCTCAAGGAACTCGAGACCCGACTGGTGCGCATCCTCATCGAAACCTCCCCCGAGGCGAACCGGAGCGGAGAGGAGAGCGGGACCTCTTCTTCCCCTGCGTTTTCCCCTTCGAACCAGACCCTCAAGGGAGTGGGAGCCCATGGAGACATCGACCAGAACACCGTCGACCAGCTCCTTTCGGAGTTCGGGTTCTAGCAGGAAGGATTTTTCCGGTGCGCTCCCTCACGGACAAGCAGAAATCTGTCCTCGACTTTATCGAAGGTGAAATCCGGACCAGGCGACAACCCCCGACCATCAAGGAGATCGCTCGGCACATCGGCTCCGAGAACACCCGTTCCGGCCTCACCCATCTCGAGGCCCTCATCCGGAAAGGATTCCTGGAAAGAAGCCCGGGCCAGGCCCGCTCGATCAGACTGACAGGGACGGCGTTGGCCCTCTACCAGGAATCCGCGGAAGGCGCGCGGGAAATTCCGTACTTCACCGCCCGACCATCCGCCGAAGGGAAACCGTCCTTTCTCCCCCTTCCCTCCGCCCTTTTTGACCGTCCCCCCGACTTTGCCCTTGAGGTGGGACCAGGGAGATCCCTCCCGGAGGCGGAGATCCGGGAAGGAGACATTCTTTTCGCCCAGAAGATCACGTCCCGGGACCGTGAAGAGATCGTCGTGGTCAGGGATCCGGGGTCGGGGGAACTTCTTCCCGGCCGGCTCGTCCGCAGAAAGGACCGATTTCTCCTTCGCTCCCCCTCACCCGGATCTCCCGAGCAGGACCTTCGAAAGACGGACCTTCCCTCCCTGATCCAGGGGCGGGTGGTCGCCCAGTTCCGGATCTTGCGCGGCATTGACAAATCGTTTGACAAGACGGAGCCTTGACATGGACTCGCCCGGAACCCGAAGAAGCCCGACGGACCAGGAGGAGGGGGAGGGTCGAGACACCTACCTTCCCGGAGTCTGCAACATCGACAGGAAAGGCCGATGGATCCGCGGAGGCGGCGCGTTTCTGGGCTTCGTCTTCGTCGTCATCTACAACGAGCAGTGGAAGGCCGTTTTCACGCATCCGGCCCTTTATGCCGCCGGAATGGTTCTTCTTGCGACGGGAACGGCCCTTTCCCTGATCCAGGCGATGGCCTCCTTCTGTGTCGTCGATGGCCTTCTCGGGCGAACCTTCATCCCCGGCTCCCGCCGAAAGGCCCCGGTGGAGGCTCCCGAGAGCAGGGCCAAGGATCGCAGGAGGGCTCTTGCCCTGATCGGAGGCGCCTTCATCCTCGGTCTCCTCTTTTCGGCCGTCCTCCTGATTTCGGAAATCAACGCCGTCCGGTGATCTCCTTCCCGGAAGAGTCCCTCCGATGGCCGACCCCCTGCTGACCCACTCCTTTCCTCCCCTTCGCCTGTCCGCGGCCCGCAGGCTTCTCGAAGCGATGACGGTGGATCTCGATCCCGCAACCCTCTCTCTCTCAGGGGAGCTTGCGGCTTTCCTCCGCCCAAATTCCGGTGAGCCGGGCGCATCGCTGACCCTTCGCTCCGAAACGTCCGGCATCCTCGCCTCCTGCTCCCTCTGCCGGACGGAATGGGACCTGCCCTGCACCCACGCCATCGCGGTTCTGCTCGTCTTTCGCGAAAAGACCTCCTCCCGGGAGGAGCGGGCGCCCCGAAAGCCTCCCCCCCTTCCCTTGCGCCGACCCGGGAAGACGGAGGAATCCCTTCGGGATTTCCCCTGCACGACGCTCCTCCTGTCCGGCACCCGCGAAGCGCCTTTCTTTATCGCCCTGACCCGGCGAATGACCCCCATGGACCACTCCCGGTTCCAGCTACTCGAGGCCAGCCGGAAAGGCGGCGGGAGGGATCTCTCCCCCCCGGCCGAACTCTTTTCGAATGCCTTCGCGCCACACCTGGCCAAAACCCATGACGGGAGGAACATTCCCGGATATCGCCCCCGACCCGAAGGGCGGGAGTCCCTGTTCCGTTACCTGGCCCTCCCCGGCATTCGCATTCTGTCGGCCCGGACAAAAACCCCTTACAGGATCGTATGTCCCGCCACCGCCCCCTCCGTCCGGATCGTCGCCCGCTGGAAGGATCGCCCGGGAGAGGCGATGCTCCTCGAGGGCTCTATCGAAATCGCACAGGCGGAGCGCTCCCTGAAAGATGTCCTCTGGATGAGCTTCGAAGGGGTCTCGATCCTCGCGGGAGGGGGCTCGCTTCTTTTCTTCGCGCGGGAATCGCCTCTGCCTGCGCTGAACTGGCGTCTCCTGGAGCGCGCGGGAGATCCCCGCCCCCTTCCCCCCTCCGAATGGGCCCCCCTTTTCGATCCCGGCAAAACGGAAGGGAATCCCGGACCGATCGCCTTCGACCCGCCCGTCCTTGCTCCCCGATTCGGCTCCCGCTCCCGGTGGACAGCGGTCCTTCGACTGGCCGGCCGGACCGGAGGCGGACTCCTCCTGACCCCCGAGCTTTGCTATCCGGACAGGCTCTCCATCCCGCTCTTCGGTCCCGAACGCCACCGCCTCGGGGATCACATCCAGGAGCCGGCCCCCTCTCCGGAGGCGGTCCCTTTCCTGATCGGGCGGGATCGGGAAAAAGAGCTGATCGCGCGGAACCACTTCGAAAAAGTGGCCCGGCTGTCGAGCTCAGACTCCACGATTCCCGTCGATCCCGACCAGGCCGGGGACATTCTCGACCGGGTGGTTCCGGAGCTTGAATCCAAAGGCTTCAGGATCGACCGGAGCGCTCTTCACGAGGGATCGATCCTTCCCGGGCCCGTCAGAATCTCACTGGGGATCAGGGACCTCTCCCCGCAGGAGGTGGCTCTGTCCGCATCCGTCTCCACAGGGGCCGGAGTTTTCCCCCTCCCCGGACGGCCTCCCGAGGAAAACTCATCCCTCCTTCCCCTATCCTCGGGGTCTTCCGTCTACCTCGAGGGGACGACCCGCGACCACGACCGGGAAATCTGCCGTCTCTTCACCCTCGACGGGGAAGGACGGGGGCAGGCCAGCCGGTACTATGTCTCCATGATCAGGAGACTTCGCCCCGACCTCCCCCTGGATCCGGCTCCGGGGGTCCGCCTTGCCCCCTTCTCGCCGACTCCCCTGGCCGACCGGGAGTTCGAGCGTCTGGCCCTCATGTTTTCCGCCACCCTTCGCCCCTACCAGAGGGACGCCGTCTCCACCCTTGTCTCCCTCCGGCGGGAGGGGCTCTCCGGGATTCTCGCCGACGAGATGGGTCTGGGAAAGACCATCAGCGTTCTGGCCTTCCTGTCCCACATGAAACAGGAAGAGGGCCCTTCCCCGGATGCGGATCGCCCTCCCCTTGTCGCCCTCCCGGCCTCCCTTCTCTACAATTGGGCCCATGAAGCCGGCCGCTTCTGCCCGACCCTGCGACTACACATCCATGCGGGCATGAACCGGCAGGCCCGACTTCCCGAAATGGACAAGGCCGACATCATCCTGACAACCTACGGGACGCTCCGGAACGATCCTCACCTCTGCGAGGGTTCTCCCTTTTCCTGTCTGGTTCTCGACGAGGCCCACACCGTCAAGAACCCCGAATCCCTGACCCACCAGGCACTTCTCTCCCTCCCCGCCCGACAAAAGATCGCGATCACCGGCACTCCTGTCGAAAACAGACTGGTCGATCTTTGGGGAATCATGAACCTCCTGATACCGGGACTTCTCGGGTCGAGGCTCCAGTTCGAACGGCGCTTTATCAGGGAAAGCGCCACGGGAGGAGAGCAGGAACGCAGAGTCGACCTTCTCAGAAGCCTGGTGGCCCCACTCGTCCTTCGCCGGACCAAGAAGATGGTCCTGACCGACCTTCCACCCAAGGTGGAAATGGATGTCTGGATCGATCCTTCCCCGGAAGAAAAAGCGCAGTACTCCCATCTCAGGAAGCACGGCCGCCAGGAGATTCTTCTCTCGGAGGGCTCCCGCCACATGGCCTACCTGACGCTCCTTTTGAGGCTGCGCCAGTTCGCCTGCCATCCGGCGCTTCTTCCGCCTGAGCTTCAAGGGGGGATCGCCACCTCGAGCAAGTTCGACCTTGTGTGCGCCAAGATCGAGGAAGGCGTCTCCGAAGGACACAGGATCCTGCTGTTCACCCAGTTCACGCGGGTCCTGGATCTCTTCGAAACGACCCTGCCCGCTATGGGGATTTCCTCTGTCCGTCTCGACGGGTCGACCCCTCTCGAGGAACGAAAGCGGCGGGTGGAAGCCTTCCAGTCGGAGGGGAACGACAGCCCTATGGTCTTTCTGGCAAGCCTCAAGGCGGGCGGGGTGGGTCTCACACTGACCCAGGCGGACTACGTCTTCCACTACGACCCCTGGTGGAATCCACAGGCAGAATCCCAGGCCAGCGACCGATCTCACAGAATCGGGCAGAAAAGGTCTGTCTTCGTCTACCGATTCCTGGTCCGGGAGACCGTCGAGGAAAGGGTCAGGGTCCTGAAGGAGTCCAAAAAAGATCTCTTCGAGCGGGTCATGGACTTCGGAGGGGCGTTCTCCGGAGACGACCCGCTGTCTGCCCACATCTCCCTCGAGGAGATGCAGTCCCTTCTCGACGACGACACCGCGTCGGCCCCCTAGCCGGATCCTCGGGAGACGGGAGTCTCCCGAAGGTGTACAATGAATGAATCTGCCCGGGAATCGAAACCAGTAAAATCGCATCAGAATGGGGGGGATCTTTATGTCCCCGATCGACAGAGGAGAGAATGAGCGGATATTTGGCAGGACATACCCTGGAGGAATCCCTGGAAAAGGCGCGACACCACAACAAGGAGGGGCTCGGAACCCTGTTGGCGCCCCACTGGCCGCTTGAGGCCGTCCCCGAAGAGGCCCTGAAGGAGGCGCTGGAACTCGTGACGACCATGGGGCACCGGATGATTCGCGGGGGGATTTCCATCGATCCCCGGAACTTCGGCATTGACGAGGGATGGATGGTTGCGATGGAACGTCTCGCGCCGCTCGTCACCCGGGCGGAGGAATACGGATACGGAGTCTGGCTCGACATGGAGGATCCCGACGCGGCAGGAGCGACAGTCGACCTCTATCTGGGGCTCAGGCCCCGATTCCCCCATCTGGCCGTGACGATTCCGGCCCGTATGCCCCGGGCCCTGTCCGACCTCGAGCTCATCCGGCAGGTCCGGGGACGTATCCGCCTCGTCAAGGGTCTGCCCCTGCTCGATGCGGGAAGTCCCGTCGAAGAGCGTGAAGTGGCCGAACGCTTCCGTCTGCTGATGGAAATCCTCTTCCAGGAATCCAACTTCTTCGCCATCGCAACCCACGACCCGGCCCTGCTTGCGGCGGCAAAATCCCTGATGGAAAAACACTCAAAGATGTTCGAGTTCCAGATGTATATGGGGATTTCGGACGGGGAAGCCAGGCGGCTTGTCTACGAAGGAGGCCATCCCACCACACTCTATCTTCCGTTCGGGGAGGGTGCCAGCCGGCACGTCGACCGGCTGGTCTCCTCAGGGAAGATTCCGAAAAGCTAGGCCTTCTTTTCAGGAGCCGGGAGATTCAGAAACTCCCGGGTTATGTTGACCAGCATCGCGCGATGCTCCGGAAGTCCCAGGTTGATGCGGTATTCGTTGATGACTTTGACCCGCATATCCTCCCAGGCCGTCCAGCAGGCCTGGCAGACATGGTCCTGAACTTCCTTTCCGAAGGGAGACGGGAAGGGAGACTCGGCGAGTCCCTCCGCATCGGCTCCGCATCGGGAACAATGCACTATGGCCATTCCAGTACCTCTCTTTCATTGTCATGGATGTCGAACTTCAAACGGGACGGCTACTCCCGACAGGCGAGAGTTGCCACCAGATCATCATACCAGAATGCAACACCGGGAGAAACCGCGCAGGGAAAAGGCTCATGCGAGGAGGGAGGATGCGGGAGGGCCGATGAAGTACCCCTGGACGAGCGACACACCCAGCCTTCGGACCTCGGCCATGACAACCTCCGTCTCGATGGTTTCCGCGATGACGTATATCCCCTGCCGCCGGGAAATCTTAACCAGACTCTCGACGATCAGCCGGTCGACGTGGTCGTGGAGTGCCAGGTTCCGGACGATTTCCCCGCCGATTTTGACGAAGGAGACCGGCAGCTCCCGAAGATAGTCGAAGGAGGCGAATCCGCTTCCGAAGTCGTCGATGGCAAACCGCACTCCGATCGAGCGCATCTCTTTCATGAACTGCACCAGCTCTTCCAGATTTTCCACCGCCTCCCGCTCCGTGATTTCGAAGACGATCATCGACGGGTCGATTCCCGCATTTCGGACCAGGGACCGGAGCTCCTCAAGCCCCTCGCGGCGCAGGAAGCTCCCCGGAGAAAGGTTCAGGAAAAGGGGAAAGGAGCTATTGGCCAGGGCATGGGCTTCGAAGGCTTTTTTTCTCACAAGCGCGTCCATCGCCCCGACGAGCCCGGTCCGCTCCATGACCTCAATGAACTCGAAGGCCGGCATCATCTCCGCCGGACGGTCGGCCCGGGGAAGGCGGACCAGCACCTCGTGGGCAAAGATTCCCCCCGAAGCCACATCCCTGATCGGCTGGTAGTAGGGAATGAACCGCTCCTCAATGACGGCCTTGCGCAACATGAGGTAGATGTCCCCCTCGTGCCGGAAGGTGGCGGCCAGGTCGGAGTCGGCCGGAAGGGCGCACTGGTTCTTTCCGGCTCGTTTGGCCTTGTACATCATGTTGTCGGCCATGAGAAAGAGCTCTCTCCCGTCCCGGCCGTGGCGGGGCCAGGCCGCAATTCCGATAGAGACGAAAAGGGGGATGCCGACTCCGCCCTCGACGGGAACGGACATCCCGGAGACTCCTTCGAGGATGCGGTTGGCGGTGGACCACCCCTGCTCGATTCCCGTCTCGGGCAGAATGATGCAGAATTCGTCCCCTCCGTACCGGAAGAGGATGTCCTCCCTCCGGACGCTCTGCCGGAAGAGCTCCGAAACGCGGACGAGGCAGAGATCCCCGGCCTTGTGGCCGAAGGAATCGTTTATGCGCTTGAAGTCGTCGAGATCGATCACCATGAGGACAAACCTCTGGGAGTGCCGTTCGCTTCGCCCCACCTCGTAGTTGAGGAGGTCCCAGAAAATCCGCTGATTGTAAAGATTTGTCAAAGGATCCCGGGCGGCGTAGTACTCGAGCTTTTCCGTATAGCTCGAAATGGCCCGGACAGATCCAAGAAGATTCAGGAGGCTCGAGAGAATGCCTTCAAAGACCTGACGGCGGACAGGATCGTGCAGACGCGACCCTTCGACGCCGATCCCGGCCATGCCGATGACCGGGGGGTCCGGAAGAGACAGAGTTCTTGCCAGCATTTCGAGCCTCTCTCCGGTCGCCCCCGAAAGATGTCCTTCACCCCGTAAATATTCATGCCGGATAGGGATCTCACCGTATCCGGCAAGGCCCTCGCTCCCTCCGATGCTCTCCCGGATCAGGGACTCCGCCCGAAGGCGCTCGCCCTCAGACGGAGGCACCGCCCAGAAGAGCTCGCAGAGCGGACCATCCCCCTCCCCCGGAAAGAAGGCGAACAGGCAGCGGATTCCACCCGCAGCGGACAGACCGGACAGAAGTCGCCGGAGGTGTCCCCGCCAGTCCTTGATCACGCTCCCGGTCAGGACGAACTGGTCGAGGAGGCCCATCTGGAACCGGATCGCACGGCGGGTCCGGGAGCTCAGAAAACTCGAAAATCCGAAGGACAGAAGCCCCGTCAAAAGAAACAGGACCAGGAGGAAGACCCAGACCTGCCTGTCCCGGGAAAGAGCCTCGCGCTTGAGGAAGAACAGAGTCTGGTGGGCGTGGATCCGTCGGGTCAGACGCGTCAGGAGGGAGTAAATCTGGGTGTTCACGCCAAGGGGAAGGAGGGCTTCCGGGGAAAGGCTCCCCTTCCGGACGAAATCTTCCTGTCGCTCCAGGTAGGAGAAGAGAGTGGAAACTCCCTTCAGCATCCCTTTCTCGCCGGCAGTCAGGCGGTCCCCGTGGCCGGAGAGATCGGAGAGGACGGAGGCCCCCTGGAGTCGCCATCCATGGTACTCGGCCAGCCCCTGGGAATCGTTTTTCCCCATGGAGGTCCGTGCCTCGTCCATGGACCGAAGAGCCGTCTGGAGGGACTCGATTTCGAACAGATCGGTGGCCAGGATCCTCAGATCCGCCTCCAGCCGCACTCCCGTCCGGTGATCGGTGTTCAGGCGGGCAAGACCGCCGATGGCGAAGAGAAAAAAGAGGAGGGAAAAAACGGTCCAGAGCAGAGGACTGCCCATGCGGGCCGGAAAAGATCGGTTCATCAAGGTCCCCACCAAGGATCGATCCAGTTCGAGGAAATTTCCCATTTTGCATCCCGAAGTATACAACGAGACACCTTCCATGGGAATCATTACCTTGCAGATGCACCTGGAGCGACAAACGACGACCCGACACACCCATGATGTGCTGACATCCCTTTCCGGACGGTCCAAACCTGGTCGCGCCCGACCCCGATGCCGGAGAGGGCTTGCTGGAGCTATTTTCCGGGACCCGCCTTGCCTAAAAATTAATTACAATCTTATCATTCAATTTTATAACTATTATTTTATTTAAAATTATAAATACTAATAAAACTAAAGTAATTTACATGTGGTATATTAAATATGGAAATTCAGATTTATGGATGGAAAATCTCATATCCGAGGAGGTTGCCATGATCGGCCCCACAGCCAATCCCGTCATGATCGTTCTCATCACAACCATCTTTTTTGTAGGACTGGGCTATATCTCCTATTTCTTCGGAAGGGAGGACTCCCACTCACACAGTTAAATCCTGAAAACTCCTACAGGAGGAACAGTTCCACTTTAAGAGGGGGAGATTTTCCGCTGAGCCTCTCCCTCTTTTGTCCCCTTTCCGTCCTGGCTTGCACCGGCCCGGGATCCTGGAGTAGCATCTGAAGGACGAACGCATTTCTCCCCCCTCGCACCAAGGAGCCATGTTGGCAAGGGAACTTCCGATCTCGAACGGATGCCTTTATGTCTCCTTCGACGAGTGCGGCTTCGTCCGGGAGCTCACATATCCCCTTGTAGGAAAAGAGAATCACGTGGGAGGGCGGCGTTGCCGGATCGGCCTCGCCAGAGGGGGGTTCTTTACCTGGCTCCGGCCCGACCACATTCTCTCCCGTTCCTATGGAGAACGGGCCCCAGTTATCGAGACGCATTTCAGGATCCCGGAGTATCCCCAGTTCCGATTCTCACTTACGGACTGGATCGACCCGTCGGAAGACATTCTTTACCGTCACATCCGGATCGACAACATGGGTTCCGAAAAGGCCGAAGTCTTCCTTTTTCTCCATCATGACATGGACATCGCACACTCAGACATCGGAAATACGGCGGCATTCCTTCCGGACCAGCGGGCCATGCTCCATTACAAGGACAACGTTTACTTTCTGATGGCCACTCTCGACGGCGGATCGCCTTCGCTCGACCAGTATGCCTGCGGGGCCCGCCACGGCCACCGGGAGGGAACATGGAAGGACGCCGAAGACGGGCGCCTCGAAGGAAACCCCATTGCACAGGGAGCGGTCGATTCCGTCTATTCGGTCAGGATCGAGGTTCCCTCCGGCGGCTTCGCAGAGAGGACCTCGATCCTGGCCGCAGCCTCCTCCTTCGACCTTGTCACCGATCTACTGGCGAACGCCATCAAAACCGGGGAAAAGAGCTCCCTCTCCCGGACCCGGAGCTTTTTCGACTTCTGGATCGACACCCCGCCCGCCTCATCAGACCGTCTTCCGGAGCCCTATCGTCGCCTTTTCCGCCACAGCCTTTTCATTCTCAGGAACCACATGGCCACCAACGGCTCCATCGTGGCCGCCGTCGATTCAGATTCCCTCTCCCTGTCGAGGGATACCTATTCCTATCTCTGGCCCCGCGACGGTGCGATCATTGCCCACGCCCTGGACAGGGCCGGGTACGGAGACCTGACCCGGCGCTTCTACCGCCTCCTGCCGGGGCTCCTCTCCCGGGAAGGGTATCTGCTCCATAAATATCATCCGACCCTTTCGCCGGGATCCTCCTGGCACCCGGCCGGAGTTCCCGGATCGCCTCCCTATCCAATCCAGGAAGATGAAACCGCCCTGTGCATCTGGGCCTTCGAGCAGCACCTCGAACGCTATCGGGACATGGATTCCCTTCACCATCTCTACCCCTCATTCGTTCTTCCCGCCGCAAACTTCCTGGAGTCCTTCCGGGACGAGAAGACGGGACTTCCCGGACCCTCCTACGATCTCTGGGAGGAGCGCCCTGGAGTCTGGACCTTCACCGTGGCAACGGTCTGGGCGGGACTCAAGGCAGCGGGACGGCTGGCGGACCGGTTCGGGGACGGTGCGGCTTCGGCACGCTTCGACAAGGCCCGGGCCGAGATCGAACAAGGTCTCAAATCCCATCTTTTCGATCCGGAATCAGGGACCTTTTACCGGGGACTTCACCTGACGCGGGCAGGATCCTTCGAGCCGGACCGCGTTCCGGATTCGAGTCTTTCCGCCCTGTACTGGATCGGTCTTCTTTCTCCGCAGGACCCCTTTCTGGCTCCGGCCATGGAGCATCTCTTCGACAACCTGTCCCAGGGAGGCGCGGGCGGGATCATCCGTTACCGGAACGATCCCTACTACAGGAACGACCCTTCCCATCCGGGCAATCCCTGGATCATATCGACCCTCTGGAAGGTTCGGTGGCTCATCCGGACCGTTCCCGACCCTCTCCACTCCGACCGGATCCGCTCCCTCCTCGACTGGGTGGTCGCCCGGGCGGGAAAAACCGGAATGCTGGCGGAGCAATACCATCCGGAAACGATGGAGCCCTTGTCCGCCTCCCCCCTCACCTGGAGCCATGCCGAATGGGTGCTGACCATGGTCGAGCTCTTCGAGTCGGGCCAGGACCGCCATCCATGGGATGACATCCCTTGACGCCCCCGGCTCCGGTCAGGGACGTTCTGAAAAGGCTGGAAGGCTCCATTCCGAATCCCGACATGGAACTCGACTACCGGAACCCGTTCGAGCTTCTCGTCGCCACGGTCCTGTCGGCTCAAACCACCGACAAAACCGTCAACCGGGTCACTCCCACCCTCTTTGGGCGCTACCCCGACCCCCGCTCACTCGCGAATGCGAGGATCGACGACCTTGAGGAGATCCTGAAACCCACCGGATTCTTCCGCCGGAAGGCGGGCCATATCCGGGATCTTGCCCAGACCCTCCTTCAGAACTTCGCCGGAAGGGTGCCCGACAGTCTCGACGAACTCGTGACCCTCCCCGGGGTCGGACGAAAAACAGCCAGCGTGGTCCTGGCCAATGCCTTCCACAAGCCGGCGATTTTTGTCGACACCCATGTGGGACGCGTCTGCCGACGACTCGGATGGAGCCGTTCGAACGACCCCGAGATCATCGAACAGACGCTCGCGAAGATGCTTCCACCGGAACTTTGGACCCCCACCGCCTCGCGCCTCCTTCTCCACGGTCGCTACGTCTGCCTGGCCAAGGCGCCTCTCTGCCAGGGATGCGTTCTCTCCGACATTTGCCCCTCCGCAACTGAAACCTGACCCGGCCATTCCGTTGCGCGCACCCCGGACGGGAGTATACTTAATCCAGAAGAGACCGGTCGCCGTCCGGAATCGGTCGGACTGCTGCCATCGGGACGGCTTCAGTGGAGTCCCGGAATCGAAGGAGGATAAAATGAAGGTGAATGAAGGGGCGATCGATCGCGCGGTACGGATTCTGCTGGGGCTCGCCCTCATCTCGCTCGTCTATGTGGGCCCGAAGACCGCGTGGGGGTGGATCGGCCTCCTGCCCCTCGCGACGGGGATCATCGGTTTCTGCGGATTGTATGCCCTCCTGGGAATCAATACCTGTCCCATGAAGCGCAAGGATTCCTGACCAGAAAGGGAGACGCTCCGTCTCCCTTTTTTCGTCCTCCCGGCATTCTTTTCGTCGTCCCCTTCTTGATAACGTGCGAAAAATGATCCTGGATCCCGTTTTCTTGAACCGTCCGGGGCCCTCTGCTAGTATAGGAAGGACAAGACGGTTTTTTATTTTTCCGTAAAAATCCGACATCGTCCTCCCCCGGAGCGCGGGCCCCCCAGATTCGCCCGACCGTCTCCTTCACTGCTGACATGCACTCCTGGGTCTCGGACCTTGCCCAGACAGAAGGAATATGGTTTTTGGACTATCCGATAGAGCGAATCCGCAACTTCTGCATCATTGCCCATATCGACCACGGGAAATCCACCTTGGCCGACCGTCTGCTCGACCTTACAGGGGCCGTAACAAAAAGAGAGTCCCGGGAACAGATTCTGGACGCGATGGATCTCGAACGGGAACGCGGCATCACCATCAAGGCACACAACGTCCGGCTCAACTACCGTGCCAAGGACGGGAAGGACTACCTTCTCAACCTGATCGACACGCCGGGCCATGTCGACTTCACCTACGAGGTTTCCCGATCGCTGGCCGCCTGCGAAGGGGCCCTTCTCGTGGTCGACGCCTCCCAGGGCGTCGAGGCCCAGACCATTGCCAATGCCTATCTGGCCCTTGAAAACAACGTCCACATGATACCGGTCATCAACAAGATCGACCTACCCGGGGCCGATCTCCCGAGGACCCGCGAACAGATCGAGGAAGCCGTGGGTCTCGATGCATCGGGAGCCATCCTCATCTCGGCCAAGGAAGGGATCGGGATCGACGAGGTCCTCGAGGCCATCGTCCACCAGGTCCCCCCTCCGACCGGATCGCGAGAGGCCCCCCTTCGTGCGCTCCTTTTCGACGCCTGGTTCGACGCCTATCTCGGTGCGGTCATCCTCGTCCGCGTCTTCGACGGACGCCTCTCGCCGGGGAAATCCATCCGGCTTCTCTCAACGGGGAGGGACTATCCGGTCCTCTCGGTCGGGGCCTTCACCCCCAAGCGGGTGGAGCTCGACACCCTTTCGGCCGGGGAGGTAGGCTTCGTCGTCACGGGCATCAAGTCGGTCAGGGAAACCCGAATCGGGGACACGGTGGCCGATGCGGGCAACGCCGGGATCACACCCTATCCCGGCTTCCAGGAAACGAAGCCCATGGTCTTCTGTGGCCTTTTCCCGACGGACTCGGACCAGTACGAGGATCTCAAGGAGGCCCTCGACAAACTCCGGATGAACGATGCCTCCTTCACCTATGAAATGGAGACATCCCTCGCCCTGGGATTCGGTTTCCGGTGCGGATTCCTGGGACTCCTCCACATGGAGATCGTTCAGGAACGCCTCGAGCGGGAATTTTCCCTCTCCCTCATCAGCACCGCTCCCACCGTCGTCTACCAGGTCCGCCTCGAGGGCGGGGAGGAGATTACGGTGGTGAACCCCGCCGAAATGCCGCCTCCCAACAAGATCGAGACGATCTTCGAGCCCTTCATTCTCGGCTCTCTTTACATGCCCACCGAATACCTCGGTCCTGTCATGACCCTCTGCCAGGAGCGCCGGGGTATCCAGCGCGACCTTCGCTACCTTGACTCCCGCCGGGTCCAGGTCCAGTACGAACTCCCTCTGAACGAGGTGGTCCTGGACTTCTACGACCGTCTGAAAAGCCTGTCCAAGGGCTACGCCTCCTTCGACTACGAATGGCTGGGCTATCGCCCCGCCGATCTCGAGAAGGTGGACGTTCTCGTGTCAGGGGAACGGGTGGACGCCCTTTCCTTCATCGTCCACAGGGACAGGGCCTATTCCCGCGGACGGCTTCTTGTGGAAAAACTCAAGGAGGTCATTCCCCGCCAGATGTTCGAGGTGGCCATCCAGGCGGCCATCGGCTCCCGGGTCATCGCCCGCGAAACGATCGGGGCCATGCGGAAGAATGTTCTGGCGAAATGCTACGGGGGGGACATCACCCGAAAGAGAAAACTCCTTGAAAAACAAAAGGAAGGAAAGAAGCGGATGAAGCAGATCGGCCGCGTCGAAGTTCCCCAGGAGGCCTTCATGGCCGTCCTCAGGGTTTCGGAAGGAAGCAGGGAAAAGTGACCACCTCCCCTGACGAGCCAAAGATCACCAAGGCCGCGATCGCCCCAAAGAAAAAGGGGCTTGTGCGAGAGCTCACCGAAGGGCTTCTTACAGCCTTCGTCATCGCCGCCGTCCTCAAGCTTTTCATCGTTCAGGCCTTCAGGATCCCTTCGGGATCGATGATCCCGACCCTCCTCGTGGGGGACCAGATTCTCGTTTCCAAGCTGGCTTACGGAGTCAAGAACCCTTTCCATGACCGCTTTCTGTTCCGGACGGGACATCCCCGAAGGGGAGACGTTATCGTCTTCAAAT
>JAJYPO010000269.1 GCA_021795275.1 Nitrospirota bacterium | reverse complement strand
GAAGAAAACGGCAGGAAACAAGACCTCCCTTCTTTCTCAGGGCTGATGAACCGGTGCCCGTCGTGGCAGGGAGATTTCATTTGCCCAGGACCTTTTTGGCCCTTTCCAGGATCTCCCCCATCATGGCCGGGGTGAGAAGGCCGGTCTGGGTGTTCCGGGCGCTGGGATGGTAGCAGGCCAGAAGGGCCGGAAATCCCGGGAAGGATGGGAGGAAGCCTCCGTGGGCGAAAGGGGGGAAATGAGGAAGGGGCCCGCCGGTTACGCAGGAGAGCATCTTCCGGTATTCCCGATAGGCCACCGCCCCCAGGACCAGCACGAGGGAGAGACGGTCGAGAGAGCGGAACTCGCCTTCGAGAAAGGGCCGGCAGGCTGCATATTCCAGAGTTGTCGGCTTGTTGTCCGGGGGGGCGCACCGGACGACCGCCGAGACATAGAGATCGTAAAGGGCAAGACCGTCGTCCTTCGAGACCGAGGTCGGCTGGTTGCAGAAGCCGGCCTCGTAGAGGGCCCGATAGAGGAAATCCCCCGAGCGGTCCCCGGTGAAGACCCGGCCTGTCCGGTTTCCCCCATGGGCTGCCGGAGCCAGGCCCAAAACCCAGAAACGGGCGGAAGGGTCCCCAAACCCGGGGACAGGGCGCCCCCAGTAGCTCTCCCGGGCATGGCGGGCGACCTTCTCCCGGGCGACCTTCTCCCGCCAGTCGACAAGTCGGGGACAGCGCCGGCATTTTATGATCTCGGAGGAAAGCGCGAGAAGGTCTGTTCGTCCCATGAAGACCGTCCGGGCCTACCCGTTCCGGCTCTTCAGAAACCGGTCCGGAAGAAAGGGGAGGGAGAGGGCGGGGGAGCCTCCCTCGATCCAGTCCGCCATGATCTCTCCCGTGACCGGGGCCAGGAGGATCCCGTTCCTGTAGTGGCCGCCGGCCAGGAAGAGGCCGGGGCATTCGGGATGGGGTCCCAGGATCGGGAGGGCATCGGGGGATTTCGGACGAAGTCCGGACCAGGTGTGGTGGAGGGGGAGCTCCAATAGGCCAGGGGCGAGGGACGAGAGGGGAGCCAGAAACTCCATGAGTCCGGCCGGGGTCACCCGGGTCCGGGTTCCGATTGTTTCTTCGGTGGCTCCGATCACCACCGTTCCGTCGAGCTTGGGGACGAAGTAGCCGTGGGGGGGATAGAAGACCACCCGACGGTAGAAGGATCCGGGAGAGCGAACAGCCAGGATCTGGCCGCTGACCGGGGTTACCGGAACCCGGGTTCCGGGGATTTCGATGTCTGAGAGCAGGGCTCCGGCGGCCAGCACGACCTTTTCCGCCTCCCGGCATCCTCCTTCCCGGTCGAAGACGAGGAGGGTTCCGTGGCCGGATGGGGCGATGCGTGTGACGCTGACCCCCTGTTCGAGAGGGATCCGGCGCCGGGAGAGCGCGCCCAGAAGAGCCTTGATGAGCCTCGGGGCATAGACGTGGCCCTCGTCGGGGTAGTAGATCGCCGAGTCGAGCGTTCCGGTCAGGGCCGGCTCGAGTGCCCGGGCTTCAGGGGCCTCGCAGAAGACAAGGGAGGAGTCCAGGGCCGATTGCCATTCGAAGCGGGCTTTCAGGGCCGGACGGTCTTCGGGTCGGGGAGCGACGGACAGGATCCCGCTGGTGGTAAAATCGGGCGAGAGGCCGGTTTCCTCGACCAGGGCGTCGACGAAGGGCGGGTAGAGGGAGAGACTCTGGCGCAAAAGATCGAGAAAGGGTCCGGGGCGGTCTGTTTCGTTCATGGGGCCAAGAATCCCTGCTGCGGCGTGAGTGGCGAGCCCGCCGGGCTCCTGGCGCTCGAGAATCCGCGATTTTCGTCCGCGGCAGGAGAGATGCCAGGCAATGGCGCATCCGACGATTCCCCCTCCGACAATGATCACCTCCTCCCGGCTTCCTGACTTCCCCGCCATCTCCGCCCTTTCCCTTCCCGTTGTGTTGTGAGGTTTTTCCCCTTTGGTGTAGTATCACACCGACAGGGCCAGTTCATCAATTGTTTCCGGGGAGGGCGTGTGAAACTCTGTGTGGTCGGATCGGGGTATGTGGGGCTTGTGACGGCGGTGGGGTTTGCCGAAATGGGCCATTCCGTCATCGCTGTGGACAGGGACGAGAAAAAGATCGCGATGCTCTCCCAGGGGCGCTCCCCCATCTACGAGCCCGGGCTCGAAGAGCTTCTCCGGCGCAACATGGAGGGGGGACGTCTTTCCTTTACCACCGACCTTGGGGTCGGCGTCTCGGGGAGCCTCTTCTGCTTCATCGCCGTCGGAACGCCCAATGCCGACGACGGGTCGGCCGATCTCGGCGCCGTTCTCGACGTGGCGGCAGACATCGCGAAGAATCTGAAGGAATACCGGATCATCGTCGTCAAGTCGACCGTTCCGGTCGGAACCTCGACGAAGGTCGCAGGGATCATCCGAAAGGTCCTGGGTCACTCTCCGCAGGACTCCCAGAGCCTCTTCGACGTGGTCTCGAACCCCGAGTTCCTGAAGGAGGGAACGGCTCTGGACGAC
>JAJYPO010000002.1 GCA_021795275.1 Nitrospirota bacterium | reverse complement strand
ATCTCAATCGGAAAAATACGAATTGTGCGAATGTCTGAGACATGGTAGAAAGGGGCGGATGTCCACTCATGAAAAACGACTCGAAGTCATCCCATCATCCTCCTCGATTCTTTATTACCGCTCCCCTGAGCTTTTCCGATCAGATTGCGTTCGACCAGTTTGTTCTGGCCATCGAGCGCAACTTTCTTCTTCACGTGACGACGGGCCTCAATCTCATCGTGGTGGGTCTGGCGATGTTCCGTTTCTTTAGCCGGAACCCGAACGATGTCTATATCGGGGTCGGCATAGCGGCCTTCTGTATTTCATTCCTCGTCATCGCGAAGGGAACGGCCGATTTTCTGAGGATGAGAAAGGATCTTTCCCTGATGAAAGAGATGATCCGGGCCAGCCGCCCCTCCTCTTCTTCTTCCCTTACGAACGTCGGATAGGTGTCCGGTCCGCCTTCCCTGAATCCTGCGGTTGCCCCCCCGGTCCGTCCGTCTTAAAATGAAAGAACAAGCTGACACTCCATATTCGCAAAGGGGGATCCATGACAACAGGTACCGTCGCAGAAAATGAAGGACGGATCGTCGACGACGATCCCATGACCATCGCCGGAATCACCTTCCGCTCCCGTCTCTGGATCGGAACCGGCAAATATCGCTCCTTCGAGGAGACACGGAAAGTCATTCTCGAGTCGGGAGCCGACGTCGTGACGGTGGCGGTCCGCCGGGTCAACATCCTCAGGAAGGACGAGCCGAACCTCCTGGACTTCCTTCCCCCGTCGGAGTTTCACATACTCCCGAACACCGCCGGATGCTACACGGTGGAGGAGGCTCTCCGGTATGCGCGTCTGGCCCGGGAGTCGGGGATTTCGCCACTGGTCAAGCTCGAGGTGATCGGCGATCCGAAAACCCTCTTTCCGGATGTCGTGGGCTTGGTGGAGGCGGCCCGTATTCTGGTCCGGGAGGGATCGGTCGTCTTTCCCTACACAAACGACGATCCGATCATCGCGAAAAAGCTGGCCGACGTGGGATGCGCCGCCGTGATGCCCCTGGCCGCCCCCATCGGCTCCGGTCTCGGAATCAGAAACCCCTACAATCTCCGGATCATCCAGGAGACGGTCGATCTCCCCGTCATCGTGGACGCCGGGGTGGGATGCGCCTCTGATGCCGCAATCGCCATGGAGATGGGCGTAGAGGGGGTCCTCATGAACACGGCGGTGGCCGAAGCCCGGGATCCGGTTCTGATGGCCCGGGCCATGAAACACGCGATCCAGGCTGGCCGCGACTCCTTCCGGGCCGGCAGGATGCCCCGGAGGCTCCACGCCAGTGCTTCGAGTCCATTCTCGGGAATGCTGGGTTCCTGATGGGAGGCTCCCGTCCCGCAGAAATTCTTGGACCGCTCCTCTACGTGACGCCGGAGGAATTCCCCCTGAAGGATCTTCTCCTGCGGGCCATCGAAGGAATGCGGGGAGGAATAACCTCTGTCCAGTTGCGGAGAAAACTGGCTTCCGGATGGGAGTTTTCTGAACTGGTCCGCCTTTTTCGAGACAACGTTCCGGCCGGATTTCCCTTTCTCGTCAACCGGAGGCTGGACTTCGCCCTGGCGGGCCGCGCCGCGGGTCTGCACCTTCCCTCACTCCACCTTCCGATCCCGAGGATGCGGGACCATATGGCCCGTCCGATGCTTGTCGGGGTGTCGGTGCACTCTCTGCCCACGGCTCTCGAGGCCGTGTCGGAAGGGGCCGACTACCTGATCGCGGGACCGGTCTTCGACACCCCTTCAAAACGGCCCTTCGGCCCCCCCCTCGGTCTGCCCCTCCTTCGGGAGATTGTCCGGGAAGTTCCTGTCCCGGTCTGGGCCATCGGGGGTGTCGGGGAAAAGGAGGCCCCCCGGGTGCGCGACGCGGGGGCCTTCGGCATGGCGGTCATGGGCGCCCTTTCCTACACGCCCGATCCGGTCGCAGCCGCCTTCAGCCTCCGACGGGCCTGGACCCGTGGGTAGGCGTTGTCGGGCTCTTCCGGGCTTTCTCCTGCTCCTTCTCCTGACCGCATTCTTTCCCTCTGCTGAAGGGGCGGAGACGGGGAGCGGACAGCGCGACCGGGATCTGGCCCTTCCCCAGGGCGGTCTCCTGCTCCTGTTGCTCCATGAAGGGTCCCCGGCGCGTTTTCTGACCTTTGAGGGCCGCAGGATACCACTCATGCCCTGGATGGACCTGGATCCGGAGAGGGGAGGCCTCTCGAGGGCCGCCCTGGTGGGGGTCGACTTCTCGCGCTCCCCTGGCCCGCTTCCGGTGGAAATTCATTTCCGGGACGGTCGGAAGGCCCGGCTTCTTCTGCACGTGACGCCGCGATCCTTTCAGGTTTCCCGGCTCCATGTGGCCCGCTCCTTCGTGACGCCGCCGGTCTCGCTCCTGAGACGCCTCAAGCGGGAGCGGACAATTATTCTTGCAGCCCTGGCCGCTCCTGACACTCCCCTCAAGTTCCATCGGTCCTTTATCCTGCCTCTCGCGGGAAGGGTGACCCACGACTTTGGGGCCTACCGATATCTGAACGGACATCCGATGGCCCGCCACTCGGGGGAGGATATCGACGTTCCCCAGGGAACGCCGGTGCGGGCGGCCAACACCGGAGTAGTGCGCCTTGCCGGCTCTTTCTACTATGACGGGAACATGGTGATTATCGACCATGGGGGCGGGCTTCTGACCGAATACCTGCATATGGCGGACATCCGGGTCCGGCCGGGACAGATCATCCGCCGTGGAGAGGTGATCGGCCATGTCGGACACACAGGGCGAGTGACTGGACCGGTCCTTCATTACGGCGCAGTCCTTCACGGCGCCCACGTCAATCCGATGCTTCTGACGAATCTTCTCGCCCGGGCCGTTCCGCTCGGCAAGGAGGGAAGATGAGTCCAGATCCCTGGTCGTTCGCGGGGATCGACCCTTCCGGCGGGGCCGGCCTCTATCAGGATCTCCGGGTTTTCCAGAGCCTGGGGTTCCGGGGGAGAGGCGTCCCGACCTGCCTCACCGTCCAGAATCTGAATGGCGTCCGCCGCGTGGAGCCGGTCCCGGAAAAAATCTTTTCGTCCATGGTCGAAACGCTGGCCGAAGAATCCCTTCCGGGAGCCCTCAAGATCGGGTTGCTTCCGATTTCGCTATGTGGGGTGCTCGAGGGATTTCTCGGCTCCCTTCCGTCCGATACCACGGTCGTTCTGGACCCGGTCTACCGATTCGGCAAGGGCGGAGGGATATTCTCCCCCGAGGAATACCGTATGATGGCCCGCACGGTCTTCCCCAGGGTTACCCTGATCACGCCGAACCTTCCGGAGGCGCAGGAGCTGGCCGGGTGGTCGCTGGAGCGCTATCCCGAAGATCTCTCCCTCATGGCCCGCAGGATTCACGATCAATATGGAGCTCCCGCGATTCTTGTAAAGGGGGGGCATTTTGCCGGGGACGGGCCGAAGGTGGATCTTTTCTGGACCCCACTCTCAGAGAGGTTCTATCACCATCCGGCGAAGCCTCTCCCGGGTATTCATGGCGGAGGATGCACCCTGTCGAGTCTTGTGTCCGCTCTGGCACTTTTCTCCGGGGGCGCTCCCCTGGAGGCAAACGTATCCAGGGCCCTGGCCCTTTACCAGACGCTTCTCGAGGGAATCGGAGCGTCGGGAAGGGCGATCCTGGAGCCCGAGAGGCTCCGACGGAATGCTTCCGGGGGCGCATCCCTCTCGTGATCGGGGGAAATCTCTCGTCCTTCCGCAAGACACAGCCACATCTGTTATAATGGCCGGATCCAGTTTTTGACGGAGGCCCGTTTCTCACCCTCCGGAATCGAATTTGTCGGGAAAGGTTTTTTCATGGGATTTTCCGTATCGGTCAAAAGGACGTTCGCCGCTTCCCACCGGATTGAAGGGTATCCTGGGCTCTGCGCCCGTCTTCACGGCCACAACTGGACCATCGAGGCGGTCTTCGGGACCACACGTCTGAATGGCCTCGGAATGGCGGTGGATTTTCACGAAATCGAGCGATGGCTGGATCCGCTTCTTCGTGAGGTGGATCACACCCATCTCAACGACCATCCCTTTTTTGCCGACAAGAGCACGACGGCCGAGAACATCGCCCTGTTCTTCCATCGGGGTCTTTCCACCGCCCTCGCTCAGGGACAGGAGGAGGGCCTGACCCTCCGCCAGGTCTCTGTCTGGGAAATGGAAGGGTACCGGGCCACGTATGAGGAGACCTGATGCTTCAGGGAGAAGGATTGTCCCTCCTCGAGGTTTGTCACCTGACGGTCTCCCTCCGGACACGCGAGGGTGAGATCCGCCCGGTTTCGGACGTCTCCTTCACCATCGGAAAAGGCGAGGTGGTGGGGCTCGTGGGAGAGTCGGGATCGGGCAAGAGCCTGACGGGGCTCTCTCTCCTCGCCCTCTTCCCTCCCGGAGCAAAAGTTCTTTCCGGCCACATTCTTTTCGAGGGGATGGACCTGCTCGCGCAGGAAGACTCCGTTCTCCGGAAGATACGTGGCCAACGCATCTCCATGATTTTTCAGGAGCCCCAGAGCGCGCTCAATCCTGTTCTGACCGTCGGAACCCAGATGCGCGAACTTTTCAAGAGCCATACCGATCTCTCCGCCAGCAGGGTGCGGGAGTGTGTGGCCGACCGTCTCCGCTCTGCCGGTCTCCCGGACCCCGAGCGTGTCTCCCGATCCTACCCCCACCAGCTTTCCGGAGGAATGCGGCAGCGGGTGATGATCGCCATGGCCATCGCTCTCGACCCCCATCTGGTGATCGCCGACGAGCCGACCACCGCCCTCGACCCCACGGTGGCCCTCCAGATCCTGAACCTGCTCTCCTCGATCAGGGAGAGCCGGACGAAGGGACTTCTCTTCATCTCCCACGATCTCTCCCACGTGCGTCGGATTTCGGACCGGGTCCTGGTGATGTATGCCGGACGGATCGTCGAGGAGTCACCCTCCCGGCGCTTTTTCGGGACTGGCCCGCTTCACCCCTACAGTCGGGCCCTTCTTGCCTCTCGTCCCGAAGGGACGGGGCGGACCAGAAAGGATGCGCCGCTTCCGGCCATCCCCGGACAGGTTCCTCCCTTGTGGAACCTGCCGGCAGGGTGTGCCTTTGCGCCCCGGTGTGGCCGCGCCGACGAGCGCTGCCGGAACGAATCCCCTCCCTGGCAATCAGAGGGGGAGGCAGGCGCTCTTTGCTTTTATCCCGACATGACCCCTCTGGGAGCGCCGTTCCATGTCGCCTGAGGCCCCTTCCCTTCTCGAGGTTCGGGGTCTCGTCCGGGAGTTCGACCTTCCCGGTCGCGGCCTCTTCGGACCCCGAAGATTCCTGACAGCCGTCTCCGACGTCTCCTTCGCCATCCGACGGGGTGAGATCCTGGGACTGGTCGGCGAGTCGGGCTCGGGAAAGACGACCATCGGCCGCATGGTCATGCGCCTCCTCGATCCGACCAGGGGAGAGGTGTTCTTCGACGGACTCGACCTGACGTCACTGAAAGGACGGAAGCTCCGGCAACAGCGGCGCCGATTCCAGATGGTTTTCCAGGACCCCTACGCTTCGCTCAATCCGCGGATGAGCGTGGGAGAGATCGTGGGGGAGCCCCTCCTCATTCACGATCTGGTCAATTCCCCGTCCGAAAGGAGGGAAAGGGTGGTCCGACTCTTCGATCGGGTGGGCCTGTCCTCACACGATCTGGACCGATATCCCCGGGAGTTCTCAGGGGGAGGGCGCCAGCGCGTCGGGATCGCCCGAGCGATCGCCTGCTCCCCGGATCTTCTGGTGGCCGACGAGCCGATCGCCTCGCTGGACCTTTCCATCGGGGCGCAGATTATCAATCTCTTCGCCTCGCTGAACCAGACCGAGCGGATGAGCCTCCTCTTCATCTCTCACGATCTGTCCGTCGTCCGCTACCTCTCCGACCGCGTCGTGGTCCTCTACCGGGGGTGGGCGATCGAATCCGGGCCTACCCCTGAAGTTCTGACGGCTCCGGCCCATCCCTACACCCGGCTTCTGGTCGGTCAGGATCCGGGGATTCCGGCCGAACTCCTGAACGGTGAATCCGAAACCCCCGGGCTCTGTCCCTTCCTGTCCCGATGTCCGGACGCGCTTCCTGTTTGCCGGGAGGCCGCTCCGGACCGCTTCGGGAATGCCGGAGGCGGACGCGAGGTCGTCTGCCATCTGGCCGCGAGCCAGGATTCATGGATGCCCTCTTCCTCTTCACCCTCCATCCAAGGAATCGCCTGACATGTCTTCCGTCGCCCTTCATCCGCTCGAGAGGGCCATCCTTCGTCCCTTCCTCACCTCTCCGGAAGCTGATGCCTACCTCTCGCTCCCGGAAATCGCCCGGCTTTCCGGTCTCGAAGCCTCCCAGGTCCAGATGGGGGTCGAGTGGCTCAAGGCCAAGTCCATCCTCCATGAAAGGGTCGACCGTCTGGAGACGGTTCTCTCCCTCACCGAAGGAGGGGAGGAGGCCCGGGTCCGGGGACTTCCCGAAGAGGTGATCATGGAGGCCCTTTCCGGTGGCCCCCGGGACATGAAGGATCTGAGGGAGCTTTTCCCTGATCCGTCGATCGCCTCGAAGGCGATCGGCGCCCTCAAGGAAAGCGGGGCGATCCGCATCGGAGAAGGGGGGCTCGTCCACCGCTCGGGGGATCTTCCCGAAGGGATCGGGCGGCTCCGGAGGCTTCTCGAAGAGATCGCCGGATCGGCCTCTCCCATCCTTTTGGAGGCACTTTCCAAGGAGGATCAGGAGCTCCTCGAGCTGTACCAGCGACGCAGAGGCAAGGGCAAGGGGCTTTTGCGCTTCGACGAGCGGACAACGAAGTCCTGTCGTCTCGACCCCGGCTGCCGGATCACGGAGGAGGAAATCGCCTCCGCCGAGGGCCTTCTGGGGGCGGTGACTCCCGAGATGCTCATGCACCGAAGCTGGGAGGGGCGCTCCTTCAGGCCCTACTCCCTCGAGACGCCTCCCCCGCGTCCCTCGACCGGACGTCTCCATCCCTACCGCGAGTTCCTCGACGAAGTCCGCTCCCATCTGGTTCGGCTCGGCTTCGCCGAAATGACCGGAAGCCTGGTCGAGCCGGAATTCTGGAACATGGACGCCCTTTTCATTCCCCAGACCCATCCCGCCCGGAACATTCACGACATCTACCTTCTGTCCGAGCCCCGGACCACCTCCGACATTGATGGATGGCCTCTCGATGCCGTCGCGCGCACCCATGAAGGCCGGGAGGCGCCGACAGAGACTCGGGGCTGGAGGCAGAGCTTCGATCCGGACCAGTCCAGACGCCTCCTCATGCGGAGCCAGGGAACGGCCCTCTCTGCCCGGACTCTGGCGGGACTCCCCGAGATTCCCGGGAAGTACTTCGCCATCGCCCGGTGCTTCCGCCACGACCAGGTCGACGCAACCCATGCGGTGGACTTCTTCCAGGCTGAAGGGATCGTGCTCGAAGAAGGGGCGAGCTTCAGGACGCTGCTGGGACTGCTGGCACTTCTGGCGAAGGAAATCGCCGGGGTGGACCGGGTGCACTACAAGCCGGCCTACTTTCCGTTTACCGAGCCTTCCGTCGAACTGCATGCCCACCATCCGGTCCTGGGCTGGATGGAACTGGGAGGCGCCGGGCTCTTCCGCCCGGAGGTGACGCGTCCCCTGGGGGTCACGGTTCCGGTGATCGCCTGGGGGATGGGAATCGATCGAATGGCGATGTTCCGGCTAGGACTGTCTGACATCCGGGACTTGTTCACTGGCGATCTGTCGACCCTCGCAGCCATGGCCCGCTCGGAGGAGCATTCACGCGCATGGAGCCCGTCCTGAGCGGAGATCCGCGCCAGGGACCCTAAAGACAAGAGGTTATTGTGCCGACACTGGAAGGACATTTTGACGATCTTCAGGAGCTTCTGGCCGGGAGGCTTTCCCCGGACGAGATGGACCGGACCCTCGATGCGGTGAAAGGGGAGTGGAAACAGTTCGACCCTGGAACCGGCCGCTTCAAAATCGAGCTTAACGACACAAACCGGCCCGACCTCTGGAGCGTGGAAGGAATTGCGCGCCAGCTGCGGGGAGGCCGTCCACGCCCCGGCCATCCCTATGGATTTCTCGAGAAGGCCGACCTCCGCAAGAGGAAGGGGGGGGGACCGGAGATTCGGATCGATCCCTCGACCGGCACGGTCCGTCCCTTAATGGGGGGATTCTGTGCACGGGGAGGCCGTCTCGGAGCTGAAGGGCTCGTCCAGATCATCGGAACTCAGGAGCGCCTGTCCGAACTCTTCGGGAGAAAGCGCGCCGATTTGGCGATAGGGGTCTACCCTCTGGACCGGATCGTCTTTCCACTGACCTACCGGGCCTGCGATCCCGGGACAACCCGGTTTGTTCCTCTGGGCGCGGACCGTGCGATGACCCTGGCGGAGATCGTGGAAACCCACCCCAAGGGGCGGGCATACGGGGGGCTTTTAAAGGGGCACCCGGCCTGGCCGGTCCTTTTCGACGCCCGGGAGACGATCCTGTCCTTTCCTCCCGTGATCAACGCCCTGTCCTCGGGGGAGGTCACCCCGGAGGACGATGGTCTTTTCGTCGAGGCCACCGGCTTTGATCCCGGACGGATCCTCCTGGTCCTGAACATCCTGGCGGCCAATCTGACCGACCGGGGGTACGAGGTCGAGCCCCTCATGGCAGGGGGGATTCCTCCCCTGGTGGCGCCCGCCTCTCCGGGAACCGTCGTTCATGTTCCGTCCGGTCTTCCGGCCCGGGTTCTGGGGGCCGACAAGGATCCTTCCGATTTTGTGGAGACACTCCTGGATTTCGGCTATCCCCAGATCTCCCGCCCGACCGGGGACGGGAAATCGGGATGGGAGGTCCTCTCGCCCTTCACGCGCGACGATCTTCTCGGGGCTGTGGATGTGGTGGAGGACTACCTTGTGGCCAAGGGGTACGACTCCTTCGAGCCGGTCCTACCCAAGGAGTTCACGCGCGGGCGGCCCGCCCCCCGGCAGAAGATCGAATCCCGCCTCAGACAGGCGGTGATGGCGATGGGATACCAGGAACTCCTCTCGAACATCCTGACCGGCGAGCCGCTCGTGACCGAGCGCCTCGGACGGGAGGCGGGGGCTGTGGTCCGGATCGACAACCCGGCCAGCCTTCAGTTCGCCGTCGTTCGCCCATCCCTTCTGGCCGGCCTTCTTGCCGCCGAGGCCAGGTCTGGCCGGGCACCCTATCCCCACAGGATTTTCGAGGTGGGGGAGGCGATGCGGCTTGGGACCGCATCGGGGGGCGAAGGTGATCGGCCGACCAAGGATCTGTGGCTCATGGCTTCCCTTCTCTCGCATCCCCAGGCCAGCGTTTCCGAGCTCCAGGGGGTCCTCGAAATGGTGTTCGAGCGGATGGATCGGACACTGGTCATCCGGGCCGCCGACCTCGCTCCCTATCTGCCGGGACGATGCGGGGCCTATGTGAACAATTCCGGCGAGACGGTCGCGACGGTGGGAGAGATCCATCCGGAATTCCTAGACAGGTGGGGTATCCGGATGCCCACGGTCTGTTTCGAGATCGACCTGGAGGCGTTGCTGGCCTCCTGAGTTTCGGCCGGGAGGGGAGACCATGAAGACTACGTTGAAGCCACGCCTTCTGCTGGAACATCTTCTGATCGGGAAGTCGGTTGGCCTTCTGGTTGCAGGAACCCTCGTCCTGGCCCTCCTTGGAATCGCCTTTTTCGAATCGGCGGAGTACAGCGATTACCGGAATGCGGTGGAAGCGCGAGCGGCCAGAGCTGCCCTTACCCGCGCCTCAGCGGTCTCCCGGCGCATCTCGTCGCGCTTTCTCGATCTTGGGTTTGTGGCTTCCACCCTCCCGGAAGTCCGCCTGCCGCTTCGACCTCCCGGGCCGGCTACGGAGCGGACACTCCGGATTTTTCTGGCCCTTCACCCGTCCCTGGTCGACTTCGAGCTCTATAACCCCCGGACCGGCCGGATCCTCTGGTCAACCCGGATCTCCCCCCCCGAGACTCCCCCCGCGGCCACCTTTCCCGCAACCGGCTACGCCACTCCCCTTCGAGAAAACCCCTCGTTTCTCGTGGGACGCAGCCGGCTATCTGCCCGTCTCGGAACGCGAATTCTCCCCCTTGCGATTCTTCTTCCCGCGCCGGCCGGGAAATCCCCCCTCGGAGTCCGTACCTTCCTTCGGGTGACAGATCTGGTTCCTCCGAGGGCCCATCGCACTTTCAGCTTTTCCCTGAGGGATCTCCGGAATGGCGACATTCTTTTCCTGGTCCGGGGGAATCGTTCCGACTCCCCTCTCGTTCCCGGAGACAAAAACATCGTTCGGATCCCGGTTCCCGGGTATCCCTTCGAGGTCACCGCTTATTGGCCGACCTCCCTGGTCAGGGACGAGTGGATGAGCTCGTCGTCACGCCGCTGGATGGTCGAGGAGGGGGGACTGTTTCTGCTGGTCCTGATCGTTTTCGGGATTCGGACCCTGGTTCGCCGTCAGGAACGTCAGGGGAGACAGCTTGCCGAACTGTCGGAGCTCGACGAGGCAATCTTCGATGGAGCCGGAGCTCTCGGGCTGGTCCTCGATCCGAATGGCGAGGCCCTCCGCATCAACCGGACAGCGCGAATATTTTTGGGAGTGACGGCGGAGGTGGTCAGGGGAAAGCCCTGGGAGTGGATGCGCTCCTTGCCGGCAGAGGACCGTTCAGGCGTCCGGAGCCTCTTTGAAGCCCTGACGCGGGGGGAGGCCCCCGTTCCCTCCGAATGTGGCTGGACCGGAATGACCGGTAAGCGCCGGATCTTCGAATGGAGCCTCTCCGTCCTTAGGGATGCGGAGGGACGCCCTCTTTACCGGGTTTTTCTGGGCCTCGATGTGACGGAGCGCCGGGAGCTCGAAGGAAGACTCGAGGAAAAAAACGAGAGGCTCGAGCGCCTTCTCGCCTTCGACGTTCTGCGGGGTCGGGTTGCGGAGGCGGTGTCGAGAGAGATCCGGGAAGAGGAGATTCTTCCGGACTTCTGTCGCCTCTCGATCGATGTTCCCGAAATCCGGCTGGCCTGGGTCGGTCGCCCAGACGAGGCCGGGATCTTTCAGGTTTTGGCGTCCTCCGGGGAGAATGGATACCTCGAGCACGCCGCCGCCTCAAGCCTCCCCGACCATCCTGAGGGCCTCAGTCCGATGGAGCAGGCTTGGAGAGCGGACCTTCCGGTCTACAATTCCTCCTTTACGCAAAATCTTTCCATGGGGCCCTGGGTTGCGGAGGCCCGACGATTCGGTTTCCAGTCCAGCGCCTCCATTCCTGTCCATCGCGGCGGAACGATCTGGGCGGTGCTGACCGTCTATCTCGACAGGGAGGAAAGCTTCGAGCCCGAGCTTCGGCATTTGATCGAGGCGATCGCGGACAACCTCTCCCTGGCCCTCGACCGTTTTGACCTCTCTGGAAGAGAAAGGAAGGCCACGGCCCTCAAGGAGACCCTTCTCGCCAACACCACGGCCGGAATCGATCTCGTCCGCTATCCCGACCGGGTCGTGGTCGAGGTGAACCGCGGCTTCCTCGAGATCCTGGGTTACGGGTCTCCGGAAGAAATCGTGGGGCACAGCGTCCGTGACCTTTATTTCGTGGGAGACGACAGCTTTGCGAGAATGGGAGAGGCGTCGGAGGAGGCCCTCGCGACCGGGAGCGCCCGTCTCCGTGACCTGCGCCTCCGTCGGGCAAACGGCTCTGAAGGATATGTGGATCTCTCCGGACAGAAAATCGTCGGGGAGGGTCCAGATACAGTCGTCTGGACAATCGTCGACGTCTCCGAGCGTCATCGTCTGGCCCAGGAACTTTCCCGGCTTGCCGACTTCAACAGCCTCCTGGCCCAGGTCAATCAGGCGATCGCCGAAGCGACGATGGAGGAGTCCCTCCTCCAGGGAATCTGTGACCTGGCGGTCCGATTCGGGAAGCTCCGACTGGCCTGGATCGGGCGTCCGGTGGAAGGAAGTGCCGTCAAGGTGGAGGCAAGCGCCGGAGAAACAGCATTCCTCGAGAATCTGACGATTTCGGTCAATCCGGATCAATCCGCAGGGGATGGGATGGTGGGAGAGGTCTGGCGAACGGGTCGCCCTCTTTTCAATGTCGACATTCTCGAAAGGCTTGCTGGAACGACGTCGAAAGAAAGGGCCCTCCACCACAAGCTTCGGACCGCGGCAGTCCTTCCGGTGGTGCGGGAGGGTGGGATCTGGGGGCTCCTGGCGCTGTATCACGAAGAGCCCGCCAGTTTCGACCCCGCTCTTCAGGAGGTCCTTTCGGAGCTGGCACGGGACGTCTCCCGGGGACTCGACCGTCTCGAGTCCCTTCGACGGGAAAGGGAGTTGGCGACCCTCGAGAAGGTTCTTCTTGAAAACACCCGGGCGGGGATCATGCTTCTCGAAAAGCGCCGGATCCGCTATGTCAACGACCGTATGCGGCAGATGCTGGGCTACGACCAGGTCGGGGAGATGGTCGGTCATACGACCCGGATGCTCTATGGAGACCCGGAGGAATTCGAGCGGGTGGGCTTTGCCTACGGACTCCTTCCCGGACGGGAGAGCGTCGAGATCCCGGATGTGAGAATGGTCGACAAGAACGGGCATCCGGTCATGGTGGACATCTCCCTGGCCCGGATTCCGGACGAACCCTCTGTGGTCGTGGGAACCGTCCATGACGTGGGCGACCGTCATGCCCAGACGGAGCGACTCCGACTCCTCTCTTCCTACAACACCCTTCTCGCCCATGCCTCAGAGGCGCTTTCGGCAGGATCCGACGAGTCCACCCTTCTCTCGAAACTTTGCGACCTGGCTGTCACCCACGGAGAGATAACGGTGGCCGCCATCCTCTGTCCGGGTGGCCGGGGAGGGATTGATGTGATCGCGTCTTCGGGACGGGCCGACTTCCTTGAGGAAGGGCACTCTTCTACCCCGCAAGGAGCGCGCGAAATATCGGATCATCTCGTTCTGGCCCTTGCGGGACGCGCTCCCGTCTTCGATCCGGATGCGGCAGGAACCCGGGCGCTCTGGGCGGGAAGGCTCAGGGAGTTCGGCCTCAACGCGAGTGCTGCCCTTCCCATCCTTCGGAAGGGGAAGCCCTGGGGACTCCTTTTCGTCGGCCATGCGAAGGAGGGAGCCTTCAGCGACCCCGTCCTCGAAGGGCTTCTGACCGAACTTGCCCGAAATATCTCTCTTGGCCTCGACCGCCTGGACCTTCTCTCCCGGCAAAATCTTCTCTCGAGCGCGGTAGGAGCCGTCGGAGAAGGAGTGGTGATCACAGGGCCAGATGGACGTGTGATCTTTGCAAACGACGGGTTTGCATCGATCACGGGCTACACGGCAGACGAGATGATGGGGCAGAATTGCCGGATCCTTCAGGGGGAGGGGAGCGACCCCGCGACGGTCGAGGAAATCCGCACGGCTCTTCGGGAGGAACGCCCTTTTCACGGTCAAATCCTGAACTACAGGAAGGACAAGACACCCTTCTGGAATCTCCTTTCCATCAGCCCGCTCCGGGACTCCTCCGGCCGGATCGTCGAATTTGTCGGAAACCAGCGGGACATCACTTCCCTGATCGAGCTGACCCAACGGCTCGAGTTCGACTCGCGCCACGACCGGCTGACCGGCCTTCCGAACAGGCGAGGGCTCGATCTTGAGTTCGACAGGCTCCTTGCCCGCTCCGCCCGGTACGGGTGGTCCTTCGCCGTCGCGATGCTCGACCTTGACGGCTTCAAGCCGGTCAACGACCGCTATGGCCACGAAGCCGGAGACCGACTTCTTCGTCTGACGGGGGAGAGGATCCTGGGAGTTCTTCGAAAGACAGACTTCCTGGCGCGTCTCGGAGGAGATGAATTTGTTTTGCTTCTTGAGAATGTCACGGGTCGGGAGGAGCTTGGGGATCTCCTCGACAGGATCGACCGGACCGCAAGGATTCCCGTGAGGCTGGAGAAGGGGGAAGGGGTGACGGTGGGAGTGTCGATCGGTGTGGCCTTGTCCTCTCCCGGCACGGGATCGCCCGAAAATCCGGAAAATCTCATGCGGCTTGCGGATCAGGCTCTCTATGAAAGCAAGTCCCACAAGAATGACCGTTCCCGCTGCTGGATGATTTATGGAGAGACGGTTCCGCTGGCGCGCACACTGGCGCAGAGACTGCTCTACGAGCGGAAGGTGGAGGTCCATTATCAGCCAATCCTCGACGGCAGGACAGGCCGGATCGCGGGGATCGAAGCCCTTGCACGCCTCCGGAACTCTGATGGGACGATCCTCTCCCCGACCGCCTTTCTTCAGGACTATGGGGGCGACGATCTCTTCGAGCTTTCCCGGCAGGTGCTGGAACGGGCCCTCTCGGATCTTGGGGAGCTTTTCGAGACGGACCCGTCCCTCTGGGTTTCTGTGAATGTGGATCCCCGATCCATCAGCGAAGGATGCCTCGAATGCCTCGGGAGGATGCTCGGGGCTTCCCGGATCGACCCGTCCCGCCTCACGCTCGAGATTCTCGAGGGACAGGAGTTCGGCGAAACAGTTGTGGCTCTCGATCTCCTGAAACGGCTTAAGGGGTTGGGGGTCAGGTTGGCCATGGACGATGTGGGAAGCGCCTATTCGTCTCTCCTTCGCCTGAAAGATCTCCCCGTCGACAAGGTGAAGCTCGATCAGGCATTCGTCCGGACCCTCGAAGCGCGACCCAAGGATCTCCATTTCGTCGAGGCAATCATGGAACTCTCCCACCGGATGGGGCTTTCCCTTGTGGTGGAAGGGGTGGAAACCGGCCCGATCCTGGATGCCATGCGCATGCTGGGAGTCGATTTTCTCCAGGGCTATGAGATCTCCAAGCCCATTCGTCTTCCCGATCTCGTCCTCTTTCTTCGGGAGTTTCCCCCCGAAAGGAGCTTTATGCCGAAATCCCTTCTCGGCCTCTATGCCCTGCTGGTCCGGACTCATGGGTTGCAATTGGAATATCTGCTTCAGAACCTGGCCGTTTTTGATCCGACGACACTGGATGACGTTGTGAATTGTCCTGTCCGGGAAATCATGCAAAATTTTGGGCTGGCTCCCGAAGGGAAGATCGCCCGGCTTCACTCCCGCTATCACAAAACTTTGGCGGCAGGAGTTCGGAGAATTCGGGGGAATGGGCTGAGTCCGCTGGAATCAGACCTCGCTCCCTTGAAAAAAGTTTCTGATCAGTTGGCAGAGGCCATTCTGGAGGAGGAGCGGAGAAGGCGTGAGGGAGAAAGGAAGAATTGAGGAGGGCAGACTCAGATCTGAAAATAGGTTGTCGTGCGATTCCTTCCGTTCTGTTTTGACTGGTACATAGCCTTGTCGGCCCTCTCAATTGTCTGACGCCAGTTCTGGCCAGGCTTGTGTACGTCGATGCCGATCGAAATGGTTACAACGCCGATTGCTTTGCTGTCCTTGGCGTTCAGGAGTGCGATGCGCTCGACGTTCTGGCGAATGTTCTCGGCTACGATATGGGCCTTGTCGATGGGCGTCGCCGGGAGAATGATAATGAACTCCTCCCCTCCGTATCGGGCCACGATGTCCTCGCCCCGCGTTTTTGCCCTGAAAACCTGCGCGACGGCCTGAAGGACCCGGTCCCCCACGACATGGCCGTATTCGTCGTTGATCTGCTTGAAATGGTCGATATCGAGGAAGAGGAAGGAGCAGTCTCCCGCCTTCTTTTCATGGATATGAAGACAGGATTCAATCTGTTTTTCAAACCCTCTCCGGTTGATGATGCCGGTAAGGGGATCGATGGCCGATGCCTGGGCTACTGCCTGAAGTTCGGATCGAAGGGACTCGATTTCCTTTCGGCTGTCCCGCAACTGATTTTCAAGGGTTTCGCTCGTCTCGATAAGCTTTTTTGTCTCTCCCGCAAGCCGGGTAATGACTGACTGGAGTAGGGAGGAGTCAACGACCTCGGCTGTCCGAAGGGCATTGTGCTGGGAAAGGATTCCGAATCGGGCCTTCTGGGTCGACTGCATGGTTGCGTTGGCCGATTCGGCCATGCGGTTGAGGATCTCGAGCGTTTCCTGCGTCAGGAGTCCTCGTTGCTCGAGAACGGGGAGGGTCTGTTCCGGAACGATGAATCCGTAATAGGCCTCCTCGATCCGCTTGTCGGTCAGCATCCCCGCTGCGACAAGGTCGTCGATGGTTTTTCGAAGTCCCGGATTGATGTTGGTGACATATTCATAAACGACGGTGTAATGAACGGGGGTGAAGGAAAGACGCCATTCACCCATTTTCTGGAGGACGAGACGAAGGATTTCTGCGCTTTCATCCTTGCTTTCCGCATAGCGGACGACCATTCTGACGCCCCTGTCGGATTGATAAGAAAAAGGAAATCTCTTTCCATTTTTTCTATTTTCATCTTTCAAGACCCTGAAGTCAAAGCCTCTGTAAGGAGGGACGGAGCATCGTTGTTCCCACATCGAGAAAATGAACTGTAGTGGAAGAGGGAACAACAAAAAAGGCGCCTTCAGGCGCCTTTTTGATCATGGAAAATGTATCGGAGATACTATCCGGCCTTGACCTTGTTCAGAAGATCGGTGAATGCGTCGGGCTGATTCAAGGCCAGGTCGGCCAGGATCTTTCGATCGAGTCCGATACCCATTTTCTTGAGACCGGCGATCAGACGGCTGTAAGTCAGTCCCTGGGGCCGGCACGCCGAATTGATCCGCTGGATCCACAGCCTTCTGAATTCCCTTTTCTTGGCTTTACGGTCACGATAGGCGTAAGTCAACCCTTTTTCGACGGTATGACGGGCCGAACGATAGAGTCGGGAGCGGCCCCCCCAGTATCCTTTGGCCATATCGAGAATCTTTTTTCGGCGGGCCCGAGTCTGCGGGCCGCCTTTTACGCGTGGCATCGACTTCCTCCTTGAAGGGACAACATGACAAAGACCCCCGTAGACTGATCTACGGCCATTCGGAGGTCTTCAGGTCAGATATTCAGATTTACGATCACCTTTTTTGCCTGGCCTTTTTTGAGGATGCCTGTCGAGAGGGACCGAGTCCGTTTCGAGGACTTCCCCGTCATAAGGTGACGTTTTCCGGACTGATGAAACTTGACCTTGCCCGTTCCGGTCAGGGAAAATCTTTTCTTTGCGGCACGCTTGGTTTTAAGAACACGTCCTGTTGCCACGTTGCACGTCCTTTCCTCGAAAATTAAACCTAAAAAATCACAATTTCAAAATGCTAGCACATATGGTCGAAGGGATCAATCCTTTGGCGAGGATGGATCGTCTTCCATTCCTTTCGATTCCTTTGACGTACTTTTGGGCGGCGCGGCAGGGGCCAGGACCATGGTCATGCTGGTGCCTTCGAATTTCGGTGGCGACTCCACGATGGCCTTGGAGCCGAGAGCCGTGATCATCTTCTGCATCAGTTCCGTTCCGATTTCAGACCGGATCATTTCCCTTCCCCGGAAGACCAGCGCGACCTTGGCCTTGTTGCCTTCTTCAAGGAAGCGCTCCACGTAATGGATCTTGATTCCGAGATCGTGGTCATTGATATGGGGACGGAACTTGAGCTCCTTGACCTGCCCTGTACGCTGGTGCTGTTTCATGGAGTGGATCTTCTTGCTCTGCTCGTACTGGAATTTCCCGTAATCCATGAGCTTGCAGACGGGAGGCTTGGCGTTGGGAGAAACTTCGACAAGGTCGAAGCCCGCTTCTTCGGCTTTCTTGACCGCAACGATTGTGGGGACGATGCCAAGCTGCTCGCCATCTGCGCCGATCAGCCGGACTTCCTTTGTCTTGATCTCATAGTTGATCCGTGTTTTGGAATTAATCAGGAACCCCCTTCGTAATGGTTGTCATTCCGGTACCTCAATTTGTCCATCGAGGGCCAGTCCGGAACGGTTTTCTTTCTCGACGGACATCTTTGCGGATTCCCATGGAACGGCTCCTCCCGGGCCTCCGTCACGATGTCTGAGCGAAACCGTTCCTTCCTCCATCTCGCGGTCACCGATGATCCACATCTGGGGAACCTTGAGAAGTTGGGCCTCCCGGATCTTGAGGCCGATTTTTTCGTTTCTGAAATCCGTCGCCACCCTAAGTCCGGAGGCTTCGAGTGCGCGGGCAATCTTTTCCGCATAGGGAATGTGGCGGTCGGCGATAGTGAGGATCGTCACCTGTTCGGGAGCGAGCCAGAGGGGAAACGCTCCCTTGAAATGCTCCACCAGAATTCCGAAAAAGCGCTCGACCGATCCCAGAAGGGCCCTGTGAATCATGATGGGGCGGACATCCTTTCCGGAGACGTCCCGATAGGTCAGGTCGAATTTTTCGGGAAGGTTGAAATCAACCTGAATTGTCGAGAGTTGCCATGTCCGTCCGAGAACATCATGGAATTTCATGTCGATCTTTGGGCCATAGAAGACGCCTTCTCCCGGATCGATTTCGTAGGGAATTCCGGAGGTCCGGAGTGCCTCCTCGAGGGCACGGGTCGCGATCTCCCAGTTCTCGTCGGAGCCGACGGAGCCTTCGGGGCGGGTAGATAGGTAGACCGAACGGTTTGTGAACCCGAAGGGGAGAAGCATCTCGTCCACGAGTTTCAGGACTTTACCGATTTCGGTGGCTATGTCCTCCGGACGGCAGAAGATATGTGCGTCGTCCTGGGTGAAGCCGCGAACCCGGAGCAGACCGTGCAGGGTGCCGGAGCGCTCGTACCGATAGACTGTTCCCAGTTCCGCGAATCGTACGGGCAGGTCCCGGTAGCTCTGGATGGATTCCTTGAAGATAAGGATATGGAAAGGACAGTTCATCGGCTTGAGTTCAAATTCGGCCCCTTCGATTTCCATGGGTGAAAACATGCTGTCCCGATAGAAGTTCCAGTGGCCCGATTTTTTCCAGAGATCGAGGCGGGCGATGTGAGGGGTGTAAACATACTGGTATCCGTGGCGGTCGTGACGGATCTTCCAGATGTCCTCAATCACCCGGCGAATGCGGGCACCGCGGGGAAGCCAGAGAACCATCCCCGGGCCATTCTCATCCAGAGTCCGGAAGAATCCCAGCTCCTTCCCCAGCTTTCGGTGGTCTCGCTGACGGATTTCCTCAAGCCGTTCGAGGTAGTCGTCAAGCTCTTTCTGGGTCGGGAAGGCGGTTCCGTAGATTCTTTGAAGGGATGGATTGCCCTCGGTTCCCTTCCAGTAGGCCCCGGAAGAGGAAAGAAGCTTGACGGCCCCGATCTTTCCCGTGTCCGGCATGTGCGGTCCCCGGCAAAGATCAGTGAAATCACCTTGTTCGTAGACCGTGATCTCGGCCTCTTCCGGAATTCCGTGAAGGATTTCCAGCTTGAAGTTTTCACCTTTTTCGGAAAAAAAGTCTCCGGCTTCCTCCCGCGAAAGGGCCCGGCGGACGATGGGAGAGCGATCGGCTATGATGGCCTTCATTTCGGCTTCGATCTTCTGAAGATCTTCGGGGGAGAAAGGACGTTCAAAGTGAAAATCGTAGTAAAAGCCTTCCTCAGTTGCGGGTCCGATCCCCACCTGGGCCGAAGGGAAGAGGCGTTTCACCGCTTGGGCCAGAACATGGGCGGCACTATGCCGGAGGGCCCTTAAAGAGATGTCCGGTTCATGGGTCGTCTGATTCAACTTGTCCTTTCAGCAGTAGTCTGGGAAGAATCCGTTTCGGGCGAAAAAGAATTATTGTTTTCATATTATAGGAGATGGGGTCTACAAGACAATGGTCCCAAGGTTTCTTCTTCCGGTTTTTGAGAATGAGACGGAGGGGCTCTGGAAAAATTTTTCAAAAAGACTTTACATTTGTCCTGGAAGATTCTATAAATATCTCCGTTTCCCATGAAATCTTCCATATCTTTCAGGATGGGCCGGTTTTCGCTTCGGACAAAGGACAGGCGCCCTTTGAAATGGCCCTTGTCTGCTGCCGTCTCCTCTCCGGGGATGACCGGACTCTTGGCAAGCGACTTTTTCTGCAGTCTGATCCGGGATTATTCTTTGCCTGGATTCAGGAGTAGATCCTGCGCGAACGCGAGAAAGGACCGACTTGAGACCTTTACGCTCCGGAAACTTCCACACCTTCCAGTGCCTGTCGCTGCTGGTCCCTGTTTTCCTCATTTTTCTCACGACTTTCCTTTTTCCCTTTTCGGCGCATGCCGATCCTTTCCGGGACTTCATCATCTATCCCTATGAAACACCGGAACAAGGGGAGGTCAGTGTCGGCACCTGGCAGACATTGCTGTTGCCGGACAAACAGGCGGAATCGATTTACGGAAACAATCTCCGCAATGCCAATATGCTCTTTTCCACTTATGTCGTGGAGTTCGGCGTGACCGACTGGTGGACCCTCGGCGCCTATATCGATTTTGCCGCCGGTGCGGGGCAGACCTATTCCTATCTCCAGACCCGAGCCATCACCACCCGGCTTCGTTTCCCGAGAATTCCCGACTTCTTCGATCCCGCTGTCCAGATCGAATACTGGGCTCCGGGTGGCGGAACCGGGATGCAATCTTTCCTCAATATTATCCTGATAGCGGAAAAGAAGATCGGACGGTTCATCATTGACCTGAACCCGTCCTTCTTTTTCGCGACCGATGGCTCAGAGCCAGGGATTCCTCCCGAGTTCGCCTACTCTGCCGGTGTATATTATCTCCTGGCGGAGAATGTCAATGCGGGGATCGAGTTTTTTGGGGATAACGGGGTGATCAGCAACATGGGGCCGCTGGGGGGGCCGGCGTCCCTATATGCAGAAATGCAGCAGCAGTTCGTCTTTCAGAGCTGGAATTTCGCCATTGGGGAGCATGTCGACTGGAATATTGGCGTGGGAACCGGTCTGACGCCTGTCAGCGCTCCCTTCGCGATCAAAACTATCTTCGAATACCACTTCAAGCCCTTCGATTTCGAGGAGAAGGAAGGAAAACGCTACGAAGAGGAGCAAAATATTCACTGAGCCCCGGATTTCCTGCATCTCGCTTGCGGAGCGGTGCAGGATCAGTTATTCTGACCTCATGATTGAAAGAATGAATCGATTCATGGCTCAAGGGTTGAATCACCTAGGGAGGCTCGTCATGGTAGCCGCGGCCTCCCTTTTGTTGGTGGCCTGCCAGAAGCCTCAAACGGTCACGCTTCCCTCCGTCAAGCTTCCGGCGGGGACGTCTTTTTCGCTCCTTCGTCCACCCGCTTCTCCCGTTTCCCAAACCAACAAGAAGACGTCTGACTTCATCGGGGTTCTCTCCGGAATTGTGGAGGACTCGGGAAATCTCGTCGTGGTCGGATATCAGGGAACACTTCTCCGCCTGTCTTCCAGGACAGGACAATGGAGTCGTCCGGTTCCTCCGGTCCATGTGGATTTCTACGGGATCAGCCGGCTCCCTTCTGGTGTCCTGTGGGTAGTCGGGGACCGGGGCGTCCTTCTCCGTTCCAAGGACGGGGGGCGTTCATGGGAACATGTCCGAACGGGGGTGGGCCGGCTCTTCCTTAATGCCATCAGCTTTCCGACCGACCGCGTCGGGTACGCTGTGGGAGAAAATGGGGTCATTCTCAGGACGATCGATGGTGGAGACCATTGGGTGCGTCTGAACTCTCCGACCAAAAAGAACCTTTATGCCGTCACCTTTACGGACGAGTCGCACGGATTGGTCGCCGGCTGGCACAAGAGGCTTTTCAGGACGGAAGATGGAGGGACCCGCTTCACCGCCATCGACATAGCCGTGCAGAAGGTCACACGCCAGAAGCCCTCCTTCAACAGCCTGTGGTCGTCTAAGGAACAGGTCCTTTTGGCCGGAGACCATGGGCTTCTTTTTTCTTCCTCTGACGGGGGAAGGAATTTTTTTCAGATCCAGACCGGGACGTTGCATGATCTTTACGGTGCATGCCGGACAGGAGGAGGGACGGTGGCTGTGGTCGGAGAACAAGGAACTGTGGTTTTGATCACACGCAGCCCGTCGGGGGAAGAGAGGAGCGAGTCGCTCCTAGGGACCTTTCACGGGTCCGATTTTCTCGGGGTATCTTGCGGGACGTCCCACGTGCGTGTCTCGGGTTCGAATGACGTCGTCCTTGTTCCCTCCGGGGCCAAGAAATGAGAAAGATTCCTGGCCGGACATCTCTGGCCTGAGGGGAGACAGTGGCCCTTTTCAAGATTTATCACCACACCCGTACCGGCATCGCCCGATTTAACACGACCGTCCTCAGGAAGGTGGTCGGTCTCGGAGCCCTTTACTCGACGGGTTATGGGGATGTCGGATCCTCCATTTACTATGCTTTGGGAATCACCACGATTTATGCAGGAGGAGCTTCTTTTCTGGCAATCGGGGCGGCAGGCCTGTTCTTCATCGCCACCGTCCTGAGCTACGCCGAGCTTTCGAGTGCCATTCCGGAAGGGGGAGGGTCGTCCCTCTTTGCCCAGCGCGCCTTCGGGGATGGGTGGGCCTTTTTTACCGGATGGGCCCTTCTTCTGGATTATATTCTGACCCTTTCAATCAGCGCCTTTTCCGTGGGGCCCTACCTGGGATACTTTTTCCCGATCTTCAAGACGAACCCCCAGGTCAATGTCACCTTTACCGGCCTTTTGATCCTGGTTCTTGTCATTCTCAATATTGTCGGGCTTAAGGAGTCGTCCTGGTTCAGTCTGATGCTGGCCGGCTTCGATGTGATCACGCAGATCTCCCTCATGACGATGGGGGCCTTTCTTCTGCTCAACTTCAACACTATCTGGCACCAGTTCACTCTGGGGACGGCCCCTACCTGGCACAACTTTCTATACGGTATTTCGATCGCCATGGTCGCCTATACCGGAATAGAGGCCATCAGCCAGATGGCCGGTGAGGCTAGAAACGCAGAAAAGCTTGTTCCGCGGGCGATGTTTCTGACAATGGGCACGACCATTCTTCTCTATTCGGGGATCTCTCTCGTGGCCCTCTCCGCGATGAAGCCGGAGATCCTGTCCACGACCTGGGTGAATGACCCGATCGCGGGGATTGCTCACGCGATGCCCCATGTCGGGGCATTCATGGCGCCATGGGTCTCGGTTCTGGGGGCAACGATCTTGACCGTTGCAGCCAATGCCGGACTGATCGGGGTCTCCCGGCTGGCCTATTCCATGTCAAACAATCTTCTGATATCCCCCCTCTTTCACAAAACGAGCGTCCGATACAAGACCCCAATGGTGTCGATCGGGATCTTTGGGACCCTGGCCGCCTTGATTGTGGCGTTTTTCCCCTACCTCGACATCCTTGCCGATCTGTACAACTATGGCGCCATGCTGTCATTTTCCATGACCCATCTGGCCCTGATCAAACTTCGTAAAAAAGAACCGGATCTCAAGAGACCCTTTCGAGTCCCCCTGGCAATCCGGGTCGCCGGCTGGGAGATCCCCCTCCCGACGGTATTCGGATTTATGGGGACCTTCGGTGTCTATATCATGGTTCTTCTCTTTCACAAATATGGTCGTATTTTTGGGACGGTCTGGATGGCGGGAGGAATCGCCTATTATTTGTGGTTTCGGCGGAAGGAATCGCTTCCGGTCATGGAGCGGGTCAAAATTACGGAGATCAAGGAGGAGTATCCTGAGGCCAAGCCCCACAGGCATATCCTTGTTGCGACTTCTCCCACCCGTCCATCCGAGATGTTGCGCGATGTCCTCAAGGTGGCGAAAGCCGATGGGGCGAAGGTGACGGTAATCACTGTTCTCGAAATCCCCTTGGCCATTCCCTTGACGGCCGCTCTCCCAAAAGAGGAGGCCGTGGCCCGCTACACGCTTGACCTTTGTCAGGCCATCGGTCTGGAAGAGGATGTCCTTGTCGATACGATATTGGCTCGGGGAAGGGCAATCGGTCCGGTTCTCAACATGCAGATCAGGCGGCTGGGAGCGGACACGGTGGTCATAAACGATACAGGGAGCTCTCTCGCAGCCGCGGTTCTGGGGGCGATCCGGCGGTCTTCGAACACTGTCCTGATCTGGACCTTTCAGATCTATTCAGGGGCCGGTTTATCTCGCACGCCTCGTCCGAGACTGAGCGGGGAAGAGCCGATCATCTCACCCTTGCCCCATATCGATCCAAATCCCCCGGTCCGAGAGGAGTCTTCTCCGGCTTGACCGTCAGGGATTTTTCTTATGGAGTTCTGCGCAGCTTTCGCAGATCCCATATATTTCAAGCCGATGAAAAACAATCGAGAAATGGTTTTCCTTGGCTGCAGCGAGCTGGAGTTGTTCAATCAGAGGTTGATCGAACTCGACGACCTTTCCGCACTCGATGCAGATCAGGTGGTCATGGTGATTGGCCGGCATGGCCTCGTAGCGGCTGAATTCGTCATTGAACCGGTGTTCTTCCACAAGCCCCTTTTCCTTGAGGGCGTGAAGGGTTCGGTAAATGGTCGCAAGGCCGATTCGTGGAGTCTGGGCCCGGACCAATCCGTGAATTTCTTCGGCGCTCAAGTGAGCTTTCGATTCCACAAGAACCTTCAGGACCCTGAGCCTTTGCTGGGTCGGATGAATTCCGTGAGAGCGAAGATGCTCGGAAAGATCCACTCCCGCTGCAGCGGGCCTGTTTTTGAGTGATCCCGCGATTCCTGTGGACTTCTTTCTTGGAACGATAGGGTCTGGCATTCTCTAGTCTCTATTAATGCGTTTTTGGAAAAAAAACTGCCGCTCATTCGAAAACCTAAGGATCCCCTCGGGATCCATTTTTCCGATTTTTCTTCGATTCTATTATGATCGGGGAATGTATTCTGAGATATTCTCACAGTTGGCGACCAGTTTCAATCGATATCGACCACTGCCTTCACCGAATTGTTTTGCATCCTTTCAGGTCCTTGTGTTATATTTCAACTTTGCGACTTTGGGCGGGACCCGATGGTCCCTTGGAATGTCGGCAGAGTTCTCTGCCGGATCAATCGTCAGGCTATCAGAAAGAGGGGGACCTCATGGCAGAAAATTTTGCCGTGATACGGACAGGGGGCAAGATGTATCGCGTCGCCCCCGGACAGATTCTTGTCGTGGAACGCCTAGAGGAAGAAGGGGCTGTTATCTTCGACCAGGTGTTGATGGTGTCTGAAGAAGGAGTCATTTCATACGCGACGGAGGAGAAGCCTCTTTCCGTCGAGGTTCATGGACGCATCCTTCGCCAGGAAAAGGATCCCAAAATCATTGTTTTCAAGAAGAAGCGCCGAAAAAATTACCGGCGCAAGAAGGGACACCGCCAGCTAGTGTCCCGTGTGAAGATTGAATCCATCATCAAGACTGCTTAAGAGAGGAACATCTCATGGCTCATAAGAAAGGGGTCGGTTCGACCCGTAACGGTCGCGATTCCGAGTCGAAACGTCTGGGCGTCAAGCGCCACGATGGCCAGTTCGTTCTGGCCGGAAACATCCTGGTCCGGCAGCGAGGGACCCAGTTCTACCCCGGAGACAATGTAGGAATGGGGCGAGATCATACCCTTTTTGCTATGCAGACAGGAACCGTCCGGTTTTCCCGGTACGGTCGCGACGCGAAAAAGATCAGCATCGTCCCTCACACCATCCTCGTTCCAGGGACTGTCGAGGCCTGACCCTGCGTCCGGTACTCGGGCAGTTTCTGCTTTTCTCCCTCCGGAGGGTCCATGTCTCAGTTTGTCGATGAGGTCACTCTTTGGGTCTCTTCCGGCAAAGGGGGCGATGGGTCGGCTTCCTTTCGGAGGGAGAAATTTGTTCCCCGTGGGGGGCCCGACGGAGGAGACGGAGGGAACGGCGGATCCATTATTCTCCAGGGAACCTCCGCGAAATCGACTCTGCTGGATTTCAAGCACAGACCTCGTGTCGTTGCCTCTTCAGGGGAGAATGGTCGAGGAAAAAAACAGCACGGGAGGACAGGACAGGACCTGACGCTCCAATTGCCTCTGGGGACCCAGGTTTTCAATGCCGATACAGGTGAGCTACTGGCCGATCTGGTCTCCGAAGGGCAGACTTTCGTTGCGGCCCAGGGGGGACGCGGCGGACGTGGAAATGTTCACTTCGCCACTCCGACACGGCAGGCTCCCGAGTTTGCGGAGCCTGGAAAGCCAGCCCAGGATGTTTTCCTGAAGTTCGAGCTCAAAGTCATGGCAAAGGTGGGTCTCCTGGGATTTCCAAATGCCGGGAAATCCACCTTTCTTGGTCGCGTCACTCGGGCCCATCCCCGCATCGGATCCTACCCCTTCACAACCCTTTACCCCCATCTTGGGGTCGTTTCGCGTGGTCAGCCCCCCAGAAACCGGGAATACGTTATCGCCGATCTTCCCGGACTGATTGAGGGAGCGCACGAAGGACGAGGGCTGGGGGATCGTTTCCTTCGCCATGTGGAGCGGACAGAAATTCTTCTTCATTTTATTGATGTCAGCTTCGAAGGCCCCGAAAATCCGGAGGAGGCCTACCGGGTGATACGGAAGGAGCTTGAGCTCTACGATCCCGCTCTCCTTGAGAAACCAGAGGAGCTAGCGGCCACCAAGATCGATGCTGGAGACCCCCAGAGGGTGGAGGCTTTCAGGATGTTCTGCCAGAAGACAGGCCGGACTCCATTTTTTCTCTCGTCTCAGACGGGAGAGGGAATCCCGTCGCTTTTGTCGGCCCTCGATCTTCTTCTTGAAGGAAAATCCCTTGCCGGAACCCTCCCTTCCCAAGGCTGAGAAATCGATCGTCAAAGGTTGCCTGGAAGAGCGTCTTCGAATCAGAAAGAGCCTTCGGATCCTGGTTCTCAAGGTCGGCAGCCAGATCCTGACCGATGAATCGGGCGCTCTCTCGCCTCGCGCCTTTGGACGAATAGCCCGCCAAGTCGCGCTCCTCCGGACCGAAGGGATCCGGGTCGTTCTCGTTTCTTCCGGAGCGATCGCCGCAGGGCGGGAAAAAATCGGCCTCGGGAAAAAGCCGCTTTCCCTTGCGCTCAAGCAGGCGGCAGCCTCTGCCGGGCAGTCCTCCCTCATGATCCAGTGGGAACGTGCCCTGGGTCGCCATGGAATTCATACGGCCCAGATCCTACTGACTCCTTCCGACATCGTTGACAGGGAGCGGTTTACAAATCTAGAGCGGACAACGGAAACGCTCCTTTCTCTGGGCATCGTTCCCGTCGTGAACGAAAACGATGCCGTGGCGACCTTCGAAATACGCTTTGGGGACAACGACCGTCTGTCTGCCTATGTCGCCGGTCTCATAAGGGCGGATTGTCTGTTGCTGCTCTCGGATGTCTCTCACCTGTACACGGCTGATCCCCGGGTCGTTAGGGATGCGAAGAAAATTGCCTGCATCCATGGAATCAGTCCCGAAATCGAACGGATGGCCGGAGTCTCCCGGAGCGGTCTCGGTACGGGCGGGATGGCCTCGAAGGTCAGCACTGCCCTTTGGGCCAATGGGTGGGGACTTCCGGTCGGTGTCCTGAAGGGGGACATTCCTTCCGGGATTTTCCGATTCTTCGAAGGAAGGACTGGAACCCTCTTCGAGACCCATGAGAAGCTACCTTCCAACCGGAAGATATGGATCGGTCATTTTTCCCGCCCCATGGGGGGATTCCGGCTCGATATGGGGGCTGCAAAAGCCCTCTCGGAAGGAAAAAGAAGTCTTTTGGGGGCCGGAGTCGTCGGAGTCGAAGGACAATTTTTGCCGAGGGATCCGGTCTATCTTATCGATCCCCAGGGGAGAGAAGTTGCCAGGGGAATCGCCCGCACGGGATCGGCCGAGTGGATGGATGGAATGCAAGGAATCCTCGTTCATCGAAATGATCTCGTACTGACCGGTCAGTACCACCAAGGAAGGAAGGGGGAGCGATGATGTCCTATCATGAAGCGGAGCTGGATCCTATTCTCAGAAAAACAAAGGCGGCTTCGCGCTCCTATGCGATATTGACCTCGGGGAAGAAAAACGAAGCCCTGGAAAAGATCGCACGACAGCTCGAGGCGATTCAGCCTGAAATTCTGAAGGCGAACCGTCAGGATTATGATGAGGCCCTCTCGAAGGGATTGTCTCCCGCAATGTGCGACAGGCTGCTTCTCACCGAGTCCCGATTCGAAGGAATGGTCAGGGGGGTGCGGGATATTGCCATACTGGCCGATCCGGTGGGAACTTCTCTCTCCCGCTGGGAAAATTCCGACGGCCTTGTCATCGAAAAGGTGCGTGTTCCGATCGGTCTGGTGGGGGTGGTCTACGAATCGCGACCCAACGTGACGGTGGAGGTTGCATCTCTCTGTTTCAAGTCCGGAAACGGCGTGGTTCTCAAGGGAGGATCGGAGGCGGTCCGTAGCAACACGCTCCTATCACAGGCTATCTGGGAGGGGTTGGCCGAGGCCAATGTCAATCCTGACGGAATCGCCTTTCTTCCCTGGACCGACCGGAAGGTGGTCCAGGATCTTGTCTCCAACACCACCCTCGATGTGGTGATTCCCCGGGGAGGCGCCTCTTTGATGGAGGCGGTGGTCACTCACGCCCGCGTACCGGTTTTGCGCCATGACCAGGGAATATGTCACGTTTACGTCTCGGCCAGCGCTCCCTTCACCATGGCCCGGGACATCGCGCTCAATGCCAAGGTCGACCGCCCCTCGACCTGCAATTCGATGGAAACCCTTTTGGTGCACGAAGGGCTGTCCGACAGCTTTGTCCATCCCCTCCTCAATATCCTCAGGGAAAAGGAAGTGACGGTTTTCGGATGTCCGCGTACCCGACATCTCGATCCCTCCATTCCACCCGCCACTCCCGAGACCTACGCCACAGAATTTCTCTCCCTTTCGATGAACCTTCGCATCGTGGCGAATCTCGACGAGGCCTTGGACCATATTGCCCGCTACGGGTCGGGGCACACCGAAGCCATCGTGACATCCGACGTCTTTGATGCCGAACGCTTCCTGCGGGAGGTGGACGCCTCCTGCGTGATGGTCAACGCCTCCACTCGTCTTCACGATGGGGGAGTATTCGGACTGGGTGCCGAAGTGGGAATCAGCACCACCCGGATCCATGCACGGGGAACGATGGGGCTGTCGGAACTGACCACGACCAAGTATCTGGTTCATGGCCATGGACACCTACGGGGCCGCTGATAAAAAAAAACGCCCGACCCTTGCGCTTTTCGGGGGGGCCTTCAACCCGGTTCACAGAGGGCATATGGCCCTGGCCGCAGAGATCGAGGCGCGTCTGGACCTTCAGGAAATCCTTTTCATTCCGACGGGACATCCCCCGCACAAGGATTTTCCAGAAATTTCCTGCGAGGAAAGAAAGATCATGCTTGATCTCGCCATCGGGGATCACCCCGGCTGGCGAAGCTCCGACATCGAGTGCCGAATGAAAGGACCTTCATACACCGCGCGGACCATTTCTGCGCTTGCCATCGATCCTCCCCCCTTTTTCCTCATGGGAGAAGACGCTTTCTCCGATTTCTGGAGCTGGGGGCAACCCGAGGTGATTGTGGCGGGGGCCCACCTTGTCATCGTCACCCGGCCGGGAGCGGAGGAAGAGAGGACCGTGGAGGCCTTTTTCACGACTCTGCGTGCCGCGGGTCCCTTTGATTCCGTTTCCGCAGAAGCGGTCGTCACCCGTGTTCGGAGAGGGGAGTTGGAAGAGGCAGTCTGGCCGCTTCCGAATTTTGGAACTACGCTGAGGTTTCTTCGGATTAACGCTGTGGATATTTCGTCGACGGATCTGAGGAAAGGTCTGTCTGGCGAGAACCGGGAGTATTGGACCAATCTCTTGCCTGATTCCGTGAAATCCTATATTGTGAAAAGAAGGATATATAAGGGATTTTCGAAGAAGCAAGGGGAAATATCCTGATTTTTCATAATGTTTTCGGAGCCGGATCATATCCCGGTCGCGAAATCTTTCGCTATATTTTTTAAAACGTTTTTTTTCTGATGGGGCAAGGAGCCTTCGTGAGTTTGTCGAATGAACGAAAAATTGATATCAAGGAAGTTGAAATTCTCGATAAGGCCAGAAAATTGGCGAAAGTTATCGTCGACAAGAAAATTAGAGATGTCTGGGTAATTGACGTCAGAGGAATGTGTTCCTATGCAGACTGCCTGATTCTCGGAGATGCCGAGAATGAACGACATATGCAGGCGGCGCTCGAAGCCCTGGACGAGGAACTGTCGCGACCCGGCTTTGGATTGTCCCCTGAGCGGGGAGCGCGGTGGACACTTCTCGACTTGGGAGACATCGTCGTGGACCTTTTTTTGCCGGGGGTTCGTGGAATCTATCGGCTTGAAGACCTTTACGCCGACGCGGCCATCTTCGCCTTTGACGAGGCCGGAAAGGAACGCAGGGTCCTGCCGGTCGAAAGGCTGACCCTGTACTCCTCTTCCGGGGAGCCAACAAATTTCGCTGGCAGGGAGCTTCATTCTCCATGACGCGTCTTCTCCTTCTGGTCATGCTCCTTCTGGCGGTCGGGCTCGTCAAGCTGGCCGAATGGAACGACCAGAAGGTATCCTTTCAGCTGCTTCCCCATAAGGTCCTCGTTCTTCCCCAGATCACCCTTCTTGTTCTCGCATTTGCTTTTGGCGCAGGCCTCGTTTTTATGATCCATGGCCTTTCGGATCTCGCCTCCTGGGTAGAAAATTTACGGGAGGGTCGAGAGGAAAAAAGGTCCGAAAAAGCCATGGCCCTTTGGAAGAGGGCCTGGACCGAGATCAACCGCTCCCACCTTCCCCAGGCGATTTCGATTCTGGAACGTCTTGTAACGCTCTTCCCGGACCACAAGGAAGCACTTCTTCTTTACGGGGATCTTAAACGATCGTCAGGCGACTATGTCGGAGCGATACGGATTCACCGTCGGGCAAGGGTTTTCGACGAGGAGGATGTTCGGCTGGTATTGGCACTGGCGAATGACTATGAAGGGGCGGGTCGGGTCGAGGATTCTATGGCCCTTTTACGTGAATACTTCAAGAAGGAGGGCCGCAACCGGGAGGTCCTGGAATTCTTTCGCAGACTTCTTGTCAAGAACGACCGTTGGGAGGAGGCGCTTTCGGTCCAGACCGTTCTTGCGCGCTCCTTCGAAAAGGGCGAGAGGCGGGACAGGGAAGTGTCGGTCCTTGTGGGAATCCGATTCGAGGTCGGTTCGCTCCTCCACCACCAGGGACAGACGGAAGGGGCCAGAAGGGCCTTTCGGGGGGCCCTCAAGATTGATCCATCCTTCACCCCGGCGCGAATCGGGCTGGCGGAGGCGCAGATCGTCGAGGGGCGGGAGAAGGAAGGGATCGAAAATCTCTGGGAAGGATGGGAACGTACTGGCCAGACATTACATCTCGTCAGACTGGAGGAGTTCTACCTGGAGAAAGGAAACCCGGATGCTGTTCTCTCTCTCTACGAAAAGGCTCTCGGAAAAAAATCGGGGAGTCCCGGCCTGCGTTTTCATCAGGCACGCATCCAGAATCTTCTCGGTATGGAAGAGGAGGCCCTCTCCCTCCTCGAAGCCATGGAAGGGGATGCTTCCTGGGGAGGAGAATTCTACAGGCTGGCGGGTGAGATTTACGAAAGGAGACGACAGATTGAGGCGGCAATCGATTCCTACAAACGAATTCTGACCCTGGATCCTTCCAGCGACCAACCCTATGTTTGCAAGTCCTGTCGGACTTTTTACCCTGGATGGTCCGGCCGGTGTCCCGCCTGCCATCAATGGAACACGGTGATCCGTACCGACGGACTTCTCTTTTCAGAGGCAGCATCCCAGGATGCTGGTCCTCCGCTCCACTCCTCGGCTCCCGCCTTCAGGACGGCATATCAGGAATATTTTTCAGGTCCAACGCCAACATGAGTCCGGGGGGAGGCGAGGGGCCTTCCCTTCTCTCGCACCTTTTTTCCCGGATCTGCCTGTCATGTGGTGCGAAATCCCGCCAGCGGGACCTTTGTCCGGTTTGTGAAAACGATCCGGTATGGAGCCACCCTGGCCGGGAGATGGTTCGGGGAGGGCGGAATGTCCGGATTGTTTACCGCGATGCCGGTCCGGTGGCCCGACTCTTCCGTCTGGCAAAAAACCAGGGGAACCGGAAGGCGATGGAGATTCTTTTCGATCGTGGACGACTGACGAGCCTTCTTCCGGAAGGTGCCAAACTTCTGCTTCCTGTCCCCCCATCCAAGAGCCGACTCATTCGTCGGGACCTTTCCATTCCCGACGCATTCGCCTTCCGGGTACACCGTCTCCGGTCCGTACCCGTTTCCTTTTCCGGAATTGTGCGGACCAGTGATTCTCCCCAAAAGGCCCGGAGTCGATCTGAACGGAGAGAGTCCATCTTTTCCCCCAACTTTCAGCTGGTGCGCGGGGTCAGTGTCGATTGGCCGAGAGACGGGGTCGTTCTCGTCGACGATCTGATGGTTACGGGATGGACACTGCGATCCATCGACAATATTCTGGCCCGGGATGGGATCGGAGTCATGCTCCACCTGGCGCTTCTCTTCCGGGAGGAATCGTCCTGACTTCCCCGGGCAAGGTCTCCTGATCATTCCTCATTCTTTACTTTCCTCATGGCAGTGGTAATGTGAAGATAGAGGTTTCAGAAAGGCTGTCCTGTATTTAATTCCGGATCAGGAATGAAGGATGGGTCGGGAAAGGGGATGCCTCGATGGAAGGGGAAAATCCTCTCGGCTTTAGATTGATGTTTGGGCGGATCTGTTTTTTCCTTTTTCTTGCGGGTGTCGTTTTTGCCGTCGTTCTTCTTGCCCTGTTGACTCGACATTATTTCCTTCCAGGACCAACGGTACAGAACCCCAGGTTTTTCCATTAAGACAAGCGCCTTCTTCCAGTTTCTGGCAAGAGGGAGTGGAGCCTTCCGAACATAAGGGTCCACCCTCGGCAAACCTTAGTTCAGCTCGATGCGACAAGAGCAAGGATCGACATTTTCTTAAGTATTCTATGTGCCCCTCTTTCCGAAAAATTGGGTAGCGGATATACGAAAGCGAAATTGACCGCGAGAAAAGCCTAAGGATTTCGGATCTTCAAAGTTAAGGAAATGGCTTTGTATCAATCATACGGAGCCTTTCCTATCCCCGGTTTGGCCTACACATTTTCCTGCGGAGCCGGATTTACGACTGATTCCTCGCTGTCCTGTAGAGTGTTTCCAGAAAAGAGTCGGCTGCCGAAGAAAGTTTTCTCCGGGGGATAAAAACCCAAAGATCTCTCACCGGCTGAAAATCCTCCACCGGGACGGTCCGGATCCTGCCAGAGTCCTCCGGTCGGATCGACAGGGCGGAGATGAAGGCGATGCCGGTTCCGAGAGCGACCAGATCCTTGATGGCTTCGGGGTTGTCGACGGTCATGACCACTTGGAAAAAATCCGGAGAGAACCCTTTTTCGATCAATTCTTTTTCGATGATCTGCCGGGTTCCGGATCCAGGTTCGCGACCTATAGCCGGAAGATTTTCGAGGTCGACGAGGGGGATGGTTTCCGTTTTTTCGATTCTGGGGAATGAGACCGAATCAATGAGTACCAGACGGTCGTGCTGGAGAAAGGATCGTTCAAGGGACAACCCCTGCGTCTTGGTCGGTTCTCCTTCGATCAGCCCGAGGTCGATCTCCGAGGTCTTGAGGTCGTGGAGAATCTGATGGGTGTTTCTCACCGCGAGGCTTCCCGTGATCCGGGGGTGGGAGCGGCGATAATCTGCCAGGATCGGGGGAAGGAGATAGGTTCCTATCGTCATCGAGGCGCCCAGCCTGAGATGGCCCTGTGTCCCTCCCGCGCAAGGAAGCACTGTGGCCCTGGCCTCGTCCATCTGTCTTGTGATGGAGAGGGCGAGCGGGAGAAGCCGCCGGCCTGCCTCTGTCAGGAGAACCTTCTTACCGGTCCGCTCGAAGAGGGACACCCCCAGATCCTTTTCCAGGGTCTTGATCTGGAGGCTGATGGCGGGCTGTGTCAGAAAAAGGACCTCGCCGGCCTGCGTGAAGCTCTGATTCTCAGCGACCTTGAGAAAGATCCTCAGTTGGTCATTTGTCACGTCAAAGTATCCCCCGAATACAGACCCATTCTCCGATTCACGGAAAATTCTAGCATGGGACAATGACTTTCTGAAGCCGGATATGGGACGAGGGTCATCCCTCAGGAGGGGGGGAGAGGCTTCAGCTTGGCTGTTCCCTTTTTTCCTTCGGGCGAATGGTCAAAGCGGACGGGGATTCCCCGAACCGTTGTGCAGGTCAGGGTGTAGACATTGTACAGTGGAAAAAAGTTGTAAAGAGAAGTCGCTGTGGTGACATGGATCAGCCCGTCGGCCTGGAGAGACGGATTTTTATTGAAGGCGTGTTTCAATGCTGTTTCGACATCCGAGTCTCCCCAGGGAATCAGCCCGAGAATGAAATGACGGCAGGCCGTTCCTTCGATCTGGCTTCCGACCCTGTGGAATTTATGGGAATCGTGGGGGCCCAGGTCGGCCTCCGTTTCACTGCTCGAGAGAAGACCGATTGCCCCTGTCGATGTGCATCCTGCGGTCGTGAGGAAAAGGGCCAGCGGGATTGTTGCTGTCATGAGGAAACGTGCCATCTTGCGTTTGTTCACGGGAACCTCCCGGGTCAAGTGTGTTTTTTCATCGAAGCGCTGTGCGCCGTCATCGGGAGACAGACCCTTTCCTCTTTCGCATCGGGAAGAAAGAGGAAAGGGCTGTCAATGTCGGGAGCTCTTCCCCTGCTTTTTCTGAGTCCTTCCGTTGGCCGAGATGTCGGCCATCGGACCTTTCGTATCATGGAGCATGGTAGTGGCCACAGGTGGACCTGCGATCGAAGAGTGGTTGCTCTGCTTGTAGGCATAGGGAGTGAATCCTCCTCCGCAGCAACAGGTGCACTCCGGAACATAGGCAGGTCCATAGCCCGGCATGGCGCCCCCCCCACATGCGCCGAGAGAGAGAATGATCATTGCTAGGGCGAATCTTCCGGCTGGGATCCGTAATCTCTTTGTCAGGGCCATGGGCTCTCCAGAGTGCATTGGGTTTGATCCGGCCATAAACCTTATAAAACATCTCCTAAAATGGAAAAAATGTTTAATTATTATTTGATTATAATGACTTAAATATTATCATGGTGGGGATGAGTTGTCCAACGGACCGGCAAGCTTCTCAAAAATGTATGCGGCGAGGCGCTTTCTTGATTTTGGAGGTCGCCGGCTTTAAGATGGAAGTATAATTTGTGAGACAAGAGTGCCGGGTAGGGATTTCTCGAAAGGAGGGATCTTGCCCGGTTTCGAGTCTTCGGATCTGCCGCGTTGGCGTCTCCCGGTCCGGGAGACCATATGAAAGGAGTTTTCATGGAACCCGTCATGTTTACTGGCCCCGTTGTCGAGGGAAGACGAACGGCCGCCTCGCTCAACCGCTTCATGATGAAGGTGTACGGCCTGCTGGCCTTCATGTTTCTGGCCTCCGGTGCAGGGGCTCTATGGGGAATGGGGAACGGTCTCCGGCTGGTCGGACCCCATCCCATCATCCTGGCGATCGCCATGTTCGGAACTCTTTTCCTGCTAATGGCCGTCCAGAAGGTGCCCGGGGTCAACCTGGTTGTGACCGCTTTCTTCGCCGCTCTGATGGGCGCCTCGCTGGGCCCCCTTCTTTTTGCCATTCTTCGCTCGCCGGGAGGGGCCGCGATCGTTTCGGACGCCCTTTTCCTCACGATGGCGATCTTTTTCGCCCTGACCCTTTACGCCATCGTTTCCGGGAAAAGCTTTTCCTTCATGGGGAGCTTCCTCTTCACGGGACTGATCATCGTGGTCATCCTCTCCGTCGTGCAGATCTTTTTCCACCCGCCCCTTTTTCAGGCGGTGGTTTCGGGTCTTGCCTCCCTTCTCTTTTCGGGACTGATTCTCTTCGATACAAGCCGTATCCTCGAGTCAACCGAGGAGGAATTGACTCCCGTCATGGCGGTGGTCTCCCTCTATCTGGATGTTTTCAATCTCTTTGTGAGTCTTCTGAGACTCCTGGAGATCTTTCGGGGCGAGGAATGATCATCGCCCCCTTGTTTTTAACCCCGAGGAGTCCGCATGCTGAAGGAAAGCCGCTGGATCTGGATGGACGACAAAATGGTTCCCTGGCAGGAAGCCAATGTCCATGTGCTGACACACTCTCTTCATTACGGAATGGCGGTTTTTGAAGGGGTTCGGGCCTACAAGGGGGAGGGGGGGACATATATTTTTCGCCTTGAGGAACACACTGAGCGGCTGCTGAACTCGGCGAGGGTGATGCAGATGTCCTCTTCCTTGTCACTAAAGGAGGTGATGGACGCGACCTGCCGGGTTGTATCGGAAAACGGGCTCGAGTCCTGCTATATCCGTCCGATCATTTTTATCGGATACGGGGACATGGGAATTTACGCCCGCAAGAACCCCGTGCGTCTTTCCATTGCGGCATGGGAGTGGGGGACCTACCTCGGAGAGGAGGGGCTTTCCCGGGGGATTCGGGCCAAGGTGAGCTCCTACGCTCGGTTTGGGGTGAACAATTTTCTTGCGCGCGCAAAAGTGTCCGCCCATTACGTGAACTCCCAACTGGCCAAATGGGAGGTCAAGGGAGCCGGTTACGACGAGGCGATCCTCCTCGATAGCGACGGAATGGTGGCCGAAGGGCCGGGTGAAAACATCTTCATCGTCAAAAAAGGAGTCCTAAAGACCCCACCCCTCCGGTCAGTCCTGGATGGAATAACGCGCCACTCCGTGATGACCCTGGCTAGGGAGGAGGGGATCCCCGTGGCCGAAGAGTCCCTGACCAGAGACGACCTCTACCTTGCGGACGAGGCTTTCTTCACGGGAACGGCCGCCGAACTGACTCCGATCCGGGAAATCGACGACAGACCGATCGGGGCCGGCAAACCGGGACCATTGACCCAGCGTCTTCAGTCCCTGTTCTTCGATATCGCACGAGGCAATACTCCACGCCATCCGGAGTGGCGGACAACCGTCTCTCCTAAGCTGGTTCCCTGAAGGGGGCCCCTTTCACCGGAAGGGGCTCTCCACGTTCCATCCGCCTCCGCCGGATCTTTAAATGAAAGGATTGTCGCCACGGCTGCCCTTCAAAAGACCAAAGGCAAGCCGGCCCCCCCCGAATGGGCGCGCTCTCTTCCCGAGCGCACACTCATTCTTTTGGACGGATTCGGCTACATTTTCAGGGCCTATTACAGTCGGGTCAACTTTGTCTCCCGATCCGGGGTTCCTACGGGAGCCTTCACGGTTTTCGGAAACATGCTTCTGTCCCTCCTCAATCAGTTCGGGCCCCGATACCTCGCCATTGTATTCGAGAGCCGGGCCGGAAATGTCCGTACGGAAATTCTTCCGGAGATAAAGGCCAACCGGACACCGCCTCCAGACGACCTTGTCCGCCAGATTCCTTTCATTGAATCCCTGATCCGGGGACTCGGGATTCCGCTCATCTGGGTCGACGGATACGAGGCCGACGACACCATTGCGGCCCTGGCCAGACGCTGGCTTCTCGAGCAGCCGGATTCCCGCGTCCTCGTTCTTTCCACCGACAAGGATCTGCTGGCACTCGTGTCCGATCGTCTACAGGTTTATGATCCCATGCTCCAGAAGCTCTTTGGCCCCCGCGAGGTCAGGGAAAAATGGGGAGTGGAGCCAAATCAGATTTCCGATCTTTTGGCGTTGACCGGCGACACTGTTGACAATATCGGAGGCGTTCCCGGGATCGGACCGAAAACGGCGGCGGCCCTTCTTTCCGGAGGACTCCATGTCGAAGACCTGGTGACGCGTCCCGAGACAGTCTTTCCCGAGCGACTCAGACCTAAAATCATCGAATATCGGGATCTGATCCTCAGGAACAAGAGCGTGACCATTCTTCATGAAGGTCTTGAGGCGGACGCCTCTCCGGAGGCAATGGCGATCGGTTCGCCTCATGAAAGCGATCTCCGCGATCTGGCCGAATCGCTCGAAACAGCGACTCTACTTGCACGGATCCTCGAATGGAAGGGCAAACAGGCCTTGAAAATGGGGAAAGTCGCTGACCTTCCATCGACCTCCGACCCGGTTCCCCCTCCTTCTTCTCAAGGTGTCCTTCACGACCCGGAGTGGGGGAACGGGATATGGAACGGGCGGATCTGGAGTTGGAACGAATCCTCGGAGGAACTCTGCCGGACCGGGAAGGATGTCTTCAGGTCCGGTGGTTCCATCTGGACATCGAGTCTGACAGGGCTTCTCCGGAAATGCCCCCATTTGTGTGACGACCCCCTCCCGACATTCGATATGGAGCTTGCGGGCTATCTGTTGGACCCCGGACGCCGCGATTATAGCCTGACTGCGCTCAGGGACCAGCTTTTCGTCGCTGGAAACCCAGAGAGTCCAGAAGGGAGAGCCTCCCTCGTCTTCGCCGTTCTTGGGAAGCTTGAACGTGAAATTGATGCATTCGCCCTTGGCTCTCTTCTGACAAACATTGAAATTCCGGTGGCCCGAGTCCTTGTCAGGATGGAACAGGCGGGCATCATGGTGAGTCGCGGCCGGATCGATGAGGTCCGGCGCACCATCGAAGGGCGGATCGGGGGGCTCGAGAACGAGATCTACCAGGCGGCGGGTGGTCCCTTCGCCATTCTGTCTCCAAAACAGGTGGGAGAGGTCCTGTTCGGAAAGTTGGGTCTTCCGGCCCCCCGCAAGACCGGGAAGAAGGGCGGCGCTCCTTCCACCGACGAGGAGACCCTGCAGACACTTGTCCCGCTTCACCCGCTCCCCGGACTCATTCTGGAATACCGGCAACTAAGAAAATTCCTGTCGACCTATCTCACGCCCATGGAGGAAGGAACCGGCCCCGACCATCGCCTTCACGGACAGTTCAACCAGACAGTCGCGGCGACAGGGCGCCTATCTTCTTCCGGACCGAACCTCCAGAACATTCCTGCAAAGACCGATCTGGGCCTTCTGATCCGGAGGTGTTTCGTCTCTCCGGAGGGTTCCGTGCTCCTCTCGGCCGACTACTCCCAAATCGAGCTCCGGCTTCTGGCCCATTTGAGTCAGGACCCTTTTCTGCTGCAGGCATTTGCGGAACAACAGGATATTCATTCCCGAACAGCGCTTCTCCTGTTTGGAGAGCCGGTAACGCCCGAAACGCGGAGACGGGCCAAAACTTTCAACTTCGGGATTCTCTACGGCATGTCCTCGTACAGTCTTTCTCAGGACCTCGGTATCGAACCCGCCGAAGCCCAGGAAATCATCGATCGATATTTCAGTGTTTTTTCCGAAGTGGGACCCTATTTCGAAAAGATCCGGAAGGAGGCCGAAAAAACTGGCCGGATTTCGACCATCCTGGGACGGATACGCCCCATTCCCGAAATCCTGTCCGATAATCGCAGGATTCGGGAGTACGGGGAGAGGATGGCGGTAAACTCTGTGCTCCAGGGATCGGCTGCCGATCTCATCAAGAAGGCCATGGTCGATCTTGACCGTCGTCTGGCGAAAATGGGGGCCAGGTCCCGTTTGTTGATCCAGGTCCACGATGAGCTTCTGCTCGAGCTCCCTGTCGGGGAGATCGAGGCGGTTTCAGCGGCAGTCCGGGAATGCATGGAGGGAGCGGTGGCTCTCTCTGTTCCCCTTACAGTCCGTCTCGGGACGGGCCGGGATTGGGTGGAAGCCCATCCCGTCTGATTTCTTCAAAGGAGTGAGTTGATGAATACCCGACCGATTCTCGACAACATGAATCTTCCTCTTCTTGGAATGTCGCTCGCGGCGATTCTTGTGGCCTTCGCCTTTGCCGCCGTGGGAACGTCCTATGTTCTCCGGAGATCCCGGGGAACGATCCAGGAGCCGAAGATTCGATTCTGGGCGAAGATCGGTTGGGGTGTGTTTGCCGTGTATGCCGTCGCCTACATGACCTACTTTTACAAGAAGGCAGAACCTGTCGTCATCGCCTATCCCTTCACCGCCGGAGACAATGCTTTGGCAACCGGCCACTACAAGGAGGCCCTGGATGACTACAAGGCTGTCGTAGCCCGCTATCCGAACTTCGGGTTGGCACACTACAAGCTGGGCATGCTCTATAGGGTGGTGAAGCAAGTGGACGGTTCGGTTGCGGAGCTTAAAAAGGCGATCGCCCTCGACCCGAATCTCGCCCCGGCATACTTTGCCCTGGGGTCTATTCTCTGGACGCGGGGAACGGCCATGGACGCCATGCCCTACTTCGAAAAGGGGCTCACGCTCGATCCGAAGCCCCCCCAGCGTCCCTTCTTCCAGCAGATCATCGACAGGGCGAAAAAGGAGAAGGCCGGACTCATCAAGCCAGGAACATCCGGACGTCCCCATCTGTCAACGGCTATGCCCTCAACTCCGTCTTCGTCCACCCCTACTCCTGGAGCCAAGACCCCGTGACGATGCCCTTTCGGACAAGATTGACGATTCTGATCTTCGCCATACCGGGCCTGCTCGACGAATACTGGCTCGGCAACAGGTTCCTTGACCTCCCGGCCTCATTGCGCCGACCCATTCTCGTCTCCGTCGAAGGGGCGATGCTGTTGCTCCTTCTTGTCCTCGTCATGTGGAGCTTTACCGCTCGCAGGCTCTCATCCCGGTCGGCGGGATTTCTCTTTACCGCGGCCGTCCTGATGGGAGGAGGGGGGGCTTTGCGCTTACTGCTCGTTCTCATGGATCCGACGGGGGACCCTCTTCTTAAACCTCACCTTTTCGAGGTAGGGGGACTGGTCTTTGCCGCGATGATGATCGGAATCGAAGGGCAGGCGGCTCGTCGCTATTTCGATAAGGTCCGGAAATCACGGGATGAGGAAAGGGAGTCTCCCGCGTGATCGTCGTCGGTCTCACGGGGGGGATTGCCTCGGGAAAGTCCTTTATCGGCGCCTTGCTGAGACAACGCGGGGTTCCCGTGGTCGATGCTGATCAGCTCGCCAGGGATGTGGTCCGTAGAGGGACGGAGGGATTTGATGCGGTGATTCGCGCTTTTCCGGAGGTCCTGCTTCGCGGGGAAATAGATCGCCCCGCTCTGGCCCGGATAATCTATTCGGATCCTGTCAAGCGGCGCAAGCTTGAAGGAATCATCCATCCGAGGGTCCGCGCCGAATTTCTCCGACAAAAAGCGCTTAACGCGGAGGCTCCCCTGCTCGTCTACGAGGTTCCTCTTCTGTTCGAGAAGGGGCTGGAATCGGAGATGGATGCGGTGATCGTCGTTGACGTCCCCCCAGAGATTCAGGAGGAAAGGCTTTTGCGTCGTTCCGGGCTTAGCGTGGAAGAGGCGAACCAACGGATCAACTCTCAGATGAGCCGGGTCGAGAGATTGTCCCGGGCCGACTTCATTATTTCAGGACTATTGACCGAAGAGGAGACGGAGCAGGCTCTCGGCGATATTCTTCCAAAGATATTGAAGGAATTGAAAAAGAAGAAAGGGGACGATGAATGAAAGAGCTCAGAAAGGCAGTGTTCCCCCTCGCAGGCCACGGCACCCGCTTTCTGCCGATGACCAAGGCTTCCCCCAAGGAAATGCTTCCCCTCGTGGACAAACCGGTTGTCCAATATACGGTCGAGGAGGCAGTGGCTTCGGGAGTCGGGCAGATCATCATGGTCACCGGTCGGGGAAAACGGGCGATCGAAGACCATTTCGACATCTCCTACGAACTTGAGGATGTCCTGCGCGAAAAGGGAAAGCTGAAACTGCTGGCGGATGTTCGGCGGATCTCCTTCATGGCGGAGGTCGTCTATACCCGGCAGAAGGAGTCCCTGGGCCTTGGACACGCCGTTCTTTGTGCCAGAAATCTCGTCGGTGATGAGCCCT
>JAJYPO010000268.1 GCA_021795275.1 Nitrospirota bacterium | reverse complement strand
ATGAATCCCTGCATCGACTGCCGCATCCACATGTTCGCCATGGGAAAGGCCTTCATGGAGGAGGTCGGGGCCTCCTTCCTCGTCACGGGCGAGGTCCTGGGGCAGCGCCCCATGTCCCAGAAAAAACGTTCCATCGAGGCCATCGACGCCGATTCCGGGATGGAAGGGCGCGTGCTGCGCCCCCTGTCGGCAAAGCTTCTTCCCGAGACGCTTCCGGAGAGGGATGGCACCGTGGACAGGAAAAAGCTCTTCGGCTGGGCAGGCCGGTCGAGGAAGCCCCAGCTGGCTCTGGCGCGCCGCCTTGGTCTTTCGGTCATTCCGTCCCCCGCCGGAGGGTGCCTCCTGACGGATTCCCACTTCCGGGAACGGGTCGGCGACTTTGTCGCCGTCGACTGGACCGGGGATCCGGGGAAGGGGGGGGAGAGGGCTCCCATTGCCTCCATGCTCCGGTACGGGAGGCATTTCCGGTTCGAGGAAGGGGAATGGGTCATCGTGGGCCGGGACCAGACGGACAACCTGAACCTGGAAACGCATATCCGATCGGCCGGAGTCGCCTTCCGGCCCAAAGGCTTCGACGGCCCCCTGGTCTGTATCCTGACGTTGGGGGAGGAGATCTCTCCCCGGATGGGAGAGCTGGCCGCGGGAGCCCTTCACGCCTTCGGGGGAGAAAAAGTTCCCGACGGTCCCCTGACCGTGACGGTCCTTTCCGGATCGGGAGAGCGTCCCCTGACCCTCCCCCCCCTTTCTCCGGATCGCTCCCATCTCATGGAGAAAGAGACATGGATTCCCCGATGGCGACGCTGAACCTTCTTCATGCCGACCACTCCCGGCTCTTCGCCCTTTCCGGTCGTCCCTTCCGGGCCGTGTACCCGGTCCTGTCGCGGCGGGCGGGAGGGCTCTCCGTAGGGATCAACCTGAATTTCGACAAGGGTTGCAACTTCGACTGCATCTACTGCCAGGTCGACCGGACAGGACCGCCCCTTCCGGAGGGGAACCTTCCGGCGGTTGACCTCGTGATGGAGGAGCTCACGGCCCTTTTCGATGCGATGGATTCGGGAGGCTTCTATCATGAGACCTCCTTCGGGGATCTGCCCCTCCCGCTCCGGCAGGTGAAGGACATCGCCTTTTCCGGAGACGGGGAGCCGACCCTGGCCCCGTCCTTCCGGGAGGTCTCCCAGGCCGTCCGCCACTTTGTCGCAAGGAGGCCCTGGACAGAGAGCGCCCCGCCCCTTCTGCGGCTCATCACCAACGGGAGCGGACTGTTCTCCGGGGAGAGCCGCCGGCAAACGGGAAAGACCTTCCTCGAGGACGGGCCGGGGGAGATCTGGCTCAAGCTTGATGCGGCGGATCCGGACCACTTCTCCTTCATCAACCGCTCCCGGATTCCCTTTGACCGGATGATGCAGGGGCTCGACCTTGTGGTGGCCGACCTTCCGGTCACGATCCAGACCATGGTCCTGGACTTCGGAAAGGAGGGGGATCCGAATGCCATGGCTTCTGACCGGACTCTCTGGGACCCCCTCCTGAAAAAAGTGGCAGGCTGGGCCGGACAGGGGAGAGAGATCCGGGCCTGGCACCTGTACAGCGTCGCGCGCCCCCCCGCCCTCGAGGAGGTCCGGAAGGTTCCGGTGGAGCGTCTCGAGGCCTGGGCCCGGGAAGCGGCCTTTCTTCCCTTTCCGGTTCTCGTCTTCCCGTGAGCGCACCGCTCCCGGAATATTTCGTGGGGTACGCCGGCCTTGCCCACGACAGCGGTCCGGACCACCCCGAATCTCCGGCCCGGCTTTCCGCCCTTCTTCCGGTCCTCGAATCCCGGGTCAAGAGGAAGAAGGCCCGCTTTCTCGAGGTGTTGCCCGAGCCGGACCTCGCGATCTTCCGGGAGGGCCATGATCCAAAGTACATCGACTTTCTCGAGTCGCTCGCTCCGAACGGTCCGCCGGTCGATCTTGACGGGGATACCCGGGTCGCCCACGCCACGGTCCGGGCCCTCAAGGAGATCGCCGGGGCCCTGCTCAATCTGTCCGGGACAGAGTCCGGGGTCTCCCGCCGTATCTTCTGCGCGGTGCGCCCTCCCGGCCATCATGCCCATTTTTACGGGGGGATGGGATTCTGTGCGGTCAACCATCTGGCGACCCTGGCTGTGTCGAGGGCCCGGGCCAATCCGGCGGAGAGGATCCTTGTCCTCGATTTCGATGTCCACCACGGAAACGGAACCTTCGATATCCTGACACGGCTTCTTCCCCCGGACCAGTTTCTCTTCGTCAGCACCCACCGCTACCCGTTCTATCCCGGGACGGGGTCCGGGCGGGAAAACCGGGAGGGTCCGGGGGGGTCGGGCGTCCTCGATCTCCCGCTTCCGGCCGGAACCGACGACGAAGACTACCGGTTCGTGCTCGAAGAGCGGATCCTGCCGCGCTGGGACCTCTTCTCCCCCATGACCGTTCTTGTCAGCGCAGGGTTCGACGCGCATATTGCCGATCCGCTGGGGGAGATGGCGCTTTCGGAAAAGACCTACCGCCGCATCGGA
>JAJYPO010000069.1 GCA_021795275.1 Nitrospirota bacterium | reverse complement strand
GGAAGGGTCGGGAAGGTGGCGCTTCATGAGGAAGAAATTGGCAAAGAAGTGCCGGATGGGCTGGCCGAAGGATCCCGCCGAGTCCTGCATGCGGGGAGTCCTGATCTCGTAACCGCATCCCCAGACTGGGGTTTTCCGGAAGGAACTCCTTCCGAAAACTCGGGGAAGAACTCCTCCCAGAGGAAGAAGGAGGGCCAAAAGTCCGAGAAGGAGAGCCGGGCTGTAGCTTGCCCCCTGCGGAGGAAGGGGAAGAAGCCAGAGCCACCCCGGGGAAAGGGTCGTCGTTGGCAAGGAGGTTCCCGTCAGGGAATGGAGAACATTGTCGATCCACTTGAGCATCTGGACCGGGAGGAGGGCAAGAAGGAGGCATCCCGCCATGAGCCAGGCCATCCCAAGCCTTTCCGGAATGGTGACTTCATGGGCTTTTTGGGCCCCTTCCGAACGGGGGATTCCCAAGTAGCCGATGCCGTAGAACTTGACGAATCCCATGGCCGCCAGGGCCGATGCCAGGACGAGGAGGGCTGCCCCAAGGAGGACGGCACTTCTAAGAAGGGTTCCGGATAATGTCCCTGCCTGAAGGGAGGCTTGCAGCAGGAGCCATTCGGAAACAAAGCCGTTCCCTGGAGGGAGTCCGGAAATGCACAGGACCCCTCCCAGAACCAGGACCCCAGAAAAGGGCATCCGCCGGAGCAGGCCCCCCATTGTGTTCAGGTCGTTGGTTCCGGAGGCGTGGATCATCGTGCCTGCCCCCAGAAAAAGGAGGCTTTTGAAAAAGGCGTGGTTGATGGCGTGGTAGAGAGAGGCCCCGAGGGCCAGTTCTCCGGCTACGGGATGGCCTGACCTGAGGTAGAGGATCGAGAGGCCAATCCCCAGGAAGATGATTCCGATGTTTTCGATGGAAGAGTAAGCGAGAAGTTTCTTGGGGTCCGACTGGAGCAGGGCATGGAGTATCCCGAACAGGGCCATGAACCCCCCCGCCAAAAGGACCGGCACCCCCCAAGAATAGTTCAGGTGACCCGGGCCCAGGAGTCCGAAAGAAACGCGGAGAAGGCCATAGACGGCTGTCTTGAGCATGATTCCGCTCAAAAGGGCCGAGGCCGGGGATGGAGCGACCGGATGGGCTTCGGGGAGCCAGACATGAAGCGGGAGCAGTCCGGCCTTGGCCCCGAATCCCAGAAGGGCGCATACAAAGATGAGAAGGGCCACTCCGCCAGTGGGGTCGCTTTTCCCCATCGCCTCGAAGGTAAATGCGGACAGGCCGGGAGCAAGTCCCGAGGGCTCGCGGGAGGCCAGAAAGAAAAAGGCCGCGAGGATCAGGAGGCTCCCGAAATGGGCCATCAGCAGGTAGAGATAGCCGGCATTTCTCACATCCTCCCGGGTGTTTTCCGTTACGACAAGGGCATAGGAGACGAGGGCCATCGTCTCCCAGAAAACCATGAAGAGGTAGGCATCATCGGCCAGCAGGACTCCCTCCATGGAGGCAAGGAAGAGAGCGGTCCTGAGAAAGAAGGAGGGAATCCGCGGGGTGGGGAGACTCCGGAGATAGCCGGCGGAAAAGATCAGGATGCCTGTGGCGGCCCCTCCCAGAAGCAGGAGAAAGAAGCTCGAAAGGGGATCCTGGCGAAAGTGGAACGGAAGTCCGGGAAGTCCTCCGGGGACAATCCGGTGAAGGTCGGCGGACGCGGCGAGTCCGCTGAGCCCGGAAAAGGCAAGGGTCACGCCTCCGGCGGCGAGAAGGAACAAAAGGGGGCTAAGGAAGGCGCGGGATTTCCGAAGGAGAAAAAAACCCAGGATTGCAGTTATTCCCCAGAACAAAAGGACAAGCAGGCTCGTTTCGAGCGGATCGGGGGGAAGAGTCATGAAAGAAGGTCACATGGATAAAAAGATTCCTTGCTCGGGAGGGCGCGAGCCGGGAGAGGATCGGATTTCTTGTTGTCGGGGATCGGAATCCCGTCTTCCACGGATACTCCGTTCATTATTTAATGTTACCTTGTACAGTATATCACTCGCATGGGGGTGGTGTGCAACGGGTCGGGAGAAGGGGGGAATGACAAATTCCTTGAATTCCCCTTGCCGACCCGATTAGGATGGAAGAGAGGCAGGGAGGACGAGAATGCGAGAGGATCCAAGAGAAATCCAGCAAAACGAGGTGGCCCGGGAAATCGAACGCAGCCAGGGGCCGATTCCCTGGTGGATGGTGATTCTGATCGTCATCGTTTACGCGACGGCCATCATCCTGTCGCTTCCCATCCTGGGGAACCGGACCGGGCAGAATATCAATACCTTTTTCAGCGACACCCACACGCGGGGGACCTTCGACTTCGGGACTGTGGGCGGGGGGGCCTATCTGGCCGGCGGATTTTTCGTCATTTACTACGTGTTCATGATCCGGCCCCGGCGAAAGAACAGGAAAAAGCCCGCCAGCCCTTCCGGACTCTGACCTTGGCCACCCTGCGGGGCAAGATACTGTCCGCCGTCCTTTTTATCCTCACCTGCCTGACAACGACGGGGGCGGGGGCGATCCTTTCGGGGAAGGATCCCTTGGACTCCCTGTCCGCCTTTCTTTCCGGGATTCCCTATTCCTTCACGCTCATGCTGATCCTGTCGGCCCACGAGGCCGGGCACTATTTTGTCGCAAAGGGGTATGGCGTCTCCTCCCCCCTTCCGTGGTTCATTCCGGCCCCGACACTCATCGGCACCTTCGGGGCAGTGATCCGTCTCCCCCGTCTCCCCGGAAGCCGCCTGGCCCTCTTCGACATCGCCCTGGCAGGCCCGATCGCGGGACTGGTTCCATCCGTCATCGCCCTCGCCATCGGAATCCGTCTCTCCTCCACCCTTCCGGGGGGGACTCCCCCCTCCTCTGGAATGGAAATCGGCGAATCCCTGCTTTTCCGCCTTCTGGCCTGGATCTTTTCGTCGGGGTCAACCGGGGGTTCGACCCTCCTCCTCTCTCCGGTCGGATTCGCAGGGTGGGTGGGACTCCTTGTCACCGCCCTCAACCTGATGCCTGTCGGACAGCTTGACGGGGGACACCTGGCCTGGGCCCTTCTCGGCCGCAAGTCCAGAAGACTCCTTTGGGGGATCTTTCCTCTTCTGCTTTTCCTGGGGTTCAGGGGGTGGCGGGGGTGGTGGATCTGGGCAGGCCTCCTTCTTCTCATGGGAGTCTCCCATCCGGAGCTTGCCGAGGCAGAGACACGGCTTCCTTCCTCCCGGATCGTCTGGGGGGTCATCGCCCTCGTCATCGAGATTCTTGTCTTTGTTCCGGATCCTCTGCGATTTGTCTGATCTTGTCCACCATAAAGCCATGGATGAGTCCGTTGCTCGCGACCACCAGGGGAGACTCGAGGTGGAAGGGCCCTCCCTGCCCGTCGGTGACCGTTCCTCCGGCCTCCCTGACGATCAGTGTGGCCGCCGCTGTGTCCCACGGTGAAAGATTCCTCTCCCAGAATCCGTCCAGGACTCCCATAGCCACGTGACAGAGATCGAGGGCGGCAGATCCCGAGCGTCGAATTCCCTGAACCTCCCGGGAGAAGCCTTCGAAGGTCTCCATATTTCTGAGACGGGGAGTATCGGCACAGTTGTAGGAGAATCCGGTGGCCAGGAGAGATCGGGCGGGGAGCGACTCTTCCGAAACGGAGAGAGGGTGGCCGTCGAGGGTCGCCCCCCGTCCGGCCACCGCCTCGTAGTGCATCTTCCTGAGGGGATCAACGACAAGTCCGTAGAGAACGGTGCCGGCGGACTCGAAGGCGATCGAGATGCAGAAACAGGGGTAACGATGGGCATAGTTGGTCGTTCCGTCGAGGGGATCGATGATCCATCGATGGGGGCTCTCTCCTGCCGGCGAGGTCCTGCCGCTCTCTTCGGCAAGGAAGGAGTGGCCGGGAAACTCCCTCAAGACCGTTTCGATGACGGCCCTCTCGGATGCCAGGTCGATCTCCGTGACCAGATTGATGCGTCCCTTGAAACCGATCTCGATCTTCCTGGTCATCCCCTCGAGAAGAATGCCGGAGGCGAGTTCCGCCGCTTTCCGGGCTGTGACGGAGACCCTTTCGGGTGTGGTCCCCTCCGGCCATGGGGAGAGGCCAGGAGAAATATTTTTCTGGGAAGAATTCATGACGGTGACTTTCATCTCGGGAGGATCAGGATTGTGGTTCTGCCAGAACAGGCCCCATCTTATCAGATTCCGCCCTGAATTCCACGGGCTTGTGCCGGGGATGGGACGGGACTATCCAGAGACGGGTTTCTTGTACGATAATGAAAAGATGAAACCGAATTTTCCGGAGGGCTGCAAATTATGTTTGTGACGATCACATTTATTCGGTGGCTCCATCTCGTTGGGGCGGCGGCGCTGGTGGGGGGCATGGTTCTCCAGCTCTTCGTCGTGAGCCCTCTCCTCTCCTGGGTCGATCCCTCCATCCGCGGAAAACTTGCGAAAAAGGCGACGGACTTCTATCTTCCTGTCTTCTGGGTCAGCCTCTCCCTTCTCATTATGACCGGGGCCTTTGTCATCTTCGACCGGCTCGTCTCTCTCGAGAACATGGTCTTCCCCTACAAGAACTCCTATGAGACCTTCTGGCTTCTGAAGCTGAGCTTCGTCGGCGGAATCGCCCTTTTGGGGATCCTGATCGCCCGGATGTCGGGAGAGATCCGGACGACGACCCGTCAGCAGCTTGCCTCGGGTCCCGACTCCGAACAGGCGCTGAAGCTCGAGGAAAAGAAGAGCCGCCTCCGACAGACGGTGGGACTTCTCCGGAACCTGAATGTCGTTCTCGGGATCTTCGTTCTCCTCTGGGCGGCCGTTCTCCAGAACATTTTCGGACTTCTGATTCTCCGATAGTCCTGCGCGGATCCCGTTGCGCCCTACCCAAAGAGAGGAGCCTTCTTGGCCTATTTTCTCAAAAAGAACGACCGTCCGAAGAATCCTGCCGACCGAAAGATTCCCACGACGATGGCGACCCAGCATCCGGACAATGCGGCGGCTCCCTACTGGAAATCCAACCATGAACCCTTCATCAGCACGTTGGACGAGATCGAAGAGTGTTACAGGGCCTACATCGACATCGGCTGCCAGGAGTACATGTGGGACTGGGAGGGAAAATATGTCGACGAGGGAGTGGTCGAAAAGCTCTTTTCCACCCATTATGACTACTTCAAGGAAAATCAGATTGGAAAGGATGTCTTCCTGACCTTCCGGCTTCCGAACATCTGGTATGAAAAGGAATACCGGATCGCCCGGGCCTACATCGGCATCCTGACATTCGAGGACCTGGCGCGGGATCTGGGGCTCAAGACCCCGCCGGTCTTCGAAGTCATTCTGCCCATGACCGATGAAGGTCAGAAGATGATCTATCTCCAGCAGACCTTCCGGAAGATCGCCCGGCTCAAGAACCAGGTCTTCGACGAAGAGGGGACGGTCCGGGACTCTTCCTACCTGCAGGTCATTCCCCTTGTCGAGGGGGTATCGGAACTGACCGTCTCCCGCAAGATCCTTCACGACTACGTCGATCTTCATGCCGCGGAATACGGCTCGAAGCCCCTTTACCTGCGGCCCTTCATTGCCCGATCGGACCCCGCGCTGAATGCCGGCATCGTTCCCGCGACCATTGCCGCCAAGGTGGCCTTGTCGGAGTATTTCCGCTTCGAGGAAGAGACGAATATCCCTGTTTTCCCTATCATGGGTGTCGGTTCCCTTCCCTTCCGGGGAGGGCTTTCTCCCTGGAACGTTCCCCATTTCATCGAGGAATATCCCGGCGTCCGGACGGTCACAGTTCAGTCGGCCTTTCGCTATGACTATCCTCAGGAGGATGTGCGCGAGGCCATCAATCTCCTCAATCGATCCCTGCCTGGAACAGTCCCGTTGGCCTACACCCCTGAAGAAGTTTCCGCGGGAGAACGCCTGGTCACGATCTTCTCCGAGCATTATCAGCAAACGGTCGAGGAGGTGGCGGACGTCATCAACCGGATCTCTGCCAGCATCCCCCCCCGACGGGAACGGAAGCTCCACATCGGGCTGTTCGGCTATTCCCGGGGGATCGGCCAGAAACATCTCCCCCGGGCGATTGGATTCACCGCCTCCCTTTACTCCCTGGGGATTCCGCCTGAACTGATCGGAACAGGGCGAGGAATTGCCCAGGCGATCAGGGAGGGATACGCCGAGCCTCTTTCCCTCTTCTACCGGCGCCTGAAGGACGACATGCAGGAGGCAGGCCATTACCTGAACAAGGAAAACCTGACCTTTCTTGCATCGGAAAACCAGGGCTGGATGTCAGTCAAGGAGGATATCGAACTCGTTGAGGATTTCTTTAAGATCGAACTGGGCCCGGTGACCGTCGAGCATTATCTCCACAGGAATTTTGTTTCCAGCATTTACTTTCTGATGCAGGAGGAGAAGGATTTTTCGGAATATCTGCTCAAGGCGGCCCTCCTGCGGAGATCCCTCGGCTAATCGGACAAACAAAGACATGAAACGTCAGGAGTAGGGCCTTGGCCAAATCCCTTGAGAAGCGGCTGTTTTTAAAGATTGTCATGCCGGTCCTCGTCATGATCGTCATCGCATGGGTCCTTTATTCCGTCAAGGATCCGTTGATGAAGGGGGCCGCGGGTGTAGCCCTCCTTTTTTTCATCTCCTTTGTCGTCTTCATTCTCCGGAAGCAATGGCAGGAAAGGGAAGATTTCAAGGTGCCGATCTGGCTTTTTGTGGTCCTGATCTCGATCCTGATTCTTTTTCTCACTCTGGTGGGAGTTCTTCCCATCGTCACAATGTATACAAAGCCCCCTTCGTCTTATCCCTGATCCGCTCCCCCCGGGGCCGCCGGCTCCGGAGAAGGTGGTATTTTTTCCACACATCCGGGAAAAAAACGACACTTTTCTCCCCAGTTTTCCAAGGCGAAGGGAACATTTCTTTCTTAAATCATTAATACATAAAGGATGGTGTTATTGGCACAGGCCTTGCTTTAATTCTTGAGAGCGACCTTGCTATGGCAGGATCCAATGCCGGCCGATAAGAAATGGAAGGGAATCAAAAACGGAATCAGACCTCCCGGATGGGGAAAGGGACGACGATGAGGTGGCAGCGCACACTGAGAAAACCGGTCGAGATACGCGGAGCAGGTCTTCACTCCGGCAAAGAGGTCGTGCTGACCCTTCATCCGGCCCCTGAAAATCACGGAATCGTCTTTCATCGGTCCGATCTGGGGAGCGTCTATATTCCGGCTCATGTCCGCTTCGTCTCGGCGGAGAGGTCCACCCTCTCCACAGTCCTTTTCGACGGGCAGGCGACGGTACAGACGATCGAACATCTCCTGTCCGCTCTGAACGGACTTTACCTCGACAATCTCGTCGCCGAGATCAGCGGGGCAGAGGTTCCGATCCTGGACGGCTCCTCCCGGAATCTTGTCGCGGCCATTTCCGGGGCAGGGATTGTGGAGCAGAGGAAGGCCCAGAAATTTTACCGCGTCGTCCGATCTGAGGAGTTCGTATCAGGCAACAAATATCTCTCCGTGGAACCTTCCGACCGTTTTGAGGTGGACTATGAGATCGACTTTGGCCCCGATCTCCTCCAGCGGTATCATTTTATCTTGAGCGAAGCCACCTATGAATCGGAAATATCCCGGGCCAAGACCTTCTGTTTCGAGACGGATGTCCACAAGATGCGGGCGATGGGCTTGGCGAGGGGAGGAAGTCTCAGCAACGCTCTCGTGATGGGGAAGACCTCTCTTTTAAATCCGGATCAGCAAACTTACGCGGATGAGTTCGTCCGCCACAAGATCCTCGACTTTCTGGGAGATATCCGGCTTCTTGATCGCCCGGTCGTCGGCCGTTTCGTTGTCCGGAGGGGGGGCCATGCCTTTCACACCGAATGCCTGCGCTCCCTTTGGGAAAAGGGAAGCCTCGCCCTCTCGACCCAGACGCCCTTCCCTGCAGACTCCCAAGCCCCGGTGTCCGGAAAGACGCTCCTTCCCGTCAGGCAGTAATCGGGGCCTGCGCGTTTTTGTGAAATCCGGTCTCAGTTGCGCTGTTCCCGGGCGAGGGAGACGATGGAAATGACAAGGTGAGCTCCCGAAACCTCTGTCTGACAGCCAAGACGGTATTCAGGGTCGAGCATCATGGCCTTGGCCAGAAAGTCCTCCTTTGAATTTCTTTCCCTCAGCGATTCAAGCCCTTCGATTACTTTCACAAGGCAGGTTCCGCAGGCCGCATTCCCTCCGCATACGAACCCGAAGGTGATTCCATGGGCCATGGCACCCTGAAGAATGGTGTCTCCTGCCGGAATGTCGATCTCGCGATCGAGCTCAATGATCTTGACGGAGGGCATTGAGACTCCCTTGTTTTGGCAGGTGAAGGCTAGCGTCCATAGAGTTGGCTTACCAGACCCTTGACGGCCGTGTCGGCAACGATGCGGAATGTGGCAGGAGTCGACGGAAAGACGAGCTTCTCGTAACCCCGCCCCTCTCCTATGCCTTCCCAGACAATTCGTTCCTGTTTTGTGTCATAAATCCTTGCATAAATCCGGACCTGTTCAGCCCCCCCCGCAATTTCGGCCATCTGGATCTGGGTCTCAAAAAGATACCGGACACCCAGACGTTGTGCGAATGAACGGGTGGCGGTCATGCCGCGGATGCTATGGGCCGAGATGTGTGGGGCCATCTGGTTCCAGAGGGAGGCGAGGGCGGAATCACGCCGGATTTGGTCACTGACCGAGGACTCCTCCTTTAGAACCCCGGGTTGGGTGAAATGTTTTCTCATGGCCCTGTCGAGAAGTCTCCCGATGGTTGTCGCTTCTTCGATGGTTCCCGAGCCGGTGACGGTCGGTGTAAGGGCCATTTTCCCCTTGGCCAGGATGGCGGGAGAAAAACCTTCCGCCGAATAGGTTTCCTTTGAAAGATTGTTGATCGAGTCAGCACATGAGGAAAGCAGGAGAAAAAGGACGGAAACGACCAGATTACGTGTTCGGCTTTTCAGGGTCATCGGTTTTGTCCATCAATTGTGAAAAATCCATGTTGGGGGGCGTCTTTTTAAGAATGTTTTCCTTGACGAAAATGGGAACCTGGCCCCGGATGGCGATGGCAACGGCGTCGCTGGGACGGGAGTCGATGGCAAACTCCGAATTTTCCGAGATGAGATGGAGGGAGGCGAAGTAGGTTTCTCCTTCGAGCTTGTTTATGACCGCGGAGAGAAGCTTCACATTGATGGAAGTGAGAAGGGAGATAAAAAGATCATGGGTTTGGGGACGGTCGGGATGGGATCGGGCCAGTCCCATAGAGATGGCCTGGGCCTCAAAGGGGCCGACCCATACCGGAAGTGTCCACTCCCGGCTTTCGTCCTGCAGGATGAGAATATAGGACTGGTTGGTGGCGTCGAAGAAAATTTCCTTGACGAAGACCTGGATCATGAAAGGGCTCCTTTCCGGAAGGGTCTTTCCGGATTCTTCTGTTAGATGAACCTATTCTATCACTGAATCTCCCGGGTTGGAAAAAAGAGACCAATCACCGGTTTTCAAGTCATGAAACGCAAATGTTTCATGGTTGAATCATTATCAATTCTGTGATATGGTCTGGCCACGGGAGGCTCCGAAATTCTCCTGCAAGTGGTGAGTGTCCTGATAAATAAGAGTGTTCCCTACGGGAACGAAGGTTTGGAAAACCAACGGGAGGTCGATTATGAAAAAGATTTCCGATCGTGGAGAATCCAAGGGAATGTTGGCGGTGGTGATGGTGGCCGGACTCTGGTTCGGACTCATTGCCGTCTTCGACCATATTTCCATGCTTCAGAATCACTGGATGGGATCCTGGTGATCCTTTTTTCTCGTCAATCATGAAAAGGGTAGCCGTTCGGCTACCCTTTTTTCTTGACTCCGTCTTCGAACGCTGTCTCAGCGTTCAAGAGTTCATTCTTCTTCTCCCTCGTTCTTTCCTGAAACAAGTGTGAGGACCGGCACTGGAGAAGGCTCCGCCATCATGCCCTGGGATTCCGTCTGATTTTGGAGGCCGGGCCGGGCGACCTCTCCGATCTCAGCGGCGGAACTTTCAGACCGCGCAGCTTCCTCCTGGACAATTTTTTGCGGGAGGTCTGGGATAAAGCCTCCCTGAATCCTGGTCCAGAGACTCTCCAGGGCCGCAAAGCCAGCCCCTCTTTTTGTTCCGGCCGTTGCCTGCTCGAGCAGGACTCCCTCGAGAAAAATCCCCATGGCAAAGCGTTTTTGGTGGGAGGGACCGGATTCCTCGACGAGCCGTATTTCGGGTATTGCCCCAAAATGCTGCTGGGCCCATTTCTGGACGAGAAGCTTGTAGTTCGGAGGATTCTTCCCCCGTTCCCGGGGACGGATAACCTCCGGCTCGGCCGGAGCAACCGGAGTGCGGGGTTCCCGGGGTGGAGCGGCCTCGATGTTCCGGAGAATCTCCTGAAGAGGCTGGGCGAACCATGGAATCAGAACCTGGCGGGCCGTCTCCAGTCCGTATTCGCAGTAAATGGCCGCGGCGAGGGATTCGAAGGTGTCGGCAAGGAGAGAGTGGTTTTCCCGTTCTCCGGAAGAATGGCTCCCCTTTCCGAGAATCATGTAGGACCCGAGATCCATGCGTCGGGCAATCGATGCAAGGGTCTGGGTGCTCACGATGGTTGAAAAGACTTGTCCAACCTCTCCTTCCGTGGCCTGGGGCCACATGTTGAGAAGGTATTCGCTGACAATGAGTCCGACGACCCGGTCTCCAAGAAATTCAAGGCGTTCGTAGTTGGGAATGGGCTTTTTTCGACCCCGTTCATGAGAGGCTGAGCGATGGGTCAAGGCCTCTTCTATGCGGAAGCTTTCCTTGAAAGGGAGGCCGAGCATCCGGATCAGAGTCTCCGCTGATTTGGGCGTATTTCCCTGTCTGACATCTCCCAACGGACCCTCCAAT
>JAJYPO010000068.1 GCA_021795275.1 Nitrospirota bacterium | reverse complement strand
GCCCGCGCCCGGCCGAAGTTCTCGTCGATGGCAGCACCTACCGTGTCATCCGGGATCGGGAGAGCTTCGAGGACCTCGTTCGGGGCGAACGGATTTGAGTCAGGCCGATTCGCATCCCTCCGTCGAGGATTCCGACGACGAGGAGGTTCCGCTGTCCCCTCATCGCAAGGAAGGAAAAGGGTGCTTTCTTGTCCTGATCCTCCTGTCGGCGATTCCGGTGGTCTTTTTCCTGCTGACCTTTCTTGGGGGAAACTATTTCACCTACGTCTACATGCGGTACTTCGCCGTCGACCGGGGCCTTTCCGAGCGGAGGCCTCCCGAGGTGGATGTTGCGGAGTTCCAGAAGGATCTCCGGGCTCTCGATCGCTTCTATGACGCTGGAAATGCCGGGAAGATCCCCGGCCGGGATGTGGTCAACCTCTCTTCCGAGCTAAAGGAGATGCTCTCCTATCCGGGGCCGGTTCGTCCCGAGGTGCTGCGTCTGGTGGTTGGACATGCCAGGGAGGTCATGCAACAATACCGTATTGGACCGATCAAGGGGGAGCCCGGTCGCTCGCCCGGTCCGTCCAAAGACTGAGAGCGTGGGAGGAGTGACGTTGTTTTCCGGTTCGATGGTGGCACTGGTGACACCGTTTTTCAGGGATCAGGAAGGGCGGGGAGGGGATCTCGACGAAAAGGCCCTGCGCCATCTGGTGGATCTTCATGTCCGGGAAGGGACCCGGGTCATCGTCCCGGTCGGAACGACCGGGGAATCGGCGACGCTCACCCATGAAGAACATGAAAGGGTCATCCGTATCGTTGTCGAGCAGGCGGCGGGCCGAGTTCTGGTCATGGCCGGCACGGGATCGAACAGCACTTCGGAGGCCATCGCCCTGACCCGGGCGGCCCGGGATATCGGTGCCGACGGGGCCCTGGTTATCACTCCCTACTACAATCGTCCCACCCAGGAGGGCCTCGTCCGCCATTATGAAGCCCTGGCCTCGCGGGTCTCCTTTCCCATGGTGATCTACAATGTGCCGGCCCGCACGGGAGTGAACATGCTTCCGGAGACGATCGCCCGCCTTGCCGCGATTCCCGAATACGTGGGCGTCAAGGAAGCCTCAGGAAACATGGGGCAGATCGTCGACCTTTTCGCCCGCCTTGAAAACCGGATGGCGGTTTACTCCGGGGACGACAGCCTGACTTACCCGATCCTGGCCCTGGGTGGCCACGGGACCATCTCCGTCTCGGCCAATCTCGTCCCCCGGCTGATGGCCGAAATGTGCGACATGGCGCTCTCGGGGAACCTGTCCGAAGCACGGGCCCGGCACAACGGCCTGGTCTCCCTGCACAGGGTCCTTGGTCTTGAAACCAATCCCATTCCGATCAAGACCGCCATGGAAATCGCCGGAATCATCGACTCCGCGATGCGTCTGCCTCTGGTTCCCATGGATCCAGACAACAGGAAGCGTCTGACCGCGGTTATGGCGTCGATGAAGCTCGTCAAGGACGGATCCCGATGATGGGGGAGCGCAGGAAGGTCGCCCTCCTCGGTGCCGGGGGCCGCATGGGCCAGGAGATCGCGGCGCTTCTCCATTCCGACCCGCTCCTCTCGCTCGGGGCGGCTATCGAATCCGTGGACTCCCGGTTGATCGGCCTTCCCGTCTCCTCCGCCCCCGAACTCCTCTATGATTCCGATCTCGGACGCGGAATCCTCCATTGCGACGTCGGCATCGACTTTTCTTCTCCCGATTCGCTCAGGCGGTCCGTGGAGGGCTTTGTCCAGGCGGGGAAGCCTCTCGTGATCGGTACTACCGGGCTGACCCTGGCCGATCGCGACTTCGTCCGCGAGATGGGAGCCCACATCCCCATTCTCTGGTCTCCCAACATGAGCCTGGGGGTCAACCTCCTCGCCATTCTGGCGGGTCAGGCCGCCCGGGCTCTCGAAGAGTTCGACGCCGAAATACTCGAAATCCATCACCGCAACAAGAAGGACGCCCCCAGCGGGACGGCGCTCTTTCTCGGCGAAGCGGTGGCCTCGGCCCGAAACGGGACACTTTCCCAGTCGGGGGTCTTCGTCCGGCATGGGTTGACGGGGGAGCGTGAGGAGGGATCGATCGGGGTGATGGCCCTGCGGGGCGGGGATGTCCCGGGAGATCATACCGTTTTTTTTCTGGGAGCGGGGGAGCGTCTTGAGCTGACCCACCGTGCCGAAAGCCGGGAGGTTTTTGCCCGTGGGGCCATCCGGGCGGCGGCCTTTCTGCTGGGACGGCCGACGGGCTTCTACACGATGGCCGACGTCCTTCTCTCGGGAGAGGACAAAGGCCGGTGAACCGGCTTCTTCCGGAGGATCTCTCTTCCGGGGATCTTTTTGTCCGCTATCTCCTCCGCGGGGATCGCGGCCCGGAAGAGAGATCCGGACGCCTTCTCCCGGACGGGCTACTCCTCTCCGGAGACGGATCCCGCCACCGGGCGGACGAGGTGACGTGGCTTCCTCCCGTGCGGCCTGGCAAGATCGTTGCGGTCGGCTTGAATGACCGGGGACATGCCCTCGAGATGGGAAAGCCCCTTCCGGCGGAGCCCCTTCTCTTCCTGAAGGCCCATTGCGCCCTGGCGGCTTCCGGGGAAAGCGTGGTCTACCCGGCCGTATCCGCCCGGGTGGATTTCGAGGGGGAGATCGCCCTTGTGATCGGGGAGCGGGCAGACCATGTCTCCCCGTCGGAATCCGGGAGACATCTCTTCGGGATTTGCGCCGCCAACGACATTACGGCCCGCGATCTCCAGACCAGAGACGTCCAGTACACCCGTGCCAAGTCCTTTCCCGGCTTCTGTCCGCTCGGTCCGGCGATCCTGGTGGGGGGCAGACCCGACGGCCGCCGCGTCAGGACGTGGCTGAACGGGGTCTTGAAGCAGGATGGTTCGGAGGCCGGCCAGATCTTCCGATGGGAGTCCCTGATCAGCTACATCAGCCACATGATGCCGCTCGAGACGGGGGACCTCGTATTGACCGGCACCTATCGCGGCATCGGACCCATGGCCGTGGGAGACACTGTGACGGTCTCGGTGGAGGGGTGCGGACCTCCCCTCGAAAGCCGGATCGTGGCCGATCCCCGTCCGGCGCTCTCCACGGTCTGGCCGGGTCAGACACGATAACGAAAACGATCTCAACCCGTCCGGAAGCTTCTCTTCTCAAAATGTCCGAAGGGAGACAATCCGGACCAATAACCAACCGGGATCCGTCCGGATCCCCCAGGAGACCTTAGATCATGGATTTCAGAACCAAGCTCGCCAAGCGGATCACCTCTCTTCCCCCCTATCTCTTCGCCCGCATCGATGAAAAAAAACGGGAAGCCCTTTCCCGGGGCGTGGATCTCATCAACCTTGGGATCGGAGACCCCGACACTCCGACTCTCGAACCGATCGTGGCGGCGGGCCAGAAGGCCCTGGCGAAGCCAGAGCATCACCAGTATCCTTCCTACGAAGGAATGCTGTCCTTCCGGACGGCGGTGGCGGACTGGTACCGGAGACGCTTTTCCGTGACCCTCGACCCGGCCACCGAGGTCGTGGGGCTGATCGGCTCCAAGGAGGGAATCGGCCACCTTCCCCTGGCCTTTGTCGAACCCGGGGACGCCGTGCTGATTCCCGAGCCCGGTTACCCGGTCTATCATGCCGGAACCCTCTTTGCCGGGGGAGAGAGTTACTTCATGCCCATTCTCGAAGCGAACGGCTTCATGCCGGATCTCGACAGGATTCCCGAATCGGTGCTCAAGCGGGCGAAGATCCTCTTCGTCAATTATCCGAACAACCCCACCGGCGCCACGGCCACCGACGCCTTCTTCAAAAAGGTGATCGACCTCGCGACCCGGTACGGGATCATCGTGGCGCACGACGCGGCTTACTCCGAGATTTACTACGACGGGAAGCCTCCCAAGAGCTTTCTTTCCTACCCGGGGGCGAAGGAGATCGGAATCGAGTTCCACAGCCTTTCCAAGACCTACAACATGACCGGGTGGCGCGTGGGATTTGCCGTCGGGAACCCCCAGGTCCTGTCGGGACTTCTGAAGGTCAAGAGCAACATGGACTCGGGAATATTCCAGGCCCTTCAGGAAGCCTCCATCACCGCCCTCTCCCTTCCCGAGCCGATGCTGGACTCCCTTCGCTCCCTCTACCAGAAGCGGCGGGACGTCCTGGTGCCGGGCCTCAACAGCGTCGGGCTTCGCGCCTTTTCCCCGGGAGCCTCTTTTTACCTCTGGGCGGCTCTTCCCAAGGGCCTCACCTCCGAGCAGGCGACTCTCGCGCTTCTCGACAAAACGGGGATCGTCGCCACTCCGGGAAACGGATTCGGACCTTCCGGAGAGGGGTATGTCCGGTTTGCCCTGACCGTCGGCACGGACCGTCTGACCGAGGCGATCGAACGGATCCGTTCCCACCGGCTCTTCGAGGTCTAGCGGGTCGGAGGATTCCCATGGGAGGATTCTTCGCGATTTCCCTCGGAGGAAACCTCCGGAATTCGCGGCGGGCCTTCGACCGGGCCCTCCGCACGCTCCTGTCGAACAAAAACCTCACGCTCACCGGATGCTCCCCGGTCCTGCGCACCGAACCCTGGGAGATCGTTTCTCCGGCGTTCCTGAACCAGGTCGTGACCGGATATTCCCGCATAGGGGCTCCCGGCCTCTGGGCGCTTCTGGTGCGGACCGAGCGTCGGGAGATCCGGCGCGGAAAGGGAAAGCTGTACCCCCGGACGCTCGACCTCGACTTTCTCCTCTTCGAGGGAGCTCCCTCTCCGCGAAGGGATCTCGTCCTTCCTCATCCCCGGCTCTCCTCCCGGCAGGAGCTCCTGAACCTCCTGGCTTCCGCGAAGTCCGCCCCCCGCTCCGCCGTGCGCCGGATTGCGAAAGGGCGACCTCATCCGTCTGGCCCGGGAAGATCGGGAGGGAAGTGACATCTTCATGACGGGGAGAGAGGGTCGTGATCCAGGGGCCTGTTGGCAGCGGCTAATACGGTTGGGCCAGGCCCTCGGGGTCTCCCTGCTTCTGATTCCAGTGCTCCCGGCCGCTTCCTCCGCCCAGACTTTCGAGATTACAGGGGGAGAGACGGTCTTTTCCCAGGACAGCCAGTATTATTTTGGCGAGGTGGGAGACTATTACTCCCTCCAGGGGATTCCGGCGACCCCAAACGGGGGGACGTCGTCGCCCGATGTCGGGACGGCCGCCACAGGAGGACCGACCCTCCATCTTTTTGTCGCCGTCTTCTATTTTTCCTACGAAACACCCGGTCCGCCCATGACGACGCAAAACGCCTACAACGGTCTCAATCCAGCGGTTGGAATAAGGATTCCCGTTCGGGACGGATTCTGGGAGGGAGACGTCGGAATTGCCTTGGCCGAAGCCTTTCAGACCGACACGCCCATCGAATCCCTGGCTGGAATCTACCTTCAGACCGAGTACTACCAGAGTCTGGGACCGGGCGCCTTCGACTTTTTCGCAAACTACATCGGTTATATCCAGTATATCTACGGACAGGCCCGCTACCTCTCTCCCGTCTGGGAGTCCTCCCGAAAAAGCACGTCATTTTTTCTCGGTCCTGAACTGATCGGGCAGGGAAACAACGCCTACAATGCCGGCCAGGGAGGGGCCGTCCTGGGGATCGCTCTTCCCCGTCTCCACTCCTACCTCACCTTCGACGGCGGCCTTCTCCGTTCTTCCGTGTCGGATGGCTGGGGGGGCTATCAGGGGTTTTCCTGGTATGTTTCCTTCTGACGATCCCTTTCTTTCGGACAGCTGGCAGACCCGGCAGGCCAGGTCGTCTCTCCTCGCATGGTATGACCGGACGCGGCGGGATCTTCCATGGAGAAGGAGGAGGGATCCCTACGCGATCTGGGTATCGGAGATCATGCTTCAGCAGACGACAGTCAGAACGGTCCTTCGGTATTACGAGCGATTCATGGAGCGTTTCCCGACCGTTTGGGACTTGGCCCGAGCGGAGCTTTCCGCTGTCCTCAAATCATGGGAGGGGCTGGGATACTACCAGAGAGCGCGGAACCTCCACCGTGCGGCGGGGATCGTGGCGCAAGATCACGGAAACCTCCGATGGCCGGAATCCGTGGAGGAGTGGCAGCGGCTTCCCGGGATAGGCCGCTCCACGGCCGGGGCGATCCTGTCCATCTCGACCGATCGCTGGGCCCCCATACTCGACGCGAATGTCCGACGGGTCACCGGTCGATTCTTCGGGATCCCGTCCGCGATGAAAGATGATCCAGAGCGATTTTGGGAAGCTTCCGACTCGTGGGGGGCCGAAAATCCTCGGCCGGGGGATACCAACCAGGCCCTGATGGAGCTCGGGGCCGTCCTTTGCCTGCCGTCCTCTCCGTCCTGCGGACAGTGTCCCGTCGCCTCTTTCTGCGCGACGCAAGGAAGCGGGGAAGACGAGAGGGCTCCTCCTGGGCAGCCTGGTCCCGCCGCTCCACCAGGGCCTTCCGGCAAGTCCCCCGGAAGCCGGGCGAAAAAAGCCACGCCTCCCACGCGCAAGCGCGTTGCCCTGATCCCCGCATCGGGCCCCCTCCTGTTCGAACCGAGAGGCGAGGGCCGTCTTCTGGAAGGGCTTCTCGAAGTGGCCGGATTTCCTTCGGAGTGTCTCTCTCCGGGAGATACGGTGGCGGAGGGGGCTCTCTGCGGGTGGCGCGTGGTGGAGGAGCTTTTCTCGGTGCGGCATGTCTATTCCCATTTTCGGGAACAGGTCCAGGTCCTCAGGGTGGTTCCGGCGGAAGGGGGTGTGGCGATGGGCGGGGAAGGGAGAGCCATGGAGGTGTGGGCCTCCCTTCCCGCCTCGGAGGGTCTGGCCCTGACTGGGGTGGCGCGGAAGATCGTCCGGAAGCTCCGGACCCAAGCGGATATCGGCTTTCTTACGGACTTCCGTGCTACCGGTCCAACAGGGACGCGGGAGACGTATCGGGATCTCCCTCCCGATCCGGGAGGGGCTCGATCCGGACAAGGGCGCTGAGGGTCGAGTCTCCCGGCCCACGGAAGGTTCCTTCCGTGGGAAGCGTCAGGAAGGGGTCGGGGGAGGAGACGAGGGCGACATGGCGGTCGGCGGTCAGAAGTCCTTCGCTCGGATCGAATCCCCGCCATCCGATCTCCGGAAGATAGGCTTCGGCCCAGGCATGCAGCGAAGGAGACGTGGGGGAAGAAGGAAGATGGTAGCCGCTTGTGAACCGGGCGGCGATATTCAGGGCGCGGCACGCTTCCATGGCCAGAAGGGCGAAATCCCTGCAAGAACCCGATCCTTCTTCCAGGGTCTCTTCGGGGGAGCGGGGGGGACCTTCTTCCCGGGACTGGTTTGAGAGGATTTCCGGGATGTGGCGGGAAAGTGCCGCCAGGAAAGGGACGGTCTCCATCCGGGAGAGGTCCTGGAGGTCTTCCATAAACTTCCGGAACAGGGGTCCTCTGAATGAAGCGTTCTCCGGGAGCAGGTAAGGAGCGAGCAACGGGGCCAGGCGGGGCGGATACGACATCGGAAGCGCACAGGCCCGGGGGTCCTGAAACAGGAAGTCGAAAGGGTTGGATCGGAGGGTTCTCACCAGGGAGGTGGCTTTCAGGAGAAGCGCAGGGTGGGATCCAGAGAACCAGAGGCGCGAGAGACCGTTTCCGTCGAGATCTGTCATGCGTTCGATCCGGTCTGGCTCCGGCAGGGACTCGAGGTGGAAGGAGAGAAGGGTCTGTGAGGGATCGGTCCGGGGGCGCAACCTGAGCCAGACCGGATCGAGGAAGACCGGGTGCTCGAAGGCGAATTGCATCGAATGGACAAGGGACAGGATCATGGCCTTATCCGGGATTGGTCAGTTTTGAGAGGGCTTCGTGGACCCATTCGTCGGGAAGAGCCTCGACCGAGGCCCGGAGCCTTTCCTGCCACCACTGGGGAAGATGCTGGAGGTCTTTCCGGTTGTACCGGTGGTGAACCAGTTCCCGCGTCCTGTGGAGATAGAGGACGACGTCGATCGGAAAGTCGACATCAACCGCACTGATTCGGGTCGAATCGAAGGAGAGATAGGCGAGCTTGAGCGCCGACTCCATGGAGGAGGAATGACGGAGAACCCGGTCGAGGATAGGCTTTCCGTAGGAGCTCTCGCCGATCAGGAAATAGGGAGTCGACTCGCTGACCTCCACCCAATTCCCTTCGGGATAAAGAAGGTATAGCTTGTGTTCCTTGTCCTTCTCGAGTTGCCCTCCGACGATGGTGAAAAGATTGAAATCGAGGCCGCTTTCCCGGAGGGCCGCCTTGTCTTCGGCGGCGACCCTTCTGACCTGGGTCGCGAACAGGTTGACGACCTGATAGAGCTTGTCGTAGCCGATCGAGCTCTCCTCCAGAACCTCCTCGAAATAGGTCATGGCCTTGTCCCGGACCGACCGGAGCCCCGAAGTCATGAGGAAGAGGGGCCTCTCCCCGACATGATGGAGGGTCACCTTCCGGGCGGTGGTATGCTCGAGTCCGGAGGTGATGCGGGTGTCGGCGATACCGACCAACCCTTCCCGGATCTTGATGGAGACGCAAAATGTCATCGGGATCCTTCCGGCTACTGATTCAGGGTTTTGGGTAAAGGGGATCCGCCCTCCGGCATGCGCGGGATGGCGAAGAATGTCTCGTGGATGGCGTCGTCGATGCGGTTCATCTGAATCTGGAGAGAGTCGATGAATTCATGAAGCCCTCCTTTTATTATCTCTTCGATATCCGAATAATTCAAACGGGCGGCAAGCTGGCCGAGCCGCTGTTCAGCGATATTTCCATACTGGTGTGGAGGGGTCCCTGTGATCGATCGGAGCGACTCCTGGGCTTTGGAGACGCAAAAGGCGATCGCCCTGGGAAAAAAGCGGTCGAGTATCAGGAAGTTGGCGACTTTTTCAGGGGTGATCCGGCGGTGTCGCTTCCGGTACATCTCGAACGAACTGGCGGACCGGAGAAGAGCGGCCCACTGGACCCCGTCGATCGCGCTTCCAACCCATTCGGGGGACGGAAGGAGGAAAAAGTACTTCACATCCAGGATGCGGGAGGTCTTGTCGGCGCGCTCGAGCATCTTTCCGAGCCTGAGAAAATGCCAGGGCTCGCCCCGGGTGAGGGTGGCTCCGGTGATGCCGTCGAAAAGATGGCTCTCCATCTTCACCGCGGTAAAGAAGGCGTGCGGGTTTTTGATAAGGACATCGCTGTTCTGGGCATCCCGGACGAGATGATAGAATCTGTTGGCCTGTTCCCACATCTCGGAGGAAATGATTTCCCGTATCGACCGGGCATTTTCCCGTGCAGACCAGGCGCAGGAAAGAATGGAGTTCGGATTGTTCCGGTCGAGTGTCAGGAAGCGGATGACGGAATCCTTTGTCGCTTCGTCGTATCCGGCCTCGAAGAGCGACAGGTCCCCGCTCGTCGTGATCAGGGGACGCCACTGGGCCCCTTCCAGAACCTCGCTGTCGAGCATGAGGTTCAGGTTGACATCGATGAAGCGGGCGACACTTTCGGCGCGTTCGAGCCCTCGGCTCATCCAGTAGACGGAATCGGCAACCCGGCTCAGCATGGCATTCCTTTCGGAGGGGGTGTCAGTCCTTCAGAACCCAGGTATCCTTGCTCCCCCCGCCCTGGGAGGAGTTGACGATCAGGGAGTCTTTTTTGAGGGCCACGCGGGTGAGGCCTCCGGGTGTCACATAAAGTCCCTTTCCGTAGAGGATGTAGGGACGAAGATCGACGTGGCGTCCTTCCAGGTGGTCCTCCACGAGAACCGGAGCCCGCGACAGGGAGAGTGTTTCCTGGGCGATGTAGTTTCTGGGGTTTGCCAGGATGCGCTCCCGGAAGCTCTCCCTTTCGGCTCGTGACGCGGTCGGCCCGATCAGCATGCCGTATCCCCCGGAATCGTTGGTGGTTTTGACCACCATGGTCTGGAGATTGTCGAGAACATGGCTCCGGTCCGCCGGATTGGAGCAGAGCCATGTGGGGACGTTCCCGAGAATGGGGTCCTCCTTCAGATAATAATCGATGATCTTCGGGATCCAGGCATAGACGGCCTTGTCGTCGGCGACTCCCGTTCCCGGAGCGTTTGCGATGGCGACCTTGCCGGACCGGTAGACGCTCATGATGCCGGGGATTCCAAGAAGGGAGTCGGCCCTGAAGACCGCCGGATCGAGGAAGTCGTCGTCGATCCTCCGGTAAACGACATCGACCCGCCGGGGTCCCTGAGTGGTCCTCATGAAGAGAAGACCGTCCGAGACATGGAGGTCGGCAGGTTCCACGAGTTCGATGCCCATCTGCTGGGCGAGAAAGGAGTGTTCGAAGTAGGCCGAATTGTAGGTCCCCGGCGTCAGGAGGACGACCGTGGGAGAGTCGGTCGTCGGGCTCAGCGACTCAAGGGATTCCAGGAGACGCAGGGGGTAGTCGTCCACGGACCGGATCCGGGAGGTGCCGAAGGCGGCGGCGAATGTTCGCTTGAGGACGTGGCGGTTTTCGAGGACATAGGAGACGCCCGACGGGCATCTGAGATTGTCTTCCAGAACGAAGAAATCTCCGCTCCTGTCCCGGACAAGATCAGAGCCGGTGATATGGCACCAGATTCCCCCGGGAACGCGGATTCCCCGGCATTCGGGACGGTAGGCCGGCGAGGACAGGATCACCTCCTCCGGAATGACCTTGTCCCGGAGGATCGTTTGTCCTGAGTAGAGGTCTTCGAGAAAGAGGTTGAGCGCCAGGACGCGCTGCTTCAGGCCTTCCTCCACGGTTTTCCATTCCCTGGCCCCGATCACGCGGGGAATGATGTCGAAGGGCATGATTTTCTCAAGCCCGCTGTCATCGCTGTAGACGGTAAAGGTGACACCCATCCGGTAAAGGGCCATTTCCGCGGCCTTCTGGAGCCTTCCCAGCTCTCCTTCGGGAAGGGAGTCCA
>JAJYPO010000067.1 GCA_021795275.1 Nitrospirota bacterium | reverse complement strand
GGTGTTCGTCCGGTCCAGGGCTTCCCAAAGGGCCCGGTCGAGGTTTCTGAGGGTCTGCTGCTGGGGATGGACCGGACCGGTGGCGAGAAACCCGTATTCCTCGCTCGAGCGCCACAGGGTCAGGAGCCTGGCCATGTCCCCGTAGGAGAGAAGCGGAATCCCGGCGTCGAGCCGTCTCGTCTGAAGATCGAGGGCCTTGTTCCAGACGAACCGGACGCACCCCGCGTGGCGGGACAGGAGACTCTCCTGTTCGAGAGTCGGGACGAGTCGGAATTTGAACGCTTTAATTCTTTTCATGTCGGGCATTGTAGCAGAAAACCCCGCACTGAAAGCCAATTTCGGGACGGCCATGCCGTCCCCGCACTCCTTCCCCGCCGTAAACGGCGAGGTTTGCCGCGCGATTGGATCAGGATCCAAGTTTGAGGTGAAAACCCTTGCGCCGGGCCCGGGCGATCACCCGCGAATAGACGAAGAGGGCCACCCCCATATACAGAAAATCCAGAAGAAAGGCCGTGATCAGGTCACCGGTCGGGAGGCGGCCTGAAACGAGAACGGAGCGCATCCCCTCGAAGACATAGGAGGCCGGAACCGCCCGCGAGATGGCGGCCGCCACCCCCGGAAGGACGGAGACCGGGTTGAAGACGGCCGAGAAAGGCTGGAAAAGGAAGATCACCCCCCAGGCGAGCACCTCCGCCTCCTGCCCGAATCGCAGGATGACGGCCGTGGTCAGGATTCCCAGGGCCCATCCCATCATCAGAAGGGCCAGAATGAAGAAGAACAGGTGGAGCCCAAGGGAGAAGATCCGGAAGGAGAAGAGCGTATAGGCAAGGAGGGCCGCCACCGATGAGGAGAGCAGAACCTTCACGATGCTCGAGAGAATGGCCCCTGCGACGACGTGGAGGGGGGTGACTGGAGCGATCAGGAGATGGATCAGGTTCCGGGACCAGATCTCCTCGAGAAACATGACCGAGATCCCCTGCTGGGCCCGGTAGAGAAGGTCCCACAGCAGGAGGGCTCCGAGGAGGGCCGTCACGGCGGAGGGCATGAAGGTGGGGATCTTTTTCAGATAGAGGGTCAGGAATCCCCAGACGAGCAGGTCGAGAAGGGGCCAGTAGAAGATCTCCATCCACCGGGGGAGGGAGCGGCGGTAGAGGACGATCTGGCGGAAAAGGATGCCGGCCAGGGGGCGCCAGGCCAGAAGGGGGACGGGCGGACGGGGATTATTCATCCCGCCCCCATTCCCGCCCCACCATCTGGAGGAAGAGCGACTCGAGGTCCTCGGTCGCAAATCGCGTCATGAGGTCGGGAACGCTCCCCTCCGCCACGAGCCGGCCCCCGTTCATGAGATAGACCCGGTCGGAAAAGCGCTCGACCTCCCGCATGTTGTGGGAGGTGTACAAAAGGGTCATCCCCCGCTCCCGGACCATGGTCTGGAGGGTTGTGCGGAGTTGGGCCGAAACCTCCGGGTCGAGGGTCGCCGTCGGTTCGTCGAGAAAAAGGAGCTCTGGATCGTTGATCAGGGCCTTGGCGATCCCCATCCGAGCCACCTGTCCCGTGGAGAGGCTGCCGACGCGGACATCCCGGAAGGAGTCGAGATCCATCTCGCGAAGGAGTCTGTCGATCAGGCTCCCGATGTTCCGCATGTTGTAGATCAGGGCGTAGGCCGTCAGGTTCTCCCTGACAGTCAGGGAATAGGGAAGACTCAGGTCGGTCGATGCGTAATTGATGCGGTGGGCGACATTCCGGCGGCCGGTGGCCATCTCGGTCCCGAAAATCCGAACCGATCCCGAGTCGGGGACGAGGAGTCCCAGCATCATCTGAATAAGGGTGGACTTTCCCGCACCGTTCGGCCCGACGATCGAGACGACCTCTCCCCGCCGAAGGGCGAGGCTGACTCCGTCCACCGCCCAGGGCCCCTCATCCGAATAGCGCTTCCGGACCTCCTCCGCCACGAGAACTTCGGGAGATTCCGTCCCGGCCATCAGGAGAGCCGTCCGGGTGTCTTCAGGTTCTCGAAATGGATCAGGTAGCGATCTCCCTTGACTCCCCGCGTCCCCGCCAAGCCGAGGTAGATGTCGAAGGAGGATCCTGTGGGCATGCGCGAGAAGTGGATGGTGAAATGCCCGGAGGCCCCCTTCCGGAAGACGGTGGCCGTCGAAAGGGAGGCCGTCCCCTCTCCCGCATTTCGGTTGGCGTCCACCCAGCGAGGCGTTCCGATCACGGCGAAGGAAAGTCCCGAACCGTCAGATCCGTCCGATTTCGCGAGAAGGTCGAAGGAGGCATCGAAGCCTGTCTTCGACTTGGAAAGTCCCGCCACCTGCAGGCGGAAGTCGGGCTTTTCGTAAAGAGCCACTGTTTTTCCGGAGCCCGACGGAAGGAAGGTGTTGGGCGGCACGGGGAGAGGGACATGCCGGATCGCCGTCCCGTTCTTGTCGAGGGTCCGGTGGTTGGGGAGTGTCAGGTAAAAGAAAACGGTATAGACCACCACCCCCGCCATGACGAGGATCGATCCCCCTCCCAAAATGAGGAAGCTTTTCGGAAAATGGAGCTTCCCGTCACTGGCGGATCCCTCTTTGTTTGTCGTGTTCTTTTCGTCCATGGTCTCGCTCCGTCAGAAGAGTTGTAAGGAAGATCCTTCTCAGAACCGCACGCTGATCCCGGCCACAAGGGGAAGAATGGTCATGATGTTCCCTCCGACATCGAAGGCGGTCGGATCCGCCTCTCCGAAGACTCCGAGAGGGTATCCCGGGATGGAGAGAGAGAGGCCCGCTCCCACGTCGAGGAGTCCCCCGTAGGGATGGCCGGAGATCCCGGGCACATTGGAAACAGCCCAGTCCACTCCTCCCGCGTCGACCCTCAGATAGGGCACGATGACCCGCCTGAGTCCCCATCGCTCGGGTGTGATCTCGGGGATGTCATAGGCCAGGCCGGTCCTGAGAATGAAGCCCGTCACGCTGGCCGAGTTGGGCAACGCCGGGATTGGCTGGGGACTCACGTTCGAGAAGCCGAAGGAACTCGATGAGAGTGCCGGGGCCAGCGTCGGCCCGGGGGTCATCTGGAAGTAGGAGAAGTCGCCCAGCCAGCGGAAGTGAGAGCGCAGCGTGGCCTTTTGCCCTTTTTCAGGAAGATCTCCGAGGCGTCCGGAAATCTCTCCCCCTACCCCAAAGGCCTGGTCGATATAGCGGGAGAGGCCTCCTCCCGGGAGCAGATAGAATGAGTAGGTCGGGGAGACGCTCCATTTCTGCGTCTTCTTTCCGGCATGCGTCTTCTCCACCGGAGAAAGGCCCGGGGAGGCGGGAACGGCCATGAGCGGGATCCCGCCGGCGACCGCTTTCGAAGAGGAGAAGACCAGGGTGCACAGAAGAAGGCCGACGAGGGCCGCGGCCCCTCTCATGGAAGATCCCTGGAGGGAAGGCGATGGGTCGCCGGATCGAGATTGATCCCCTCGTCGTGCTTGAGCTGGGCGATCGCTATTCCCAGATCGGCCTGGTCCCGGACCAGGGCAGCCCTGGCGCTGGCCAGATCCCGCTCGGCCTGCGTCACAGCCACCGAGGTTCCGGTTCCGACCCGAAACTGGTTTTCCGCCAGATAGAGGTTCTGTTCTGCCTGACTGACGAGCTCCCTGTCAGCGGCGATCTTCTGGTTGTCGGTCCGGATGTTGAAGATGTCGGTCTTGACCTCGACGATGGTCTGCTGCCGGAGATCCTCCCGCTGGAACAGGGTCTGCTTCATCTGGGCCCGGGCCTGCTGGGTCTGTTTCACGAACTGGAAGCCGTTGAAGATGGGAACGGTCACGGTCGTTCCGACCGACCAGTTGTAGACGAGGGGAAAGAATTCGCTGTCGAGGCTGTAGGCGCCGACGGTCTGGACTGTCGGAAAAAACTGCGCCTGGTTGAATTTCACCACCTGCTTCTGGGCGAGGGCCTGCTGGGTGATCTGCTCGAGGTCCGGACGGTTGCGGAGGGCCACCGCCACCGCCTGGTCGGCAATCAGGATCGGGGCCGGAAGAGAGGTGAGCGGGACCGCCCTGTAGGGACTGTTCGAGACGACTCCCATGGCCCGGTCCAGAGTCAGGCGGTCCACCCGGAGCTGGTTACGGTCGGTGACTTTCGTCAGAAGGGCGTTCGAGAGGTTGACCCGGGCGTTCAGCACGTCGTAGGTGGTTGCGACCCCGTCCTTGTAGCGGATCTCCGCCACATTTTCCTGGAGCTTGTAGTCGTCGATCGTCAGGTCGTCCACCCGGATGAGCTTCTGGTCCTTCAGGACCAGGAAGAAGGCCTTTTCGACGTTCAGGACCGTGTCCTGGAGTGTCCGGCTGTACTGGCTGCGGCTGGCCTTGTAGAGATGGCGGTTCTGGCGGACCTGTGAGCGCCTCCGCCCGAAGGAGAAGAGGGTCTCGGAGAGTGTCAGCTGGGCCTGGTAGAAATCATAGTTCACGGGAGATTCCGGAATGGTGAAGGGGAAGCCCGGCTGGGGCCCGAAGTTTCCCGTTTCGCGCGTGTAGGTCGAGGAACCGGAAAGGGTCGGATAGTACTGGCTTTGCGCCACCCCTATCCCGGCCTTCGAGGCTGCTATCCCCTGCTGGGCCGCCCCCAGGCCGGGATAGGTCCGGAGTGCGATCCGGAGGGCCTCCCGGAGGGTGAGGCGGTAGGGGCGATCGGCGGGGGTCCCGGAGACGATCTGTGTCAGGTTATCCTGGGCGAGTGCATTCCCTCCTGAAAGAACGGGTTCCATGGCATAAGAGATAACCGATATCGAAAATAAATAAAAACAAAAAACGGCCCCACGAGAAAACTTCAAACTCTTCTCTCCGGACAGGTATTTGAATATAATTAATAAATTATTAAAAAGAGAGATTATTGAATATCCGGGAGAATAAATATTATAATGAACCAAGAGTGAATCCTTGGCTGGCCTCCGCAAGAGGCTCCGGCCCCATTCCATTCCCGGGCGAATCATAATTTTTTGGAAGGACGTCGCATGACCCTCTCCCAGATCCATACCTTTCTCGTCGTCAGCGAATCCCTGAACTTCACCAAGGCCTCCCGAATTCTTTCCGTGACGCAGCCGGCCGTCAGCACCCAGATCCAGCTTCTGGAGAAGGAGCTGGGGGTGAGCCTTTTCAACCGTCTCGGACGACGCGTCTACCTGAGTCAGGCGGGTTTTCGCTTTCGGGACCTGGCTCTTGAAATCATATCACGGGTCGACCGCTCCCAGACACTCCTCCACTCCTTCACTCCCCTCACGAAGACCGATCCCCTGCGGCTCGGAACGGGGTTCGGCGTGCGGCCAGAACGAGAGAAGTATCTTCAGCACTATCTGCACGGGACCTTCCAGAAACGGGTTCCCATCAAGGTTCTCCAGGCGCCGGAGCCCAAGCTCGTGGAGGAGTTCGACAAGAAGCAGGCCGACATCGTGATGTTCTACAAACTCGACAAGGATCCTTCCCCCCTGGAGGGCCCGGGCGTGATCGAAATGCCGATCGAGAAGACCAACACCCTCGTTCTGGGATCCCCGGGCCTTCCGAAGGACAAATGGCGTCGGGACCTCCGTCTCCTCGAGTCCTTTCCCCTGCTTCTTCCTCCGAAAACAAGCCTGCTCCGCAAGGAGCTCGACGCAAAGCTCGCCTCACTCAATCTGAACATCAAGCCCGGAATCGAGACGACCGATTCCGATTTCATCCGGAAAGCCCTTCTGTCGGGGTTCGGAGTGGGACTCTTCCCCGCCAGCCTCTTCCGGCAGGAGATCGAAAGCGGAGAGCTGATCGGCCTCTCCCTCCCCGAAGTCTCCTATCCCTGCTCGCTCGTGGCCTACACCCGGGAAGACGAGGACCGGCATTCCCTGTCGGTCAACTACGTCGCCCTGCAGATTCTGGGCGCAGGATGGCCCGATACCTGGGCAAACGAGAAACGGTAGGGGCCCTATTCCGGAATGGCGGGAGTAATCTGCTCCCACTCCCGGGGACCCGGGAACGCCGGGCCTTTCCGTGGTTTTGAATTCCGCCAGGTGTGCAGGGAATAATAGAGAAGCGGTATCAGGACCAGTGTGAAGGCGGTGGCGAAGGTCAGTCCTCCGATCACCGCCCGGGCCAGCGGCATGCTGTTGGAGCTTCCCACCTCGAGACCGATCGCCATGGGCAGGAGGCCCGTGACCGTCGCGATGCTGGTCATCAGAACCGGCCGAAGGCGCGTGATGCCGCCCTTGACTACAGCCTCTCCGATCGACAGCCCCCTCTCCCTGACCAGCTTGTTCGTGTAGTCCACCAGAAGCACCCCATTGCTGACGGCGATCCCTCCGGTCACGATCACCCCCATGAAGGCGATGGAGGAAAAGTTCGTTCCGGTCAGGAAGAACATCCAGATGACGCCGGTCAGCCCCAGGGGAACGGTGAACATGATGATGAAGGGGTCGAGGAAGGATCGGAACTGGATGGCCAGGACCATGTAGACCAGGAAAAGAGAGGAGAAAAGGGCGATGAAGAGGGACAAAAAGGTGCCTCGCTGCTCCGCGATCTGTCCGGCAAGATTGATCGTGAATCCTTCCGGGAGGGATGTGCGCTTCATGAGGACGGCGAGATCCTTCGCGATGTCCCCAAGGGGGCGTCCCACGGGGTTGGCGGTGATGGTGATCAGGCGGGTCATGTATTTCCGGTCGATCTCGTTCGGTGAGGTTCCCCGTTCGATGGTCGCAATGTTCCTGAGGAGGATGGGGCTCCCGCTGGGTGTTGTCAGAAAGACGTTCTCGAGATCCTCGAAAGAGTGGCGGAACGGGCGGTCGAACTGGACGATGATGTTGTATTCGTTGCCCGTTTTCGGGTCGGTGTAGATCGACGGGTTGTTTTCATTTCCCACGAAGCTCCAGAGAACGGTGGAGGCGATGTCCGAGACGGACAGGCCCACCATCCGTGCCTTGACCCGGTCTATCCTGACGTTGTAGGTGGGATAGTGGAAGTCGTTGGGAAGAACCTGGACATCCCCCACTCCCGGAATCTTTTTCATCCCGCGCGCTAGACGGTAGGCCAGATCCTCGCCGGTCTTCAGATCATACCCGTACACCTCGATGTTGATGATCCCCTGGTATCCGAAGTTGATGATCCGTTCGATCAGACCTCCGGGCATGAAGTAGATCCCGACCCCCGGAAACTGCGCCGAGACGGCCTTCCGGACCCGGTCCATGGCCTGGTCGGAGGTTTCCGTCCGCTTGTCCGGCTCCACGAGGTTGACCTGGATGAACCCGGTATCCGGCCCCGTATTGTTGGTAAAGACCGAGGCCGCCCCGTTGGTTCCCCGTCCCGCCGTGGTCCGGAGTCCGATGTTGGAGGCGATGAGCCGGACTTCGCTTTTGGGGAGAGTTCTCCGGATGAGCGCTTCCATCTCCCTGGTCGTTTCTGCGGTGACCTCGATCCGGGTCCCTGGGGGTTCCTGCATGTTGACGGTGAACTGGCTCTCGTCGGGGGCGGGGAAAAACTCCGTGCCGATCCCCTTCAGAAGCGGCAGGGAAAGGATGAACAGGGCTCCGAGGAAGGCGTAGACCTTTTTCCGGTGGTGGAGGGAAAAATCGAGGAGACGCTTGTAGGCGAGCTCCGTCCTGTGAAAGAGGCGGATCAGGAAGTTTTCCCGAAGAGGCTCTCCCGGGAGGGAGGTCTTCAGAAATCGGTAGCAGAGAAGGGGCGTGACGGTCCGGGAGACGAAGAAGGAGGCGAAGAGGGCGAAGGTGATGGTCAGGGCCATGGGGGTGAAAAGCAACCGGCCGATGCCTTCCATGAAGACGATGGGAAAAAAGACGATGACGGTTGTGATGGTCGAGGCCAGGATCGGCATCGCCACTTCCCGGGCGGCAGAAAGAAGGGCGACGGGACGCGATTCCTCCCCCAGTGAAAAGTGGCGGTAGATGTTCTCGAGCTCGACGATCGAGTCGTCCACGAGCCGGCCGATCCCCAGGGCCAGACCGCCGAAGGTGAAGATGTTGAGGGTTTCGTGGGTAAAGTAGAGAAAGATGAGGGCCACGAGGGCGGAGAGAGGAATGGCCGTCCCGATGATGAAGGTGGCCCGGACGCTTCCGAGAAAAAGGAGGATGACGAGAACGGCCAGGATCGCCCCCTGGACCGATTCGTGGTAGAGGCCCCGGATCGACTGGCGTATGTAGGTGGACTGGTCGAAGAAGGTGTCGAGATGGACTCCCGGAGGAATGCCCCGGAGATGGGGGATCGCCTTCCGGACGGCATCCACGACCTCCACCGTATTGGAGCCCGGCTGCTTGTTGACGGCCAGGTAGACGGCGTTTTCTCCGTTGACCCGGACGATGTTGGTCTGCGTTTCGGCGGAGTCCTTCACCCGGGCGAAATCCTTGATGAAAATAGGGACGGTCCGGCCATCTGGGGTGGCTTGCGTTGCGACGGGAACATTCTGAAGGACATTGACCAGGTTGTGGGAGATCTGGTTGTTGGTGAAGAGATTGTAGTCCTTGGAGCCGATCTTGATGTCGCCTGAGGGCAGGATCAGATTGGCCAGGTTGACCGCGTTCACCACCTGGATCATGGAGAGATTGCGGGCCAGGAGCTCGCGGGGGTCGACATTGATGTTGATCTGGCGGACCTTTCCGCCGTTAACCGTCGCCTGGGAGACGTTCGGAAGCTGTTCGAGCTGGGGTTCGATGGTGTTGTAGGCCAGGTCGTAAAGCTGGATCTGGCTCATGGAGGGATTCGAGACGGTCAGGGAGACCACCGGAATGTTCGCAATGTCGAACTTGAGGATGAAAGGCTGCTGGATCCCCGGCGGAAGCTGATTCTGGATCTGGGAGATCTTCTGTACGGCCTGGACGAGTCCCCCGTTCAGGTCCTTCCCCCAGTTGAACCAGACCTGGATCGAGGAGACCCCCATCCGTGACTGGGACTGGATGTGGCTCACGTCATCGATGGTCGCCAGCGTCTTTTCGAGAGGGTAGGTGACGCTTCGCTCCACGTCGACGGGGGAGGCGCCTGGATAGATGGTTCCGACGATCAGGACCGGGACGGCGAGATTCGGAAAGAGGTCGATGGGAAGACGGCTCACCGACTGGGCGCCCACGAGGACCAGAAGCATCGACATCATGAAGATGGCGATAGGATTTTTCAAAGCCAGACGGGTCAGCCACATAAAACGGGAACCCTTCCCCCCTCAGGGCGATCAGTAGCCATTCTGCTGAACGATGGGTCTGGACAGGACATGGTCTCCGTCCTCGAGGTGCTCCTGGCCAGCCACGACGATCGTTTCACCGGCTTCCAGTCCCGCCTTGATTTCGGCGTTCTTCCGGCCGATGAAGCCCACGGTCACCGAATGCTTGTGGGCGATCCCCCCCCCGTCGACGGTGTAGACCCAGGTCTTGTTCTGGCGCGAAAGAATCGCCCCCTTGGGGATGAGAAGGACATTGCGGTGGGTTGCCAGATTCAGGACGGCCTTGGCGAACATTCCTGGTTTCAGGACACCCTCCTTGTTGGGCATGTCGATTTCGATGGCCAGGGTCCGCGTGGAGGTGTCGAGGGCCGGATTCATGCGGGTGACCCTGCCGGGAAAGAGCTGGTCCGGAAAGGCGTCCACCATGACCTTCACGGGAAGGCCGATCTTGAGGTAACGGATGTCCCTCTCCGGAACATTGACCACGATCTTGACGATATGGGTGTCGACCACGGTGAAGAGCGGGTTGGAATTGGCCGAAAGGGCGGCGGTCGTCGCCGGGATCGTGGCCCCCGGGTCGACCATGCGGTTGAAGATATACCCGTCGAAGGGCGCGACGATATCGGCATAGGAGAGCATCTTGCGGGCGTAGTCGACGGAGGCCTGGGCCTGACGGCACTGGGAGGAGGCCAGGTCATACGAGTCCTTCGAGACGAGGTTCTTCGCAAGGAGGGCCTTGTAGCGATGCGCATTCAGGCAGACATAATCCCGGTTCGCCTGGGTCTGGTGATACTGGGCCTTGAGGGTCGTGCTGTTGATGTGGGCCAGAAGTTGTCCTTTTTTCACGTGGTAGCCCCGGCGGACAGTGATCTTGTCGAGATAGCCGCTCACCTGGGCATAGATCGCCGCCTGGTTGATGGGCTGGATGTCCGCGGTCAGGGTGATGATCTCGGAGATGTCCCCTTTCCGGACCGCCATGCCACCCACAACCTCGGCCGCAGCAATCTTTCCCCGGGCCCCTGTCTTCTTCCCCGGGGGATGAATGAACCGAACGGCGACGATGACAAGAAACACCACAATCCCTACAAAAATGGCCAAACGGCCTACGCGTCGATTCACGATCCCTGCTCCTCACGGTTTTTTCGCCGTCTCGCCTCGGTCATGGGGTCGAGACCCGCATCCCTGATAAGGGTCGCCCGGGCGATCTTGTATCCATAGACCGCCTGGACGACCTGGGCCCGGGCAGCCGCGAGATCCGCTTCCGCCTGGGTCAGGGCGACGGCGCTTCCCACCCCGACCTGATATTGGCCCGCGGCGAGCCGGAGGCTTTCCTTCGCCTGGCTCAGAAGGTCCTGCGTGGTCTTGATCCGTTCCATGGCCGTATTGAGATTGTAGATATCCTGCCTGATCGCCGCCACGATTCCGACCCGCATGTTTTCTTCGGCATCCCTGGCGGCCAGCGTCGTCTTCTGGGCTTGCCGCTCCTGGTGAACCGTCAGAAATCCCGAAAAGATCGGAATGGAGATCGTGGCTCCCACCGACCAGTTGTAGGTCAGGGGAAAGAACATGCTGGCGTAGGTATAGCTTCCGGTCATGCCGATCGAGGGCATGTAGGTGCTTTCGTAGTAGCGTTCGTTCTGGAGGTCCGCCTTCTTCTGGTTGATGGCGGACGAAAGGTCCGGGCGATCCTTGAGCGCCTTTGCGACCAGTTTCTGGTAGTCGGCCTTGAACGGACGATAGGTGAGATCGGTCTCGACGGTGTAGGAGAGGCTGGATTCGATCCCCATGGCGTTGTTCAGGGAGACCTGGGCCGTGGAGACATTGTTTTTAGCGGTGATG
>JAJYPO010000001.1 GCA_021795275.1 Nitrospirota bacterium | reverse complement strand
GCCGCCCTCTCCACCGGGATCGGAAACCAGGCCCAGAAGCCCCTGGCCATCGTGATCGTGGGGGGTGTTCTTTCCACGATCGTCTTCACCCTTCTTGTTCTTCCTGTGGTCTATTCGATGACGGGGCAGTTGCCACTTCTTGATTCGTCCGGCGATCCCTCCGGGGTGCGGGAAAAGCATCCTTCTTCGGCCTAGGCGGACGATGTGGGAGGAGGGAATCCTTTGCCGGCCTGTTTTTCAGGGCGGTCCTTCCGGCCCCGGAGTTCAACCGCCTTCGTGAAAGGCTCGCGGAGAGGTTCCGTGAAAGCCGATTCCCGGGTATTTTTCCACGACATACCGGAGGGCCCATTCGTTTTTGAACAGGGCCACAGGCTTGGTTTCATGATCGTAGACCAGGAGGGTGTCGATGGTCCCCGAAAGAGCCTGGATCTGATCCTGATTTCCCGTCAGCCAGCGGGCCCTGTCGTACCCGACAGGGTCAAGCCGGGCCCTGACGTTGTATTCATGTTCGAGGCGAAATTTCAGGACTTCGAGCTGGAGGGCCCCCACAGCTCCGACGATCAGGTCCCTTTCTCCATGGGGATCGAGCTGGAAGACCTGGATCGCTCCCTCCTCCGATAGCTGGTCCAGCCCCTTTTTCAGATGCTTGCGCTTCAGGGGATCCTCCAGAATCACCCTTGCAAAGAGTTCGGGGGAAAAGGAGGGAATCCCTTCGAAATGAAAGAGCCCCTTTTCGCAGAGGGTGTCCCCGATCCGGAAGACTCCGGGATCATGGAGCCCGATGATGTCCCCTGGCCAGGCCTCTTCCACCCGTTCGCGCCTCTGACCCAGAAACTGGATCGTTTTGGAGAGTCTCAGGGATTTTCCGGAGGTGGCGTTGGTCACGGACATCTCCCGGGAAAATCGTCCGGAACAGACCCGGATGAAGGCAAAGCGGTCCCGGTGCTGGGGATCCATGTTGGCCTGGATCTTGAAAACGAAGCCGGAAAAGAAAGGGGAATCGGGAGGAACGGGGCCCTGGTCGGACTGATAGGCCCGTGGAGGCGGGGCTATCTCCAGAAAGGCCCTGAGGAAGATCTCTACCCCGAAATTGTTGAGAGCGCTTCCGAAGAAGACGGGGGTCACCCGCCCGGAAAGAAATCCCTTCATATCAAAGGAGTTCTCTTCGTGCGACAGAAGGGCAATCTCGTCTAGAAAGGCGTCCCGGTCCGGAAGGGCTCCAAGAATCCGCTCCATTTCGGGGGTTCCTGCCGGAAGGACTCGGTCGGCAGCCTTTGCCCCCCCATGGTCGACCGCCTCATAAAGATGGGCCTCCTGTTTTCTGAGATCCCAGACACCCCGGAATCCGGACCCGGAGCCGATCGGCCAGTCGAAGGGAAGGGCGGCGATATCCAGGGTCCGCTCGATTTCGGAGAGGAGATTGAACGGGTCGATCCCTTCCCTGTCCACCTTGTTGATGAAGGTCAGGATCGGAAGCGAACGCATGCGGGCCACTTCGAAGAGCTTCAGGGTCTGCGGCTCGATCCCCTTGGCCCCGTCGAGAAGCATCACCACCGCATCCACCGCCTCGAGGGTCCGGAAGGTGTCTTCGCTGAAATCCTTGTGTCCCGGGGTGTCGAGAATGTTCAGAGTATGGTCCTCGTACTCGAAAGCGAGGGCGCTGCTGGTTACGCTGATCCCTCTCTGGCGCTCGATCTCCATCCAGTCGCTGGTCGCGTAACGGGCCGCTTTTCTCGCCTTGATCGATCCTGCGAGATGGATGGCTCCTCCGTAAAGGAGGAGCTTTTCGGTGAGCGTGGTCTTGCCGGCATCGGGATGGCTGATGATGGCAAATGTCCGTCTTCTGGCAATCTCCCGAAAAAGGGTCAGGGATTCCGGTGAGGGTGGGGTTGTCATGGGTCTCCTGCAGGGCGGGGTCTTATTCCCCGAAATTTCTTTGGGTTTGTCTCAGAAAGGGTGGCGTCCCTCGACCGCACGTATCAATGTGACTTCGTCGACATATTCGATTTCCAGTCCCACCGGAATGCCGAAAGCGATCCGGCTCACCCGGATGCCCAATGGCTTGATCAGGCGGGACAGATAGAGTGCAGTGGCTTCTCCGTCGGTTGTCGGGGAGGTTGCCAGAATGACCTCCTTGATCTCCGGATCGTTGAGACGGTCCAGGAGCTCCCGGATCCTCAGTTTGTCGGGACTAATCCCTTCAAGCGGGGAGAGGCGTCCCTCGAGAACATGGTAGAGCCCCCTGAATTCCCTGGATTTTTCAAGAGAATAAAGGGTCTGGATGTCCTCGACGACGATCAGGATGGCGCGATCCCTGGCAGGGTCCCGGCATATGGTGCAACAAAGGGGGGCCTCCGGATTCCCGGGATCCCGCTCGACGATGTTTCGGCAGTCCCGGCAGGGGACGAGTTGGCTGGTGAGCGTTTCCAGGGCGCCGGTCAGGATGGCCCGCTCATCATCGGAGGAGAGGAGAAGATGGAATGCGAGTCTTGTCGCCGTCTTGGAGCCAATGCCGGGAAGACGACGAAGAGCCTCCACCACTCGGGCAAAGGGTTCGGGGAAGGCCGGTCTGTGCGGCCTTGATCCGCGTTCCATCAGAGGCCGGGAAGTCCAAATTGTCCCAGGGGATTCCCTCCGGGAATGCCGGTGACCTCTTCCATGGCCCGTGCCGTAGCCAACCGGACCTTTTGAATGGCGTCATTGGTTGCCGCCACCACAAGATCTTCGACCATGGAGACCTCTTCGTTTTTCAGAAGTTCGGGAGCGATGCGGATCGACAGAACGTCATTGTTGCCATTCATTGTGACAGTGACGAGACGTCCACCGGACGTTCCTGTGACAGTCAGCGCTGCCATCTCCTGTTGCATGCGTGCGAGTTTTTCCTGCATTTCCTGAGCTTTTTTCAGAAAGTCCTGTCCGAACATTAGGATTTTTCTCCTTGCTGGGGTTCGAGGGGAGGGTTGGGAGATCGGACTCCGATGATTTCCGAGCCGAAGATGACGGCTGCCTCCGAAACGAGTGGAGGCGGCGGTGTCGTCTTTCCCGCCGGTCCGCCTCCACTCGTCCCGGAGGTTGGAGTCTCGACCCTCAGAGGCTCAGGGGATCGGACCGCTTCGGAAAGGGCACGTCCAAGGGTCTCGCGGTTGGAGGCGATCCGGTTGTTGAAGAAGGAGTTTCCTGTGTCGAGGAGAAGGGTCCCCTGTTCGAATCGGGTTACCCGGGCCGATTCGAGGAGTGACCGCATCTCGCCCGAGAGGCGGGAGAGGGCCTTTCCCCAGTCGGAGGCAATCCTCAGGTCGAGAGGGCCGATCCCGGAGGGCGGGGGCGGATCGGGGAGGGGGTCTCTTCTCGGGGAAATGATTTCCGGAGGCGGAGGAAGGGGAGAGGCGACGGGCGGTCGGGAGGAATGAAGAGGCCGGGTGGCCAAAGTGGCCGAAGACGGGTGTGCCCCGGCAGTGTTGCCGGTATCCGCGAGAAGTCGGGTCACCAGGTCGGGCAGGGGGATGATCGCTTTCAGGTGGCAGATCCGGGCAAGAAGGAGTTCGAATGTGATATCCGGCTGGGGGGATCTCCTCAGGTCGTCTTCGCCCCGGACGAGGACCGACAGGACCTGTTCCAGAAAAAAGAGATTGGGGGGGGGAAGGGATGCGATCCGGGCCGCCCCTTCCCGCGTCCATCCGTAGCGGGGACTGTCAAGAGGGACATCCTCGAGAAGACTGTGGAGGATGTCCCTGAAAAGTCTTGCCAGAGTGCGGACCTGGGCCCGGGGATCGATTCCCGCTTCGAGCACGGTCCGGGCCGTGCGGAGGGTTGAAGGGAGATCTCCGGAAAGAAGGGAGGAAAGAAGGGACTCCTCCAAAGCCTGGTCGGTGACACCGAGCAGTTCGGCCACCCAGGCGGCAGTAACCTCCGTCCCCCCGATCCGGAGGATCTGGTCGAGCAGTGAAAGAGCGTCCCTCATGCTCCCCTCCGCGGAGCGGGCCACCAGGGCAATGACGCCAGGGTCAAGGGGCAGCCCCTCCTTTTCGGCGATCTCTCCGATTCGTCCCGAGATCTCGGGGATGGTCAGGAGGCGGAAACGGTAGTGCTGGCAGCGGGACAGCACCGTATCCGGAATCTTGTGCGCCTCCGTGGTGGCAAGAATGAAAACCACATGGGGAGGAGGCTCTTCCAGTGTTTTGAGAAGGGCATTGAAGGCCGAGGTCGAAAGCATGTGGACTTCATCGATGATGATGATCCGGGATTTCCCACCGAGGGGACTGTAACGGAGTCCCTCACGTATGGTTCTGACATCTTCCACACTCGTATGGGAGGCTCCGTCCATTTCCAGGACATCGGGGGAACTTCCTTCGGCAATCTCAATGCAGGAGGAACAGGACAAACAGGGGGTCGCAGTGGGTCCGGCGGCGCAGTTGATCGCTTTTGCGAGAATCCGGGCCACGGTTGTTTTTCCCACTCCCCGTTCTCCGGAGAAAAGATAGGCCTGGGTCAGGCTTCCTGACGAGAAGCCTTGGGAAAGTGTTCTGACGACAGCATCCTGGCCCACAAGGTCGGAAAAGGTCTGAGGACGATAGATGCGGGCCAGGGATTTGAACTGGGACATGGGGGGCTCCATGCAGAAGACTTTTACAAAACAGGATGGGGAGGCTCCCGGAAAGGAGACCGAAGGGACCCCAGGGGAATCCGGGGCACACGCGACACACCGCTACCGTTGCTTCCTTCCGGACCTGGCGGGGTTTGCGGGATCTCGTTGCCCGGAGCCTGGGGGCCCATCGGTCCGCTCTCGCGCATTTGCCTTGGAATATGGCGGAGAGAGGGGGATTCGAACCCCCGAGGCACTTCTTAGGCACCTACACGATTTCCAGTCGTGCTCCTTCGGCCGCTCGGACATCTCTCCAAATGATTGCGTTCAGATGCGGAACATCCGCATATCATACTGACAGGGCCAGCGGAAAACAAGGGGCATGAGAAGGAAATGGTCGTTGAACCCCTTTTCTCCCGGACGAATGAAGGGAAGCTGAATGTGCCTGTGAATGAATCCAGGAGCCGGCCATGACATTGGATCAGGGGAGGATGAGGATGCGGTCATGGGCGTGAATCAGCTGAAGGAGGGCTTGGCCATCGATGGGCGTGACGCCGGGAATCGGAGGAGCGTGGAGCGAAAAAGTCCGGTCCGCCAGGACAGGCAGGAGAGTGGTCGATCCCGTGGTCTGGACCCGGCCGAGATAGATGAGCGTCGTCGCAGAAGTCTCCTCCTCGATCGAGTCAAGGAGTTCCCGGAGCCGGTCATCGGGATTTTGCCGGATTAGGATAAGCATGCGTTCCATTCTAGAAGAAGATCGTATGGTCGAATCCCAAGATCAGGTGCCCCAGATCTTTTGGCGAAAGGGGTTTCCCCCGGACCTCCGGAGAAGGAGAAAGCGAGAAAGGCTCATAATAGATCTCCTTGGCCATATCAAAGAAAGTCCCGAGGAAACGATGGAGGACCTCCCCGTCCTCGAGGTCAAGCAGATCGTCAGGAGAGGAAAGGAGAAGGGCGTGGGCCTCCCTGAACAAATAGACGCTGACGGGGATTTCTCCAGCAATCAGTCCGAGTGCCGATCGGATGGCTTCCGCAGGTCGTGGATCATTGGCCGGATCGGCCTTGATCAAGAGAAGGGTCCTGTGAGAGGCGGAAGACACGTGAATCCTTTCAGGCAAAAGCCAGGAAACGGTCGCAACCTTCGATGATCTGGGTCAAAACCACGAGTCCGCAAAAGGTGGTCTTCCCGGGATCAGGAATTTTCCGGTTCTGGGCGGCGTAGGCACAGGTATAGACCGAGGCACCACGGTCGACAAGGTCATGAATCCAGCCCTGGGCAACAAAGCGGGCCCCTTCGTCGAGAAGGTAGAGATAAATCTCGTCTCCGGAGGCGAGCGCTGTGTCGGCAATCAGCCGGACGGTTTCTCCGTCAAGCTTTTCGGGATGGGTCGAAAGAAGGATTCCGATTTTCATGAGTTTGATTATCCTCCCCAAGGGGGCTCGGTGCAAGAGGCGGGGCCTCCGTATTGCCTTTCCCGGAAAGAATGACGACATTGTGAGGATAGGGGAGGTCAATTCCCGCCGCATGAAACTCACTGGCAATCCTGAAGTTGAGATCGGAAAGAGTGGTGTGTCGAAGGGTGACATCGTTGATCCAGTAAATGAGTTCAAGGTTGAAGGCGGAGGCCCCGAATTCCGTAAACCAGACGGTGGGGGGAGGATCCGGAAGAATGTCGGGATGGTTGCGGGCGATTGTCATGAGAATGTCGACCGCTCTGTCGAGAAGAGAGGGGTCCATGCCGATCCCGACTTTCAGGTGCATGCGTGTTTTTGGGTCCCGGTGGCTCCAGTTGATGACCTTGTTGGCGATCAGGTGAGCATTCGGGATGATGATGGCGATGTTGTCCCGGCTCATGACTGTCGTTGACCGTCCCTTGATCTCGACAACGGTTCCCAGGACTCCGTCGATTTCGATCAGGTCTCCGATCTGGATCGACTTTTCCAGGAGGATGACCACCAGTCCGATCATGTTTGCGGCGAGGTTCTGGAGACCTATCCCGATACCGATGCCCAGGACACCCAGGGCTCCTCCGAGAAAGGAGAGCCGGAGGCCCAGGTTGTCAAGGCCGATGACGATCGCCAGGGCGAAAACAAGGTTGGCAGCAAGGGTCGACAGGAGTCCCATCATGTGCCGCGTCTGGGGAGAGGACTGGGTCTGGGCCCGGGCGGTCAGTGTCTTCTTGAGAAAGTGGCGAAGGAGGAATCCCAGGAAGACAATAAGGAAGAAGTCGATCAATCCTGCGACGGAGACCGGGGTTTTCCCCAGGTGGAAGAGGACGATGTCCCAGTCTGAACGGTCTCCTGAGGCGGAAGTTCTGCCGAGATGACCGAGTACCCCAAGAGAAAGAATGGATGACCTCCCCTCATTCAGGACGGGTAAAGTTCTCCCGTGAGTATTTTGTCAAGATCATGACGATCTGCCAGGGTAGGTCCCCCCGTTGATGGCTGAGAATGTATTTTTAATGATTTTTAAAGTATTTTCAATGATCTTTGTTGTGCTAGAATGCCCGCATGGGGAAGGTTGAAAAATTCCTTAGATCTTATTTGCTGATTTCTGGCGGGAGTATTCATGCTGCGTTATTCTGAATCCAAGATGGCCAGTGCCGAGATCTTTCGTCTTGTCCTGCAACGTATGACCGAACTGGGTTTTTCGTTTACGCCGATTCATTATGCCGTGATCTACGAATATGTCTCTGGAATCAACCCGGGGCTTTCCGATTCTCTCGATTCCCTGATGAAATCCGGAACCCCCCTGACCGACTCGGATGTCGAGACGATTTTTCTCAGGTTCGTGGCTCCGGAATTTGTTCTCCCGTTAAATGAGCACCGGGATTCTCTCACGAAGGAGATCCAGGAAGTTCTGGAGAATATTTCCCGTTCGACCCAGTCCACCACGACTGAAGCGGAGCGTGTCCAGAGAGGGATGGAGTCCTATGGGGCGACCCTTAAGAAAAGCGATATCGATGAGAAAAAGCTCAAATCTCTCATAGATTCCATCCTCAAGGATACCCTTTCCATCAAGGCGAGTTCCGGCAGCCTGAGCCATGACCTGACCGAGAGCCAGAAGAAAATCGAGGGGCTGCAGCGTGAGTTGAGAACCGCCCGGGCCGAGGCATTGATTGACCCACTCACGGAGCTTCTCAACAGGAGAGGACTCAATGCCAGGGTGGAGGCCCTTTGCTCGGGAGGAGATCATTCCGGAGTTGAGACGGCCATCCTGATGCTCGACATCGACCATTTCAAGAGGATCAACGACACCCATGGGCATATGGTCGGGGACAAGGCGATCGTGGCGGTCTCCCGAATTCTCAGGATGTGTCTCAAGGACGGAGATCTCGCGGCCCGGGTCGGGGGAGAGGAGTTCGCCCTGCTTCTTCCGGGAGGTTCGGCCGAGGATGGTTATGCCGTTGGGGAAAAGATCAGAAAATCCGTCGAGAAGATCGAGATCATGAATATTTCAAAACGTCAGAAAATTGGAGTTATGACCATTTCTGTCGGGGTGGATTCCGGTCCCCTTGGACCTGGCTGGGCCGCGATGATGGAGAGAGCCGACAAGGCCCTTTACTCATCAAAGACGGGGGGAAGGAACCGGACTACGGTTTATGGGCAAGAGACCATGGCCTGATCGAACTCATCGGCAGGGCGAGGAGATCCTCAAGAGAAATGGAGTGTGGCGGAGCGATTCATCCCTTCCTGACTTTCGTGAGGGAATCAAGGACGGTTTCCATGTGAGGCGGAGGGAGGGCCAGAGATCAGGGTATGGGAGATGACGACAAGGAAGGATATTCTTCGGGGAAGGCCCCTTGCCTCCGCGGACCCGATTCCCTGTCGGAATAATCTCTTGGTGGATCGGAGGTTGGCCTGATTCCCCTGTTGGGATCTAAAGTGGCTTGCCAGGAAGTTTAGACCTCTCAGGGTCCACGTCGACAGACCCCCTGTGGGGAGTTCGCCCATCACGCATGAATCCTTCGTGTCACGTCCCCGATGGAAAATCAGATCGAGCTTAAACCCAATCTTTCTTTTAGAGACCCCTGCCCCTGTCCAAAACCCGCCCCAACCTGGTCTGGCCGGCTCGGATTATTCAACTCTTTTGGAGGGATGAATCGAGTTTTAAATGGCGGAGAGGCAGGGATTTGAACCCTGGGTAGGACTTTTGGTCCTACATCCGCTTAGCAGGCGGACGCCTTCGACCACTCGGCCACCTCTCCAAGGAAATAACGGGATGTCTTCATATCGGGCATGACGGTGAAGAATAACCCGAAATGGGTGCAGGATTCAACTTGAGGGTCGGAAAGCCTTGCCAGCTGGTAAGATGCGAAAAAGATCCTGGTTGGCGGAGGGGGTAGGATTCGAACCCACGGAGCTTTCGCTCTACGGTTTTCAAGACCGCCGCCTTCGGCCACTCGGCCACCCCTCCGATTCTGGAAATTCTAGGATATTCCCTTGGAAAAGACAAACATTTAATGAAGAACGGAAGGGGCCCGTATGGGGGCGGGAGACATCTGCTGGGATGCCCCCGGGGTGGCCGTTGCGGAAGACGGGGCGGGTGTAGGCGCCAGAAGGGGATTGAACCCGTTTTTCGGTTTTTCTGAGTGAGCCGGGGGGGTTATTTCCTGCCTGATGAAGGTCAGGGACCGACGTATCCCTTCATCCCCGGGATTCAGTTTCTGGGCCGACTCTTCCATCAGAAGCGCTTCCTGGAGATAGCCTTCGTGGGCCAGTGCCAGGCCCAGGACCATGCGTGCTCCGGAATCGGAGGGACGAAGGGCAACAGCCTTTTCCTCGGAAAATCGTGCCTCTTTCCATTTTTCCAGGGAGGCATAGGCCCATCCGAGAGCCGCCCATGCCGCTTCCCGCTCCGGGTGGTCATGAATGACGGCGTTTTCATCCAGCAACTCCTTGCGAAAGTGACCCGTATTTCCTTCGGCGATGCCAAGACTGATTCGGGCCGTGACATTCTTGGGGTCGAGGACCAGCGCCCGCCTCTCCATCTCTATGGCCTTCCTGTTGAGTCCGCTTTTGCCGTAGGCCATTCCGGCCAAGGTAAAAACAACGGTATAATCCGGATAAGTCTTGGTCAATGGGGTCAGGATTGTGAGGGCTTTCTTCGGATGGTTGGCCAGAATCTGTTGGGCGGCCTGCTGGATACCCTTCCGCAGGGGAGCCGGGTAGGAGGGGTCATTGAGCGGGAGAGCCCAGATTGCCCTTGGGTTCCCGTTCATGAAAGCCATGGTCCAGCCCAACAGGAGGATCCAGAGAAGAGTCTTTCTCCTGCTGTTCGTTTCAGGGATAATGGGAGAATCAGAATATTTCATACCTCCATTATGGGAAGTGCGGAGAAAATCGGCAAGAGTGATCCTTGCCAGCCCAACAGGGAGACCGGATCGGGAAATGAAAAACAATGAATTGAAAATTGCCGTTGTGACAGGGGCTTCATCCGGAATCGGGGCGGAAACAGTCAGGGGTCTTGTCAAGGCGGGATTCCAGGTCTATGGAGGGGCAAGACGCAATGACCGCCTTGAACGGCTCTCCAGGGAGACGGGGATGATTCCTTTTGAGCTCGATGTGCGGAGCTCGGAGTCAGTCAATGCTTTTGTCTCCCGTCTTCCCGAAAGGGTGCATGTTCTCGTCAACAACGCCGGCGGGGCCTTGGGTCTTGATCCCGTTCTGGAGATGGATGAGACGGGGTGGCTTGATATGTACCAGAGCAATGTTCTGGGGACTGCCAGGATGTCCAGGGCCCTTTTCCCGAGGCTTTGCAAAAGTGGTCTGGGACACCTCGTCAATATCGGCTCTGTGGCAGCCCTTGAAACCTATGCTGGGGGAGCGGGATACACGGCCGCCAAGCACGCTGTTCGCGCCATTACGGAAACGCTCCGCCTCGAATGGCTCGGCAAGCCAGTCCGGATTACGGAAATAGATCCGGGCCTTGTCAACACCGAATTTTCCCTTGTCCGTTTTAACGGCGATACGGAAAAGGCAAAAAAGGTTTACGAAGGTATGACCCCCCTGTCGGCTGAGGACGTGGCAGAAGCGGTCTCCTGGGTGGTGACCCGCCCGCCTCACGTGAACGTGGACAGTCTCCTTCTGCGGCCTCTCGACCAGGCCCGCGTTGACCGGGTTTTTCGGAAGCCCTCCTTGCCATGACCGAAAGGGATGCCTATTACATGAACAGGGCTCTAAGACTTGCCTGGAGAGCCATGGAGGAGGGAGATGTTCCTGTGGGGGCAGTCCTTCTTGCCGGTGAAGAAATCCTGGGAGAAGGGTGGAACCGGGGACGGATCCTGAACGATCCGACGGCCCATGCCGAGATGATGGCCATCCGGATTGCCGCTTCCAGAACTGGAAACTACCGTCTGTCGGGGGCAACCCTCTATGTGACACTTGAACCCTGTTTCATGTGTTTCGGGGCCATGCTCGAAGCCCGGATTTCCCGGCTTGTCTTTGGAGCTCGGGAACCGCGACGTGGCGTGCTCGGATCCCTGTACGACCTTCACAACGATCCCAGACTCTATCATAAAATCAGGGTTGTTCCAGGGCTTCTCGAGGAGGAATCAGGAGGTCTTTTGCAGGATTTCTTCCGGAAAAAAAGGGAAGAAGAACCGAAGGAACCCGAAACGGGAGTCCTTCCTTCTCCTTCCCAAGGGGACTGAGCAAAAAACTCAGAACCCGCCGAGGCCGCCTTTCAGGGCATGGTCGATTTTTTCAAAAACGGCCATGAGAAGAAAGGGGAATGCGGCCAGAATCACAAATGTGAGGTTTTTTGCTCCATTCATTTTTCTCTCCTCTTTTTGATCATGAATAACGCTTTCCTCGGAAGGGCTCAATACAAATCTCCAAGGCTTTTTCCTATTAATCAAGAATCATGCCAAGCGGGCTGGCTATGCATTGAATGGAAATAGCTTTTGCCGATGAAGTCTTAGAAAATGTCTTGAAAATGTCCTTGGAAGGGCCGGAGAGGGGATGTTTCTTTGGGGAGACAGGAAATCGGAAAAAGCCTAAGAAGGGGTTTCAGGAAGGAAACGTCCTTCGGCGGTCCAGATTATATTTCTTCATCTTTCTCCAAAGGGTGATCCGGCTCATGGAGAGCGAGTTTGCTGCATCGGAAACCCGACCGCGATGCTGTGCGAGAACTCTCTGGATCATGTCCTTTTCCACAGCCGCGATGGCCTCCTCGACATTCTTGGAGGCTCCCGGGCTGGCGGGTTCGTTCAGGGAAAGCCCTTTCTGACCGTTCTTGACCAGGATCTCCCGGACAGGTTCCGGCAGATTGTCTTCGGTGACCGTCTGATCGAGGGAGAGGCTCAGGCAAAGGTCGACGAGATGTTTGAGTTCCCGAATGTTTCCCGGGAAAGGATAGCTGCAAAATCGCTCGATGAGGGCCGGCGAAAATGTGGGGGCCTTTCGTCCGTGACGGGCAGACCAGGTTCCCCGAAAAGTTTGGATCAGAAGAGGAATTTCCTCCTGGCGCTCCCTGAGTGGAGGGAGCAGGATGGTCATCCCCCTGAGACGGTAGAAAAGATCTTCCCTGAGTCGTCCCGATGAGAGAAGTTCTTCAGGGCTGACATTTGTGGCGGCAATAATCCGGACATCGATTGTGTGCTTTTTGGTCTGTCCGATCCGTTCGACGATGCCGGTTTCGAGAAATCTGAGAAGCTTGGCCTGAATGGAAAGGGGAATGTTTTCAAGCTCGTCTAGGAGAAGGGTTCCGCCGTCCGCCTGGAGAAGTTTGCCCGTATAGTCGGAGGTGGCGCCGGTGAAGGCTCCTCGCGTATGACCAAAAAGAGCATCGTCGACAAGGGTCTCAGGAATGACAGAAAGATCGAGCACGATGAAAGGGTTGTTGTGGCGCGGGCTCATTTCGTGAATTCTCTGTGCGAGGACCTCTTTGCCTGTTCCTGTTTCTCCGACGAGCAGAATGGGGATGGTGGTATCGGCAATTCGGGAAAGATTGGGTGCGAGGGCGGCATGCCAGGAGCCCCTGGATTCGATAGGCGCCGGTTTGGCCACACTGGAGGATGAATCGGAGGGTATCACCTGCTTCAGAAGCCCGACAGTCTTTTCCTCCGACTCCAGAAGACAGTTCCTGATGCTGAAGTCACCTAAGGTCTCTTTCAGGCAGGATGGACCGAAGGGGGTGGTTTCTCCGGAAAGGTGGCCGGCAACCGCAACACATTCAGCTGAACAGACCTTTCCCCGGAGGCCATGGGTACAGGCAATGCCTTCAATGTGCTCCTCTCCCTTGAAGAGGAGTTTTCGGGCGGGCTCCGAAATCCATTGGATCCGGTAGTCTGTTCCGATCAGCAGAAAGGCCGAATTGGTGGAGTCCGCGATTTGGCTGGACAGTAGTCTGTAAAGGGCGTCCTGTTTGCTGGACAATGTCGGCTCCGGGGCTGTGAGTCACTGCAGGCCCTAGGGAAGGGGATTGGCGGAGAGAGAGGGATTTGAACCCCCGCTGGAGTTCCCCCCAGAGTTGATTTCGAGTCAACCGCCTTCAGCCTCTCGGCCATCTCTCCAGATGAAATGTTTTTCCGATAGGCTCAAATCTATCAGAATAATAGGGAAAATTCAAGGTGTCTTGGATTTCTGGGCTGACATCATGATAACAAATGGACGGGAATAGGACAGAGATTGAGGGGGGAGGATCTCCAGCGGGATGGATGCAAACTGGCGGGCGAGTCTGCTAAAATCCCTGCAAGGTTATTTTTTCGGGGAGGCTGCCAAATCTCCCTGGGTATTTCTCCGGTGCCTGCCTTTGAAAGCCCGGGGCGGTTGTCATTGTTGAAAGGATCTTATGGAAAACTTCGAAAAAGCGCGGGAAATTCTTCAGCAGCAGAGGAGAGAAATTATTGCCGGGGCTGAGAAGGTCCTTCAGTCAACAGTGGAAAAAGGAGTCCAGCTTTTTCCGGATCCGTCAGACCTGGCCTCCATTGAAGAGTCCCAGGGCTTTTCCTATCGTCTCAAGGAACGCGAAAAAAAGCTGCTTCGGAAGATCGATCAAGCTCTGGAAAGAATTGAAACAGGATCTTTCGGGATCTGCGAACGGTGCGGGGAAGAGATCGAGGAAAAGCGGATGCTCGCCCGTCCGGTGACGACTTTCTGCATATCCTGCAAGACATTGCTCGAAGAAGAAGAACGCGCCGAAAAGATCCGGCGGTGAATTCGACAGTCCTCATCCTGGGTGGTCAGGGCTCGGACTGAGACGGGTCCCGGTCCTTCCCCATCTTGCAAGCCCTCTCTATAGAAGCCTGGAGGATTATCTTTTTTTTGCCATAGGATCTTCGAGGTCCTATGTGTCGAAGAAGGTTGTTTAAAAAGTCGGGTCCGGAATTTCCCATGGCGCTTCCCCTCTATTCTCGGACCTTTCTTTTGACCGTCTCCCTCACCTTCCGTCGACGGTCAAAGGGAGAGGGTGATGTGTCTCCCGATCCTTCTAGGGAGCTCTGAAAACCTTGTCGGTTCAGCTTGCTCTCGTATTGCCGGTTCAGCTTTAAAATGCCCGAGATCAGTCCGGGAGCCATGATCACGCAAATGAAACGGAGTCTCTCCCTTGCGGAAGACATGGAGATCCTGTTCATTCACTTCAGGAAGGACGCCGGTTTGGGACATTCCCTCTGGAACTCATGCGGTGGGGGCAGGGATTGTATCGGAAACAGACTGATGATTGGAGCCTTGGCGTGAGGACTGTCCTTCTTGCAAACGGTAAAAACATCGATTCGCTCATCCTGGACGAACAGGCCGTTCCCATTCCTTCGCGAGGAGAGGTCAGGGTCAGGATGAAGGCACACACTCTCAATCATATCGATCTATGGGTCCTTTCCGGCTCTCCAGCCTATTCGGTCACCCTTCCCCATGTGATGGGCTCCGAAGGGGTTGGTGTCGTGGATTTCATCGGTGAAGGTGTTGGTCCCGATTTTTCTCTTAAGGTTGGAGATTCTGTCGCCCTCTCCCCGGGTCAGGGTTGCCTGGTTTGCGAACTTTGCCGGAGCGGTTCGGAATCCCTCTGCCCCTCCTACCGTGTTCTCGGGGGCCATCTTCCCGGGGTTTTTTCTGAATATGTCTCTCTCCCGGCGACCCGTCTTTTGCCTGTTCCTCCCTCCGTCTCTCCCCTTTTGGCATCGGCTGTCACTTTAGCCGGAGCGACAGCCCACCAAGGATTGGTCATCAGGGGGGGAGCCCAGGCCGGAGAGCGATGGCTTGTTGTCGGTGCGAGTGGAGGCGTCGGTCATTTGGCCTGTTTGCTGGGGCTTGCTCTCAAGCTCGAGGTTTACGGGACCTATGGACCGGAGAAAAAAAAGACGGTTCTTGCCCGATCCATGGATATCCCCCTGGTCTCCCACGAATCACAGGATTGGCCTGAAACTGTGATGAGACTTTCTGGAAAGCCTTTTGATGGAGTCCTGGATACCGTTGGAGGAGCAACCATTCCCCGGATCCTTCCCCTTCTTCGCAAGGGGGGTCGGGCAGTCGTTGTCGGCGAAACAACTGGCTCCCCGACCCAATTCCCGACCCGTGAACTTTTCGGCCGACAGCTTTCCCTCCATGGAGTCTATCTCGCTCATCGCTCTGACATTCTTGCCATGCTGAATTGGGTGTCTCATGGCGATATCCGCCCCATTGTGACCGATGTTGGTCCACTCACTTCGATCGCCCCTCTCCAGAATGCCTACCGCCGGATGTCGGAACGCGATTTTGTCGGTAAACTCGGCTTTGTCTGGCAATAGATGATATAGACGAAACGGATGCAAGGAGGCGTGATGGGGAAGAGTATCGGCAGAGGGATTCTGCTCATGGTTGCTGGATGTCTCCTGACTGTTTTTTCGGGATGTTCATCTGGCCCCTTTTTCAATACGTTCCTTGATCGTCATGGGAATCGCTCATCCTCCGACCTCATGTTTCGAAAAGATTACCCACAGTTGAAGGCTCTTCTCCGGGACAATCACTTCCGGAAAGCTTTGGCCTGGGTCGAGAGATGGGAAAAGGACCGGACACTCTCCGCCGATAATCAGAGTCTTCTCCGGAAGGATCAAAAGAGTATCCGCCTTATGGGAGCTTCCTATTACATGGGAGTCGCCAGAGAGCGTCGCAAGGCAGGTCGTCTGAGGGGAGCTCTTGCTGCGCTTGAGACCGCCCGGACTTTTACCCCGGACGACCTGGTTCTTCGTTCCGAAGTGGAAAAGACCAAAGCTCGTGTTATTGTCTCAGGACAGGTCAGTCAGGACTGGGGCGAGCTTCTGCAGAAGTTGCTCGGACTGAAAGCCCATAATCCAAGCGACACGTCGATCGATCCGACGATCGGATGGGCCTACGGAAAACTTTCCGAAAGCGAATACATGTCAGATCGCTATGCTTTGGCTCTCGATCATGCCAGGAAGGCCCTTTCCTACCATAGAAACGACGAGCTGGCCATCCGTGTCCGCGATCAGGTGAAGAACCAGGTTCGGGATCTCGTGGCCCGGGCCGAAAAGGAATACAGGCACCATCTGTACCCTCAAGCCCGAAAAGACCTGGAAAAGGCCTTGACGACCGACCCTGAAAACAGGCAGGCCCGCAAGGATTGGCAGATCCTCAGGGAAACCCCCGGTGGCATTGATTCCGGGGCGGACAAGAATTTCAAGTAAAAAAGGACGCATTGATGAATTGGGATTTCGTAAAAAGCCACGGATTAGGCAATGATTACATCATCATGCTCAAGGACGAAAGAACCCCGTCATTGACAGTGAACAATATCCGACTTCTCTGCGACAGGAACTACGGAGTCGGATCGGATGGTATCCTTTTGCTCGAAAAGGATACTCCTCCATTCGGGCTCAGAATATTCAATCCTGACGGTTCGGAAGCCGAGAAGAGCGGAAATGGACTTCGAATATTCTCTAAATTTCTGTACGAGTATGGATTTGCAAAAGAAAAGGAGTTTCTGATTGATACGGCGGGAGGGCGTGTCCGTTCCACCCTTCGCACAGACCAGTCAGGCCGGGTGTCATCCGTTCTGGTCGAGATGGGGACCTACACCTTTGATCCAGCTGTTGTAGGGATCAAGGGAAGGAATATGCCCCTGATCGAGGAGGCAATCCCTCTTGATGGGAAGGCCACTGTCACGGGATCGGCGGTCTCCGTCGGCAATCCCCACTTTGTCTTCTTTGTGGAAAAAATTGATGAACCCTTCATCCGTGAGTACGGGACAATGATCGAGCATCACCCGCTATTTCCGAGAAGGATCAATACTCAGATGGTCCGCGTTGCCGGACCGAACGAGATTGAGATCAGGATCTGGGAAAGGGGCGCCGGTTATACGCAGGCCTCTGGCAGCAGTTCCTGTGCGGCAGCTTCCTGTGCCGTCTTTTTAGGAAAGGTCAAAAGTCCCGTAACAGTCCGGATGCCGGGAGGGACTCTTCTGGTCGAAGTGGGAGAAAAGGGTGACCTGCGCATGGAGGGTCCGGTTGAAGAGGTGATGACAGGAAATTTCTCGAGGGATTTTCTGGACAGGCTCAAAAATCATTCTTGATAAATTCCTACGGCCCTTCTTTCAGGATTATTGTCGCAAAAAGTCCATGTTCCTTAGGTGGTAGAGAGTCATTCCGATGATGCCGAGAAAGACGATGATTACCGGCAACAGGATCCACAACAACGGGACTCGGATATCATCAGGTTTTCGATTGGGATCTTCCGGATCGAAAGGGTCAGACATGTGTCCTCCTGGCAGGTCATTCCGTGGGACGGTTGTTTTGCAAGGGCTGGGATTCTTCCCGGGCAAAAACACTCCGGACAAGATTCATGGGACCTTTTCCGGTTTCCGGATAGGAAAGCCAGCCGAAAGTGACTTGGGGGGCCTGGTCCCGGTTCATCCCTAGGAGAATGTCACGGACCCGTTCCATGACATTTTCCGCACTGTCAGGGTTCATGGCCGGGAGGATCAACAGATACTCCCGGGGAGTCATGTGGGCAATTTCGTCGTAGAATCGAAGGATGCTCCTGACCTTGATCATGAGGGACTTGTGGTTCGGGATATTCGCCCTGATCCCGACCAGACCGAATCCCGTTCCCGTGATCCGTTGTTCCGCTATCAGAGCCTCGATGTGAAGAAGGGCATCGCGGCGGTCGAGAAAACCGGATTCAGGCTCTCTTGCCGCAGGGTTCAGATCTCCGAGATTTTTTCGAATTTCAAAAAGCCTTCGCGAAAGGCTTTGGGCTTTCGGCTGAAAGGAGCTGAGTCCGGGAAGTTCCTTTTTTCGAGACTCTGAGCGAAAGAGACGCACCTTTCCGAAGAATGCCTGGTTGGAGAGAAGCGGAAAGTCGGCCCAGTAACCTCCGCCCGTGTTTTTGGCAAAGAGAATGCGCCGGAAGGGTAAAATCGATCCGGACTCTTCCGCCGAAAGTGACTCCGATATCCGTTTTTTCTGCCCTTCGGGACTGCTGCGAATTCTCCAGAATCCGGAGGAAGGTGACCAGGCGGCCTCCTTGGCAAGGTAGATCTGGGCCATCTGGTATTCAGGTTCACCGGAAAGTTCATCCCTGAAAAAGTTTTCGAGAAGAAGTTCGTCGCTGACACTCCGGATGATCGTTCTGGAGAGATTTCGCAAGCGTCGGCCCAGGAGGATCAACCCCTCTTTCTCGCTTTCCTGGAGATTTTCGGTGACCTTTTCAAGGAAGAGAGGATCTTCAGCGGTATCCTTTTCAGTGGGAACTCTGATGATGAACCTTCGGAGGCCGGAGTGCGGATCCGGAAGCTCGATCAGGGAAGGTCGGGACGATGGCTCCGAAATCCAGTTCCAGAAACGTCCTCTTGTTTCTCCGGAAAGTGAAAGGGCGTTCTGGTTGGCATAATCCGATAGTGCGTATCTGGGAAATCTTGCCCTGACAAGGTCCCAACGTTTTACGAAATCGGAATTGGCAAGAATGATATGATCCTTTGAGAGGAATAGCGCAAAGGAAAGACCGGATCCGGCCAGGAGTGTGTCGATTTCCAGAAGGGCCCGATCAGTGCTGAAAAGCGAGGGTCTGATCAAAAGATCCATCGGTAACGGCTGTCCCCTGTAAAAAGATACGGCTCCCCGGTTCCCTTGATTCACCGGCAAAGGAACCATTTCTAATCTAGCACGAGGAACCCATTGATGGAAACCGACCGGACGGTGTATGATCGCCAGAAACAGTTTTTTGAAGAGGCCTATAAAACCGGGAAAATCGGGTGGCCCCGGGAGGGGGCTTCCGGACTTGTCCAACTCATTCTTGAGGCCACTTCCGGAATGTCTTCCGGCACCGTTCTGGAAATTGGTTCAGGCGAAGGCCGGAATCTTTCTCCATTCCTGGAAAGGGGCTGGAGGGTGGTGGCCATGGATCTGGTTTTCGACCCTCTTTTGGTGGCCCGGAAAAAGACAGCCCCGGGAAAAGGTCCCAGGGCTCATTTTGTCCAGGGAGATCTCTTTCGGATGCCTTTTCGTTCGGGGACCTTCGATGTTGTTTTTGATTTTGGAGTCTACCACCATCTCCGGAGGCCTGAAAGAAAAATTTACCCCCGTTGGATATCCGGGCTTCTGAAGCCGGAAGGTCTGGCCGGTCTCGGCCTCTTTTCAGAACATTTCCGGCATTTTCCCGGGGAGGTACGACGCCGGGATTATGTGACACACCGGGGACATCATGACGTCTTCTTCCGGAAAGGGGACCTTCCCTCCCTCTTGGGAAAGGAGTTTACCCTTCTGTCTTCAGGGACGGAATCTCCGGGAGAAAGGGATCATTACCGGATCGCCCTCTATCGGATGATCCGCTCGAACCCATAATTGAACCTGCTAATGGATCAGCCAGGAGGACAAATCTATGGAGCATCGCCCAATCGCCTTTGCCTATGAAATCGGGGAAACCGTTTTGGTGACCATTACAAATCAGATCGGACTTGTGGAGAGCCGGACCCGTGGCTACTGGAAAGCCAACGAATACGATGTCATCATTCCCCCGGAGAACGCCCGCATGCGGGTTCGGGAAGAGAACCTCTCCCACGTTCCGAATGAATATGTCCTGACCCGTCTGCCAACGATGGCGGGATTGTCGGCTCCTCCGAAATTTCTGGGCATTCCCGGGGATGACCGGACGTCAGGGACGAGTTTGACCGGTCATTGATTCATTTCCAAGGTGGACGTTTCATAGAATGAAGAGAGGGGATCACCGCTTGGTGATCCCCTCTCTATTTTTGGGGGGTCGATCAGGGAACTTGGCAGAAAAGGATTTCAGAATCTCTTTTCAGGCAGGGTTTAAATAACGTTAGAATATATCAAACATGAGACATTGTCAGTATCGGGGAAGGGATCTGTCAGCGTGAAGGGCGTAGGCATCGATTCCTCCGTGGAGGTTCTTGACCTTTTCAAATCCGTTTTTCTTCAGGAAATGACAGGCCTGAAGGCTTCGAACCCCATGATGGCAGTAAACGACCACATCCTTGTCTTTGTCTATCTGGGCGAGTTTCTGGGGAAGCTGGGCAAGGGGAATATGAATGGCGTTGGGAATTCTGACACGTGAATGCTCCCAGTTTTCCCTGACATCAAGGATCACAAGATCGTCGCCATTCTCGATGCGGTCCTTGAGTTCGGACGGATGGAGCTGGAGATCCTTGTTTCCTGAAAAGAGTCCAAACATGATGTTGACCTCCAATGAGGAGGCGGCAGGAGGACGGATCCGTCCTGCCGCAATTCCTGCTATTTTGTTACGGATAGATCCTTATCCAGAGCGAGATCGGTTGTGTCGAGCGTGGAAAGAATTCCGTGTGCTGCCCGTCCGGCTCCGATGACGGCATCGATGTTTCCCGTTTTTGAAAAGACCGGTGTTTTGCCATGCTTTGTTTCCAACATAAATTTTACTTCGGATCCCCTGATGGAAACAACCTTGATCCGGGCATAGCCTCCAAATAGAGGAGTCGTTGTCCCGGGGGAAAGGACCAGGGGACGAGTGTTGTAAATCATCCCTCCGATATGATGCGCGATAGGACAGGCGATGGGAAAGTAGGCCATGTCCGTAAGGCCAAAATTCTGCTTGTTGGTTTTCCATTCTTCCACGCCTGCGTAGACCCAGAGGTGGACCGATCCTCGTCGAACCGCATCGTGTGGCCAGAGAACCACGGCCATCGCGTCATGGATCGCGGTCATTTTCCTCCTCAGCACCGGATTCTCTGGGAGGGTCGGGCTGTTCCTGGCCACAAGTGTCCGGGAGGCTATCCTGCGACCCTTATGGAGAAAGGAGAGTGTCACCCGGGAATGCTCCTGGTCGATCCGGGTGATGACAACTGCGTCATCTCCGGTCCCAAATGTTTGCCCCGCCTTTGCGACCCCTTCGAATAGAAGTCTCTTGGCCCACCATTCACTGTGGATCGACGTTCCGGTCAGGGAGGTGAAGGTCACCCCGTTCTTGTCCGCGTGTCCGATGACCCCCTGAAGGTAGGTCATCGGTCTCTGGTCAGGGCGGCCAGGGGACGGTTTTTCCCATCGTTCCGAGAAGGCCCACGGACGGATGGAGACTCCATCGAATGTCCGCCAGTTCACAACCGGGTCAGGGACGACCTTCGCCACGGGGGGAAGCAGCATCGTATAGAGATGGTTTCCAACGATTGTCATCTGTGCCGAACGGACGGAAGCATTCTTCATGACATGGATCCGGGCGTCGTAATCCACAAAGTAGTATCTTTTTCCGAGAAAGTAGTCACTAGACCCTGTCATAGGCAATTCTCCCCGGGCCGGAGAGGCGTCGAAATAAAGTCCGCCCGGAGGAATGACGACGGTGTTTTGCCTGATGACGGATCCCCGGATCACCAGCATTTCGTACTTTGGGATGGTGACTTTCATGGAGTTGGGGGTTTTCCTCCCCTGGATCCAGCCGGGAAGGCCGGACAGGTCGAAGACCGGCTTGACCGGGACCAGTGTGGCTCCGGGCATGGTGGGTGCCTTTCCGTTGTCGACCGGATAAAAAAGACCGGGAGGAAAGGGAGGAAGTATCGGATTCGCAGCACGGGCGCTTTCCGGGATCAAAAGTGGGGGCAGAAGAGCCGCCAATAAGGGAAGGAGTGTAAGTGTTGACCGGAAAGACCTAAGTTTTTCCATGGAATTGCCGGCAGAAACTCTCATGCATCCTCCTGAGAAATGGTTGGATTCTGGTGACTTTCTGGTCCTCATCTGGGTGGAGCAGTGAATCCGAAACGACGGTAGATCTTGGCCGCCCCGGGGGATTTCAGGAAGGCAAGCCAGGCCAGGGCAGCTCGCTCATGAGGGGCCCGGGCCACTTCGGCTGCCACATAGGTGGCTTCTGTATTTTGGTTATCGGGAATTCGCACGAGCGTAATTGGATGGTGCAGGGATTTCTGGAAAAGAACTTCGGAAATCCAGGTAATCCCTGCGTCAGATTTGCCATCAAGGATCCGGACCGCCGTTTCCCGATGATGGATATGCGTCAAATAGGTGGAGCCTGCCTTTCTTTTTGATACAAAAATATCCCTGACCAGTCCCTTGCCTCCCGCCTTCAGGAGAGAAAGTCTGATCTGATTTCCGATTCCCTCCCATTTCGGGTTCGGAAGGGAAAGCCGAATGTCGGGCCTTGCGAGATCCTTGAGAGAGTGAATGTTTTTGGGATTTCCTGCCCGGACCATGATTCCGAGTTTGTTCTGGGCATAGGGAGTCACAGTTTTTGCCAATACAAGACCCTTGCGGACCATCGAATCCATCCGTTTCTTGCCGCTCTCGTAAATGTCTGGGGGAATCCGAAGATGGAGATTGCCCACGGTCAATCCGCCAGAGACAATCTGGCGGGCGAGAATTCCTGGGGGAAGGGTTTCGTAATAGACATGCCGGATGGATGGATGGTTCCTTTTGAAGGCTGAAATGAGTCTGGGCATGACCATGAACTGGTTCCCCCCCACAAAAAGGACAAGATCAGCGTGAATGGGATCGCCGTGGAGGTCGGGAACATTGTCAACGCCATAGACGGTGAATGGGACGCCGACGGGTTTGGATCTGTTCCAGGGAGCGTGATTTGAATAATCGCTCTCCTGGGAGAAAGACCCGGCGAACCCATTCGAAACGGCCGAGAGAAGGGCCCCGACGATCACCAGACCCGACATTGCCATTCTCCTGAAGTTGAAATGCTTGAGGGAACCAGCCATTGATGTCTCCTTGGATCGGTGGACAAAATGCCTCCGTTGGAATTTCTTCTGCGACCCTATTGTAACCCGGGTCTTTGTCCGATAAAGACATTGTTTCTTATGGAACGGAAAAGGAATCCAAATGACAAAGATTGTCGCGGTCGGTGGGTTTTAATCAAGGGAGCGGAAGCCATGATGAAGCCATTCTTCAAAACAAAATTATTCGGGTTCGCAATGTCGGTTCTTGTTTTGTCAGGCCTTGTTTTCGGGAGCGGGGCCAAGGCATGGGCCAGTCCGGGAGGAAGCAACCAGCTGGGTTTCTCCGCGGAAGTGGAGGGGATGGATGATCTCAACACCCCCGGTGCCACCGGAACATTGTTTTACGGAGGAGGGGTGTCGATTCAGTACTGGATATCCCCCGGATTCGGAGTGCGCCTCGGGGCTGACTATTTCAACAACTCAAAGTCGACCGGTCCTCTTCCCCAAAATATTTTGCCTTTTTACTCCGGCCTGATGGTGAACCTGTTGTCCGGGTCCCTGGGGTCTCTTGATCTTGTGGGGGATTTTGGCCAGGTTCTGAACAACGGGGTGGACAACACGTATTTCGATGCCGGACTCCAGCTCAATACATTACTGTCGGACCGGAGACAGTTTTTCCTTGATGTCCGGTTCCGTGAAGACGGAGTCGGAACGATGGCGACCCCTTGGGAATTCGTGACAGCAGGTCTCGGAATCAGTTTCTTTTGATTGATTGTCATGGCGCCAGGGCTTATGATCTGGATCATATTCATGCGAAGAGGTGTCTGGTACCCTTGTGACGTCGGCAAGTCTGAGGGCTGGAGAGAAAAGTCCGACTTGCCGTAATCCATTTAGAGACCTTCCGACAAAAAAGGAGCCGAGGCGCATGGCGATCAACACGGAGTTAATCAAGGCCCATGGGGCAGCAATCAAGGGTTTGGGAACACAGGTCACATCCTATTTTTACGATTACCTGTTCTCTCATTTTCCGGAAGTCCGTAAAATGTTTCCCGAGACGATGACAACCCAGAAGGAAAGACTCTTCAATTCCCTGGTCTACATCTCCACAAACATTGACAATCCCGCGGCACTGGTCCCCTATCTTGAACGATTGGGGGAAGGGCACATCAAGTACGATACCCGTCCTGAACAGTATGATGCCGTAGGAGTCAGTCTTATGAAAACCCTCGAGCATTTTCTGGGATCTTCCTGGACCCCGGAGGTATCTGCCACCTGGAGCGAAGCTTACAATCTTGCAGCCAAGGTTATGACGGAAGCGGCGGCCCGTTCCATGGATCCGGCACGCTACAAGCCCCTTTCCCCGGAAGGGACTCCTACCCGTTAGGTTCTCCTGTTGCAACGAGAGGCGGTTTTCCGGTGTTCCAGGAAAATCCGCCTCTACAAATCTTCCCGGACTTCCTCCTCCTTCTCCCGAATTTTTCTCAAATGAATGATAGCCTTTATGGAGGCTTCAAAAGAGAAAAATGAAAATGACAAAAAAATAGTGGTGCATTTTTTTTGATTTGAGATCCATTTTGGAAACGTTTAGAATACTCCGGTCAAATGAGAGCAAAGGGTTAAAAGACCCGCGGCGACCTCCTGAATGTGGACGCCGCAACGTGTGAAGGGTGGGGTTGCATGCTTGAATGGATCCGGAAAGAGGCCGTCGAGCGTCCAAAGGTGATCGGGGCACTCATGGTTCTGATCGGAGGAGTCTTCGTCCTTTCAATGGGATGGTGGGGATTTTCCGCCAGCCGGTCTTCGAAGTCTGATGTCATTGCCAAGGTGGACGGGGTTCCGATAAAGGTTGATGACTATTCTCGGGACTACCTGATCATGAAGGACAACTACAAACGCCTCCTTCGGGGGGACTTGGGGGCCAAGATCCTTAAGGATCTCAATTTCCCTGGTCTGGTCCTCCGGAATATGATCTATCGGCAGCTCTGGATCGACGAAGGCCGGGATCTGGGGATCCAGGTCTCCGACCAGACCGTTATTCAGGAAATTGCCCGCATTCCTTTTTTTCAGGTGGGGACCCCGCCGGTCTTCTCGAAGGAAGCCTATGTGGCTTTTCTCAAGGAGACCCATCAGACGGCAGAGAGTTTTGAGGAATCCGTCCGAATGGATGTCCTTGTGCAGAGGGCTCAGCTTTTTGTGCGCGCTTCCCAGACGATCGGAAACCCCCCTCCACAATCCCAGGGAACTCCCATCACTGATGCCAACGCAGAACGGGTCCGGCTTCAAAACGAGACCGTCGAGGCCCTGCAAAACCAACTGGAAACAAAAGCCCATATTGATATTGACCAGAAAGTCTTCCGGGAAATATCCCGCCAGCTTCTCTGATTTCAGGTCATCACCCACGATCCGAGGATTCATTCAGTGGCCCTTCCCCTCGTTCCTTACCACACCCGACGCCTGGCACGTATGACCGATTTCCACGGTTACCTTCTTCCCCTTTCCTTTTCGTCCATTCTGGAAGAGGCGAAAGCAGTCCGGGAGGCGGCAGGGTTGTTCGACATTTCGCACATGGGGCACTTCCTGGTGAAAGGGCCTGGTGCACGACAGGCCATCAACCATCTTGTTACCTCCGACCTTGAGGCAGTTCCCCTTGGGAAAAGCCTTTACGGCCTTTTGCCCAATGATTCTGGAGGAACGGTAGATGACCTGATCCTGGCCTCTTCCGGAGAAGGGGAAGTCCATATTATCCTGAATGCGGGGAACAGGGAGGGGGACTTTGCCTGGATACGCTCCCATCTGCCTCCATCCCTCGCCCTGCTCGATCTTTCCATTGACCAGATAGCGCTTGCCCTTCAGGGACCGGCGTCCCCCAGGATCGTATCACTCCTTTCCCAGGGGTTCGAGACAATGGTCCGAAGGGAGGTCCGATTTTCCACCGATTCGGCGGAACGGCTCTGGATCAGCCGGACAGGATACACTGGCGAGGATGGATGGGAATTCTTCGGCCCTGCTGAGGCTATCCTACCCATATACAAGTCCTTGTCTGAAAAAGGTCCGGACCTTGGACTGGTGCAGGCAGGCCTGGGGGCCCGGGATCTTCTCCGGCTTGAAATGGCCTATCCCCTGTATGGTCAGGAGCTGACCCCCGAAAAGACGGCGTTCGATGCCGGCCTGGACTTTGCGGTCAACCTTCGCAAGGCTCCCTTTCTCGGGCGAGAGGAAATGCTCGAAAAAAGGGAAGATCCGGAAAGGGACCGTCTGACGGGCTTTGTTCTGGCAGAGAGGGGAATTCCGCGGACCCACTGTCCGGTTATCGATCCAGCGACAGGTCGTCAGGTTGGAGAAGTGACCTCCGGGGGGCATTCACCACGTGTTGGTGGAGGCTTTGGGCTGGCCTATATCGATCCTTCGTTTTTTAACGATTTTATGAAAGGAAAGGAAGCCGGAATCGAAATCCACGGTAAGATCCACCGGGCACGCTTCCACTCAAGACCTTTTGTGGCAGGAGGGCTGACCAGAAAATAGGGAAGTTTCGGTGGAGAAGGAATTTTGCTAAACGAATCTGTAATCAAGGAGTGAGAAGGTGAGTTCAGAGAGGCGTTATACTCCGACCCATGAGTGGATCCAGTCCTCGGGGGATCATTCCCTGATGCGCGTGGGTATCACGGATTTTGCACAGAAGGAAATTACTGATGTGGTCTTCGTGGAGCTTCCGAAGATCGGCAAGAAAATTCCGCAGGGAGCCGAGGCGGCGATCATCGAATCAGTGAAGGCGGCCTTTTCGATCTATGCTCCCATGGGAGGAGAGGTCGTGGCGGTAAACAGCGCCATCGAATCAAATCCTGCCCTGGTAAACTCAGATCCCTATGGGGCCGGCTGGATCTTCGAACTCCGCGTGGATGATCCGGCGCAGTGGAACTCCCTCCTTGACGAGAAAGGATACCAGGCCCTTCTGGTTTCCGGGGCCGGGGGGGGGCACTGAGGCGATGGCCGATTTTATTCCCCATACCGCGGCAGAGACTCGGGAAATGCTTGATCTCCTTGGCTTGGAAGGCCTTGACGACCTGTTGTCCGTCTATGCCCAGTCGATGCCGGCATCCGGCTTGCCGGATCTTTCCCGGCTCGGAGAGGGATGCGACGAACGCACCCTTCTGGAATGGTTTTCGTCCCGGGCAAAACGGAACCTTCACGCAGGTCGGGCGGTTGTCTTTAGAGGAGCAGGGTCCTACGACCATTTCATCCCCGCGGCGGTTTCCTCGCTGATCGGAAGAGGCGAGTTCCTGACCTCCTACACGCCCTATCAGCCCGAGGCCTCCCAGGGACTTCTTCAGGCAATTTTTGAATTCCAGACAGCCATCGCCAGACTCTACGGCATGGATCTTGCCAACGCCTCTCTTTACGACGGAGCGACGGCCCTGGCCGAGGCCGTTCTGGTGGCCATCCGGGAAACAGAGCGCTCAGTGGTTCTCCTCTCTGAAGGAATCGATCCGGGCTGTCGGGCAGTCGTTGCGACCTACCTTGAGGGAATGTCCGTCCGGGTGAGGACAGTGCCGCTCGAGTCAGGACGTACGCTCCCGGCTTCCATTGCCGAAAGCCTTGGTCCGGATGTCGCCTGCTTTGTCGGGGCCAGCCCGACATTTCTGGGAACGGTCGACCGCTTTGACGGGGTGGCCGAACTCCTTCATGGAGCCGGAGCCCTCTTCATCATCCACGCCAATCCTCATACTCTGGCTCTCTTGCGATCTCCGGGAGAATGGGGCGCGGATCTGGCCACGGGAGAAGGTCAGCCACTGGGTCTTCCTCTCTCTTCGGGGGGACCATACCTTGGACTCCTCACGGCCCGCAAAAAATTTGTCCGCCGCATTCCCGGCCGATTGGCCGGATTGACAAGGGACCGTGAAGGACGATCGTGCTTTGTCCTGACGCTCCAGGCCCGTGAGCAGCATATCCGGCGGGAAAAGGCCAATTCGAACATATGCAGCAATGAGACTTTGCTGGCCCTGCAATCCCTCGTCTATCTCGCCCTGTTAGGACCCAGCGGCCTTCGCCGGGCCGCTTCCGGATCATGGTCCAATGCCCATGATCTCTGCAGGGGCCTCCTGACAGTCCCGGGGGTTTCTCTTGTCAACCCGGAAACCGACTTTTTTCATGAATTTGTCGTGGAACTTCCGGTGGCGGCCGATTCCTTGAGCCGACATCTTTTATCGAAGGGGGTTCTCGGTGGCTTGCCCCTGGGCGAAATCCTGGGCCCCTCCTGGTCGCGTTGCATGCTCTGGTGTGCAACCGAAATCAGGACAAAATCAGAAATTGAGCAAACGGTCGGGCTTGTTCGGGAATTCTTTGGATTTCGATGATTCTTATGATGCGAGGACAAATAACAATGCAGCCTGAAATGTCAAGGACTGGCCTGCCAACTTTCGTGAGACCCTCCATGGAACCGACCCTCTGGCAGAAAAGTCGTCCGGGAGCCCGGGGAGTGGAATCTCCTGGGGTCGCTCCTGAGAGTGTGGTAAGCCAGATTCCCAAGGGGGCGGGAAGGGAGATCCCCCTCTCCCTTCCGGAGCTGTCCGAGCTCGACGTCGTCCGTCATTTTACCAGGCTTTCTCATTTGAATCGTGGGGTGGATACGCATTTCTACCCTCTGGGATCATGCACCATGAAGTACAACCCCAAGGTCATGGACCGGATTCCGGAGATTCCAGGTTTCCGGGACCTCCATCCGCGAATCGATCCTGATGGGATGCAGGGCCTTCTGGAGGCCCTCCAGACCTGCGAGGAGACATTGTGTCAGCTTCTCGGAATGGAGGCCGTGACACTTGCCCCCGCGGCCGGAGCTCATGGAGAGTTGACCGGAATTCTTGTGACAAGGAGATATTTCGAATCGAGGGGGGATAAAAACAGGACCGAAATCCTGATTCCGGATTCGGCTCACGGGACGAATCCCGCCAGTGCTGCCATGGGCGGATTTACCGTCCATGTCCTGCCGTCGGGAAGTGACGGGGGAGTGGATCTGGCTCGTCTCGAGGAAGCCCTCTCACCCAGGACGGCTCTTGTGATGATGACAGTTCCAAGCACCCTTGGGATCTTCGAGAAGGATCTGCCAAAAATGGTGGCCCTGGTCAAGGCGTCTGGAGCACTTCTCTATCTGGATGGAGCCAATTTCAATGCCTTTATCGGCGTACTCCGACCCGGGGACCTCGGATTCGATATCGTCCATATCAATACCCACAAGACATTGGCCACACCCCACGGCGGTGGAGGGCCCGGATCGGGTCCGGTGGGGGTCAAGTCCCACCTGGCCCCCTATCTTCCCTCTCCCCGGATCAGAAAAGACGGAGACCGCTATTCCCTGGTCTCTCCCGAAACCTCCATCGGACCGATCCGTTCCTTTATTGGCTCCTCCCTTGTGCTCCTGCGGGCCCTGGGCTATGTCAGGATGCTTGGGGGAGAAGGTCTCCGGAAGGTGGCTCTCTATGCCCTTCTCAACGCCAACTATCTGAGGACTCTTCTGTCCGGGACCCTTCCTAGGACGGGGGAGGGGCTGTGCGCCCATGAATTCGTCCTTTCGGCCAAGGAATTGTCCCAAGAAGGCCTGCACGCCTCAGATCTTGCAAAAGAGATTCTGGATGCCGGATACTACGCCCCCACAATCTCCTTTCCGCTCATCGTTCCGGAGGCCCTGATGATCGAGCCAACCGAGACGGAATCAAAAGAGACCCTTGACCGGTTTGCTGACGATTTCAGGAAAATCATCGATCTGGCAAAAAAGGATCCCGCCCGCCTCAAGGAGGCCCCCCGCCGGACTCCCGTTGCGAGGCCTGACGAAGTCGCCGCGGCACGGGACCCGGTCCTGACCGATCCGGCCTCCCTGCCCAGCTCCTGACAGACGGTGGAGAGAAGTGGCTGAGATAGGTCCAGGCCCCCTGCGTCACCGATGGATCCTGCTTGTCGGCGGAGCAGGCTCGTCCACGGATCAGATGGCCCGTGACCGGGAAATCTGGTCCTTGGTGAGGCCGGGTCTTCGAGGGATCCTCCGGGTTTACCGTATTTCCGGCGGGGCCACGGTCGGTCGCACCTGGTCGGGGCGAATCCCTCCCGACTGGGGGCTCTCCCCGCAATCTGTGGCCATCCGCCAGACCGGCGGAGGAGCGGTCCTCCATGGGCAGGATCTCTGTCTTTCCCTGTTTTTTTCCCGTGCCATTTTTCCTCCCGGAGCCAGGAACTGGCCCCTCCTATATGAAAGACTCCATGCCGCCTTTGCGGAATTTCTTCTCTGGTGCGGCCACCCGACGGTGATGCAGTCCCGGTGCTCCCCCCTCACCTCCGCAGGCGGAGACTCGAGAAGGGGCAATTCCTCCTTCTGTTTTAGTGAACCTGTTCGAGGGGATCTGATGGTGGGAGGATCCAAGGTTTTGGGTGGTGCCCTGGCCTTCGGGCGAAGTGGAATTCTCTACCAGGGATCCCTCCAGATTCAGGAAATCAGGCCTGATGTCTTGTCATGTCTCTTCGAAGAATGGTATCGTTCGATGGGCAGGGAGAGTATCGACAGGTCTCTGTTGATGGAGGATGGACCCCATGGGATCGTCGGAACCATTTGTCCGGATTGAGCTGAAAGATGACCCCCCACTGCCCTCCGAGCCGTTGGCGGTTGATGTTCACGATAGCCACGGGAGGCTTGTCGTCCGTGCCGGAGAACAGGTCACCCGCTCTCTGATGGAACGTCTCGGAAAACTTGGCATTCTGGAAATCTTCGTCACCACAACCGAAGCGGCTTCGCCCGATTTCTGGCCTCGCTGGGGGGAGGAATGGCTTCGATCTGCCCGGGCTCGGATGCAGCTTCTTACTCCCGAATCCGGAGTTCCGCGAGAGATGCTCGAACGGTTTGATGCGGCGCTGGAAAAGGCTATCGGGGAGACGGTTCGACAGAGGATCCGCAGGGAAGAGTCCTGAGGGATCGGGGGTGGCCAGCCTTATCTGACGAGGCGACTGCTGGCTGCTGTTCTGTGGGAAAACTTCGGAGAAACTCGCATGGACCAGGATATCTCCTCTTCCCAGAACCCTGCCGTAAAGGGCAGGCCTTCGACTGACAAGCTTTTTGAGAGAATATCCAGCATCGATCATCTCCCGACCCTTCCCGTCCTTGTTCGGACGGCCCTTGCCTATCTTGACGATCCTGATGTTTCCATGACGCGACTGGCGCGGATCATCGAAGAGGACCAGTCAATGGCGGCCCGGATCCTGAAAGTCGCCAATTCCCCCTACTATGCCCGCTCGGGAAAGATCGGAATGATCCGCGAGGCGATCCTGCTTCTTGGGCTGAATGGAATCCGGGGGCTGATCCTTTCGATGTCGGTCCTCCAGCTTGTGGCCAATCGCGAAGGTGTCATCAAATTGTGGAAACATTCCTTTGCAGTTTCAATTCTCGCCCGTATTCTGGGGGAAAACCTTGCGGTCGGACAACCGGAGGATCTTGCCACGGCAGGCCTTCTTCATGACTTCGGAAAGGTCATCTACTATCTCGACTTCGAGCCATGGATCCCTGACCTGATCCACAAGGAACCGGGAATCCCTGACTGGAGATTCGAGGAAGACCTTTTTGGGGCGAGCCATGCCTTTGTCGGCTTTCGGCTCGCCTATTTCTGGCATTTTCCCTCTTCGATCCGCGTTCCGATCGGATGGCACAACAATCCCTCGAAATCCCCCTCCTACCAACTCGAAACAGCGATCATCGCCCTGGCGGACGGGCTGGCAACCCTGGCCGGCTTCGGTCTTGAAGAATCTCCCTGTCCTGAATCGACCATGTTCGATGCCCTTCGCTCCCTCGACCTCACCGACAAACAGTTGGAGGTTGTCCTGCAGCGTCTGATGGAGAATCTTCCCAAGCTGGAGGCCCCGGATTTCTGATCGTCCCGCAGGCTTCGTGTTGGCTTCCCAGGATGGCTCAGACCCTCTCCTCATGGACAACCTGTCCCGGGCCATGGACAGGGAGTTTCCCGAATGGGGAGTCCTTGTTGATCCCCCCCCTGTTCCCGAGTGGACACATTTTATCGATTGGCTCTCCCGGGGTCTTCATGGGAACCTCGGCTATCTGGAACGAACGGCCACGAGACGGCGTTCTCTCTCCGACGGATATCCTGGATACCACTCTATCGTTATGGGGATTCTTCCCTATGACCCCACGGCATTTTCTCCTTCTCCCGGTCCCGGTCATGCGGAAATCGCACGCTATGCGGTGGGAGAGGACTATCACACACGTTTCGAAAAAGCCTTCACCCGTGTTCTTTCCAGTATCTCCTCCTATCTCCCTTCCGGGGATAAACCGCTGATCAAACCTGATCACGGAGCTCTTCTCGAAAAATCCCTGGCCCAGATGGCCGGCCTTGGGAGGATGGGAAAGAACACCCTTCTGATCCATCCGGAGTTTGGCTCATGGTTTACGATCGGGTCAATGCTCCTGAAAACGCCCTTGCCGAAAAGAGAGGCCCGACCCTTTCTCCGGGACCCTTGCGGAGGGTGTTCGCGATGTCTTGAAGCCTGTCCCACCGGTGCTTTTGAATCCGCCTATCTTCTGGATGCCCGCCGATGCCTGAGTTACCTGACCATTGAACGCCCAGATGACGACGGAGCGGGCCTGCGAAAATTCTCCGGAGACCCCTGGCTTTTCGGATGTGATCGATGCCAGGAGGTCTGCCCTCACAATGCAGGCTCCACCCCATCGTCGCCGAAGGCCGAGTCGCCCCGATTCATCCCCCTCGATTCGGGGGCGGAAACCCTGGTCCGTGGCCTGAGGAAGGTCCACGGGGCCCTCTCCCGGGTCTCCCTCTCCAGACTCCGGTCCAGGCTCGAGGAGCTTCGTGGATCCCCCTCTGAGCCTAAGGTCCCGGGAGATGGAGAAAAAGGGCGGATTCCGCTATAATTTCGGGCGAATTGAGTGGCACCCCTCCCGAGAGGCATGACCGGGGTGCCTAAGGGACCCTGAGGAGAACTCATGCCCAAAAACGGTTCCCCCCTCCCGGATTTTTCGGACCGTTTCATTGGCCGGTCAAAGCCTGTGGCCGAACTTCTTGGCCTTGTGGCCCGCGTGGCCAGAAGTGATTCGACGGTCCTGATTACCGGAGAGAGCGGGACGGGAAAGGAACGAATCGCCCGTATCCTTCACGACGGGAGTCCGCGCAGATCCTTTCCCTTTGTGCCCGTGAACTGCGGCGCGATTCCCGAAGGGTTGATGGAAAGCGAGCTCTTCGGTCATGAAAAGGGAGCTTTCACCGGGGCGGTGAATGGCCGTCCGGGACGATTCGAGATCGCCGAGGGAGGGACAATCTTCTTCGACGAAATCGGGGAATTGCCCCTGACCCTCCAGGTCAAGCTCCTGAGGGTCCTTCAGGAAAAGGTCTACGAAAGAGTCGGTGGAGCAAAGCCACGGACGGCCAATGTGCGTGTCCTGGCCGCAACCCACCGGAACCTTGAGGAGATGACCCGTTCGGGAGGATTCCGGGAGGATCTGTATTATCGCCTGTCGGTCATTCCGGTCGAAATTCCTCCTCTCAGAAGTCGCCCGGAGGACATTTCCCTTCTCGTCGATTTCTTCATCCGGCGCTGGCATGAAGAGGGGAGGGGGGAGCCTGTGTCCCTGACCTCGGCTGCCATGAATCTCCTGGCAAGATATGAGTGGCCAGGGAATGTCAGGGAACTTGAAAATGTGATGGAGCGCCTGCTTGTCCTTTCGGGAGGCGAAAAAGTCGGCCCGGGTGATCTCCCTGAAAAGATCCGCCGGGGCAAGGAAGAGGCTTCGGCCCCTCTTGTGGAGGAGGAAAGGGTTGAAGGGATGGTCCCGGATCCATCTCCGGATCCGATCACGGCCACCCCGACCGGAGGGGGTCTATCGATGGCGGAAGCTCTCCTCGGGAAGGACTTCAATCTTGCAGACTTCCTGGGAGACATCGAGCGGACTCTTGTACGTCAGGCCCTTGAGAGGGCGGGGGGAAACCGGTCCAGGGCGGCTGAAATCCTGGGACTCAACCGGACGACCCTGATCGAGAAAATTCGAAGATTCGGTATTTCGTGACGGAACAAATCTCCGGAAATAGATAGGCCTGGGTTTTTTCCCGGAGGCTCCGCCCTGTTCCGGTTCCCTCTTCCTGATCGAAGAGGCAAGGAGGCCGAAATGGAAATGCCAAGAAAGGTTGCCTTTCCGGGCCGGATCGCCTTTCTGGGAGGACTGGCCTTTCTCCTGTTTTTTTCCGGCCTTTCCCCGGAGCGACTGGGAGCTATGGAACCGGGACCGGGAGGAAAACTTCCTCCTGGTCGTGACCGCGCCCTTCTCTCGGTGGCCCTGAAGGATTTCAGGTCACAGCATGACCGGATGGCCCGGAAAGCCATCAAGGAACTCCTGTCCTCCCATCCGGGATCCCTCTATCGGGGACCGGCTCTTCTTCTTCTGGCCAGGATTCATGCCCGGGAAGCCATCGGGAAGAGCTCCGGTGACTTCCGGGAACCCCTTGCCTATTTCAGGAAGGCGGAAGAGACCCCCCCCTCCGGCTGGGACAGGGGGGAGGTCCTTTTTCGGGAGGGACAGTACCTTATTCGCCAGCGCTTCGGGGCGGAAGGACGGGGAATTCTCTCCCAGCTGCTATCCCGGTTTCCGGACAGCCCCTGGGCCTTTCGGGCCCGTCTCGCAACAGCCGACTCCTGGCGGGAGAAGGGAAATCTCCGGAGGGCGGACAAAATTCTCGACGAGGTCCGGGCCTCCCTGTCACATTCTTCCCCCATGACAGACAGGATCCGTTACCTCTATCTTCGGGGACATGTCCGTCTTGACCAGGGGGACCTTCCGGGGGCGGAATCCGCCTTTCTTTCCGCCCTTTCGCTTTCGAAAAGCTATCCCTACCACTACCCGGAGGCCCTTTTCCTGCTGGCCCGCACCGCCTACGCCCTGGGACACAATCATCGATCCGCCGCCCTTTTCAAAAGCTTTGCTCGCCTTTTCCCCAATGACCCGAGATCGGGGGAGTCGGAGTATTACCTCGCCAGGATTTCAGGGCGCCTGGGCTTTCTCTCCCACGAAAAGGCCCGCTTGCGGGAAGTCGTGGCCGACTATCCCGGAAGCGCGGCCAGTCACCTCGCCAGGACCGAGCTTCTGAGGCTCGTCTTTTTTTCACCGGACAATGGGGAATCTCCGAGGGACCTTCCGGAGCTTCTTTCCCGGTCGATCCGGGAGCTCGGAAAAATTGCCTCGGAAGAACGCAACCGGAGGATCTCCGGGGAGGCGGCCCTCCTTCGTCTCAGATTGATGGACCGGGCAGGTGACTGGGAGGGGGCAATCCGAAAGATTTCACGTCTGGAAGGAACCGTTGACCCCGCATCACGTTTCGGAGTGCGGCTCCGGAAGCTTGAAACATCTCTGGTCCTGAACCGGATCAGTCAACTTTCATACCCCCTTCATGCCGGACAGATCCTCAATCTCTACCACTCCTACCGCTACCGTCTTCCTCTCGCCTCCGACCCCGCCGGGGCCGCTCTATTCCTGTCCCTTGCCCGGGCGAACAGGAAGACCGGGGACAAGGAACGGGCCGGACGGGAGCTGGATTCTGTCCTTTCCCATGCTAAAGATCCGGTGCTTCTCGCAAAAGCCAGGAAGCTCCGATACCGCTGGTTGATCCAGGACGGCAAGAAATCTCGGGCCCTTGCCCGGGCGATCACCTTTTACGGCAATCGAACCATTCCCTCCACCGAGCGGAGGGAATGGTTCGCCAAGGCTTTGGATCTGGCCCGGCAGATGAAGAAACCTGACATTGAAAGGGAGGTTCTGTCCAGCTGGGCCGTTTCCGGCGTGCCGATCGACCATCCCGGGGAGGTCCTGGCGCGGCTTGGACTCCTTGAGATCGGATCGGGGGATCCGGACAAGGGCCGCTCCGATCTTCTGCGTGCCCTCCCCGAAATCGAAGGCCGGAGAGAAAATCGTTCCCTTCTGGCCCGGGTCCTTTTTCGACTGGGGCAGGAATCCTTTCTGCGGGGAGACAGGGCCTCCTCCAGGCGCTACTGGCAGGAGATGCTGGCCTGTTGTCCATCCGATCCCCACGGAGGGTGGGTCACCTACCAGATGGGGCAGATGGCTCTCTCCGAAGGACATGCCGGTGAGGCTCTCGAATGGTTTGAGAAGACTGTCAGAAAATATCCGGGGGAGGAGGTGGCCCGGGTGGCCAAGGAAAAAATTCGCGCCATGAGACTGGAGAAAAAGGATGGAGAACCCAGATGAGATCGTCACATCCACAACCGGTGGGGAGGCCCGGGAGGAGGTTCTGAGGCAGGCCTTTCTCTCCTTTCAGTCCGCCTCGGAATCCCTCGTCACCTCCTACGCCGCCCTGGAAAAAAGGATTGCGGATCTCTCCGAGGCACTCACCCGCAAGAATCTTGATTTCGACCGGCAGGGGAGTTTTCTGGAAGCCATCCTGAAGAGCCTCTCCGGCGGAGTTCTCGTTCTGACACCGGGAGGAGCGCCCCTCTACCGGAATCCGGCGATGGACATTTTTCCCGGTCCGACAGAGGGCTCCCTGATCCCCCTTCTCGAAGAAAAAGGCCTCTGGCCGCCAGGCGAAACGGAGGACGAGTCGGCCTTTGAAGACGGTGGCCGCTCCTGGGCCGTGGTTCGCCGGCCCGTTCCTGGCCCTGAAGGCCGGCCGATCGGATATGTCTTCATCTTCACCGACGTGACGCGAATCCGCGAGATGGAAGAGGAGGTCGCCCGGGACCGGAGACTCCGGGCCATGGGCGAAATGATCGCCCAGATCGCCCACGAGCTCCGAAATCCTCTGGGAAGTCTGGAGCTTTTCAGCTCCCTTCTCTCCCGGGATTCTGTCACGCCGGAAGCAAGGGAATACCTGGGTCACATGATCACCTCGATCGCCTCCATGGACCGCCTGATCGGCAATCTCCTCTATCATACCCGGACCCCGGAACTCCAGGAAGGGAGCGTCGACTCCGAAGTTTTCATAAATCGCCTCTCGGCGGACTTTGCGCGCATGGTTCGTTCCGCCGCCCGTTCCCGGGCTGCCAGAACTCTGACATTTTATTCCGATCCTGCCCCTGCGCCCGCCGTGCTCCTTGTCGACGAGGAACTTCTCTACCATGCCCTTTTCAATCTTGTCAGCAATGGGCTTGAGGCCCTCATGGGTCTTTCTCCAAAGGAGGAAGGCCCCCGGGAACTCCGTCTGGAGACTGGCCAGGGCCCGGCCGGAGAGTATCTTTTTATCGTGAAAGACAATGGCACGGGAATTGCTGAAGAGGTGGCGGGGCGGATTTTCGATCCCTTCTTCACCACGCGGGCCAAAGGGACAGGCCTTGGGCTTTCCATCGTTCACAATATTGCGGTGGCCCATGGAGGGGAGATTCGCTACTTTCGGGACGGGGCGTGGACGGCATTTTCCCTGTCCATTCCTCCGGGACGGGTCCATCCGGTCCTGGCAAACGGAAATCAAGGAGGCGAAAGGTGAGTCCTCAGGAAGCCGGAAGTGTTCTTGTCGTTGATGACGAGCCGGAAATGGCGATCGCCCTCAGAGAGACGCTGAGACGGGACGGTTACCGGGTCAGTCTGGCCCAGAACGGACAAGAGGCGATCGAAAAAATTTCCCGGGAAGACTATGGATGGGTGATCAGCGATGTTCGTATGCCCTCTGTGGACGGATGGGAACTGCTGTCGAGGCTGAAAGAGAAATCTCCCCTGACGCGTGTCATTTTCATGACGGCCTACGGAACGGTTCCTCAGGCTGTCGAGGCAATGAAGCAGGGGGCAGTCAATTTCTTGACAAAACCTTTCAAGGCCGAGGATCTGAGAAAGATTCTGGATCCCTCCCCACTTTGTCCTCCGGGGGAAGGAAGCCTGCCCGGATCGGGGGGAAGAAACCCCTGGGAAAATGTCTCCCGACCGATAAAAACACGCAACCCTGCGATGATCAGGATTCTTGGAATGATCGACGCTGTCGCCTCGACGCCGGCGACGATTCTGATCGAAGGGGAGAGCGGAACGGGAAAGGAGCTTCTTGCCCGTTATCTTCACGAACGTTCGACGAGAGCCCACCGCCCCTTCGTCGCAGTCAACTGTGCCGCTCTTCCGGACAACCTTCTCGAGTCCGAACTCTTTGGCTATGAAAAGGGGGCCTTTTCCGGAGCCTTGGCCCGGAAAGTCGGAAAGTTCGAGCTGGCCCATACGGGCACTCTGTTGCTAGACGAGATCGGGGAGATGGAACTCGGACTTCAGGCCAAGTTGCTTCGGGTCATCCAGGAGCGGGAGATCGATCGCGTGGGGGGAACCCGGCCCGTCCCCGTTGACATCCGGATCATCGCCACGACAAACCGGAACCTGAAAGAAGAGGTCCGGGCGGGCCGATTCCGGGAGGATCTCTACTATCGCCTGAGGGTCTTTCCCGTGACTCTCCTTCCCCTCCGGGAAAGGATGGAGGACATTTCCCTATTGGCGGAGCTGTTCCGCCAGGCCTTTGAAAAGGAACATATGGCGGTGGGTCCCTTTGCCCCCGAAACGCTGGAGCTTCTCGGCCGGCACAACTGGCCCGGCAATGTCCGGGAGCTTGAGAACGTCGTGACCAGGGCCGCCTTTCTGGCGGAGGGGCGCACGATCCTTCCCGTCCATGTGGCAGATCTTCTGGATCCGGATGTCGGGGGGGGTGAAGAGGAGGCGGGGGGCGGAGCCGGGATCCGCCCCGGACGTTCTGTCTGGGAGGTGGAGCGGGAACTGATCCTCCGGACACTCTCCTCCTGTGGAGGGAACAAGGCCCAATCAGCAAGGCTTCTGGGAATCAATGTGAGAACCCTCAGGAACAAGCTCGCCGAATACGGGATCGCAGGGGGAGAGGGAGGGATGGAGGGGGTGGAGTAACCGGGAAAATTCTTCCTGCCAGGCAGGAACCGAATCCCCTTTCAAGGAATGAGTCTTTTGTGAATTTCCTTGTCGGATAATATCTTGAGTCATTGGTATGCTTGTTGCATTTCTAGTGGTCAGTGGAGGGGAATCATGAGCCAGGTACATCTTTTCGACAGGACGACCGACCTTCTCAAGGTCACGATGGATCTCCGCTCAAGGAGACATCTGCTTCTTGTGAGCAATATCGCCAATCAGGATACTCCCGGGTACATGGCGCGCGACCTTTCCTTCAAGAAGGAGCTCTCGAAAGCTCTGGAAGCGCCCACGCGCAGGGATCTGGACCGGACGGATGGAAGCCTCACCATCAACACCGACGAGACGGTCGGCAATGACCTCAATACAGTCAATATCGAGCTGGAAATGCAGAAACTTGCCTCAAATACGGGAAACTACAACGCCCTGGCCTCCATGGCAGGCTGGAAATACCGGATGATGGGGGATGCCATCTCGGGTGAAGGGAGATAGCCGTGGGATTTTCCGACGCACTCAGAATTTCAGGTTCGGGTCTCGAGGCGGAACGGGTGAGGCTCAATGTCCTTGCCGGCAACCTGGCCAACGCCGATTCGACCCGGGGGAATCCGCATGGTGTCTATGAACGTCGGGATGTCATCTTTGCGGCCGTTGCCCCAGGACAGTCGTTTTCAGACATTCTCAACTCCCCGATCCAAAGTCCCGTCAAGGAGGTCAAGGTTCTTGGCATGGTCCGGGATCCTCGTCGGCCAACCCGGACCTATGATCCCCAGAATCCCGATGCCGACAGGGACGGCTTCGTCTTTCGCCCGAATGTGTCGAAGCTCGAGGAAATGACCAACCTGATCGATGCGTCCAGGGCCTATGAGGCCAACCTGACAGCCCTCGACACGACAAAGCGGATGGCCTCCAAGGATCTGACAATCCATGTCTAGACGCGCCTCACTCCGGGGAAGGGAGGGGTCCCATGATCGATGAACCACGTATCGGAAGCGGAGCGCCGCTTCATTCGGCCCGTCCGGGGGAGCCGCAAGAGGGTCTTCCGGCACAGCCATCGGGGGAGGAGTCCTTCGTCCATGTCCTGAAGGATTCCATTGCGCGGGTCAACTCCCTTCAGAGCGAGGCGGACAAGACGATCCAGGAATTCTCGACCGGACAGGAGGGTGTGACCCTCCACCAGACGATGATCGAAATGGCCCAGGCCGATGTCTCCTTTCACCTGATGATGCAGGTCAGGGACCGGATCGTGAAGGCCTACCAGGAAATGAACAACATGCCGCTGTAAGGGTTAAGAGGGCTCGCTATGGACATTTTACGCAAGATTTTCGAAACCGTTTCCCTGTGGTTTGGCCGCCTTTCGCTTGGACAGAAAATCGTGGCGGGGGTTCTGGGCGCCCTTTTAGTGGGAGTCATGATATTTCTGGGAGTCGCAGGGAAGAACGTCGATCAGGCGGTCCTCTATTCGAGACTTTCTCCTGTGGATTCCTTTGAGATCCAGCAGAAACTCGACAGGATGGGGATTCCTTATGCGGTCTCCACAAAGGGGGGAGTCATCCGCGTTCCCAAGAGCCAGGTTTACACCCTCCGGATGGAGCTCGCTGACGAAGGGCTTCCGCGGCATCACGGTGCCGGATTCGACATCTTCGACCATCCCTCCCTCACGACCACGGACTTTGTTCAGCACGTCCAGTACCTCCAGGCCCTCCAGTCTGAACTCGACCGCACTATCGAGGAGATGAGCCCGATTGCCCTGGCCCGGGTCTCCATCGTCCTTCCCCGCCGATCGGTCTTTCTTCGACATCAGGCGGGGGCGCACGCCTCTGTCCTTGTCCGCCTGAAACCAGGCCGGACTCTCGAGCAAGGCCAGGTGAACGGGATCGTCCATCTCGTTGCCAACGCGGTTGAAGGGCTGACTCCCGACCATGTGACGATTGTCGACAACACAGGCACGATCCTGAACAGGAAACGTCAGGGTCTGGTCCCGGGAGAGCTGACGAAGGCCCAGCTGGCCTATCAGTCGATGGTGGAGCATCGTCTGAGAAGAAGAGTCCAGACCATGCTGGACCAGGTTCTGGGAGAAGGCCAGTCTGTGGTTCGCGTCAATGCGACCCTGAACTTCCGCCGGGTCGAGGAGACCCGCGAGCAGTTCGATCCCAAGGGACGCGCTCTTGCGGAACGGGAGAAGCTTCGGGAAAAATCCTCCGGATCCCGGATCGTTCCCGTGGGGGTTCCCGGTGTTCTGAGTAACATTCCCGGTCCCAACGGGAAGGTCGCAAGTCCTCCGCTGGGGCCTAAAAACGGCACAGAATCACGGTATTCCAAGAAAAAGGATATCGAGCATTACGACGTGAGCCACACCATGAGCCATATCGTCGAGCCAACCGGGACCGTTGCAAGGATCTCCGTCTCGGTCCTCGTGAACGGAAAGACCCGGACGGTGGCGGGCAAGCAGGGGGAAACGACGGTCTACGAACCGAGGACTCCCGAGGAGATCACCTCCTTTACCCGGATCGTCCAGAATGCCATCGGTTACGATGTGGCCAGAGGGGATACCGTTGTCGTGGATTCCGTGCCCTTTGTAAGACCGGAATCTTCAGGATCCAAAAACCAGGAAGCCCGGATGGCCGAGCGCCTCAAGCCTTTCCTGCCGCTTCTGGAGATATTCCTGGGAGGACTTTTGGTCCTGGTCTTCAGTCTCTTCATCCTGAAACCGATTCTCCAGAGCATGGTCACGAAGGCGGTTCCTCTTCCGGCCCAAGGGCCGGTGGGGATGCCGGTTCCCATGCGGGAGAGCGAACAGGAGGTCGTTCGTTCCGGCAAGGAGGATGTTGCCCGGATGACTCAGGAGGATCCCTCCCAGGCGGCCCAGGTCCTCAGGCTGTGGCTCAAGGAAAAGTAGGAGGGAGTCGCGTTGGCCAAGAGGAAGCTGTCCGGTCTGGAGAAGGCGGCGATCTTTATCGCAGCTGTCGGGCCGGAGGTCGCCGCCGAGATCTTGAAGCAGCTTGACATCAAGGAGGTCGGGGTGATTTCGAGCTTGATTGCCCAGATGGGAGAGGTCAGCACCGAAGAGATCGACGAGGTGATGGGGGAGTTCTCCGTTGTCTACAAAGCCACCCGAGGTCTTCCGCGCATGGGTGAAAAGTACATGCGCGAAATTCTGGAGAAGTCTCTTGGCAAGGAGCAGGCCGACCAGATCTTCGAGTCCATGAATGATCAGGAAGGGACCAATCTCCAGTCCCTCAAGTGGATGGATCCGAAGTCGATCGCGAATCTGATAAGAAATGAGCACCCCCAGACGATCGCCCTGATCCTGAACTATCTGAACCCGAACCAGACGGCCAACGTTCTGGCCTACCTTCCGGAGGCGCTCAAGGCGGATGTCGTTTTTCGCATGGCCACCCTGGAGGACATCAATCCCCAGGTGATCCGGGACCTTGAGGAGGTC
>JAJYPO010000066.1 GCA_021795275.1 Nitrospirota bacterium | reverse complement strand
GACCCTTCGAGGACTTTTCCGGAGAAGGGATGGGAGACTTCTGGGACCTGTTCGGCGGAATGGGAAGGGGGGGAGGGGCCGTGATCTCGGAGGTCCACCTTACGCTGACATTCCGTGAAGCGGCCCTCGGGGCGGACAAATCGGTGCTTCTGACCGACGCTTCGGGGAAAAAACCCGAACAGGTGACCCTGAGGATTCCCGCCGGGATCGAGGCGGGAATGGCCTTTACCCTCCAGATCGGTTCCGGTTCCCGATCCCGTCTGGTCCGGGTGGTCATCGACGACATCATGCCGGATCCCCTGTTCCGGCGACAGGGTTCGGACCTTCTTCTCGATTGTCCGGTCAAACTCTCCGAGCTCCTGTACGGTGCAACGGTCACCGTTCCGACCCTCGATGGTGAGGCCCGACTCAAGATACCTCCGGGGACAAAGGCCGGTCAGACGTTCAGGATGAAGGAAAAAGGGGTGGCCTCTCCGGTGGACCACGAAAAAGGGCATCTGTTCGTCAAGGTCCTCCCGGTTCTTCCCCCCCGGGTTCCCGATTCTCTCGAGCCCTGCATCCGCGAGCTCGACAGCCATTATCCGCCGGACTTCCGATGGAAGAACCGGTGATCCGGGAAAGAGGCATCCGGGTCCCGTTTGTTTTTAGGAGGAAGACCGATGGTTGAAAAAGAATTTCCAAAAGGCCCGGGTCGCCCCATGCCGGTCGAATGGGTCACGGAAACCTATGCGGTCTCCAGACGAACCCTGTCCCTTCTGGTCCGGGAAGGCCTCGTCGAGATCGAAAAGGAGGGGACTGCGCCGTTTCTGCGGCCCGAAATGATCGAGCGCGTCAGGGTCATCATGATTCTCCGGAAGGAACTGGGGGTGAATCTGGCCGGTGTCGAGATCATTCTTCGCCTCAGGCACCAGCTCCTCTGGCACCGGAGCCGCCTCCGGGACTCCCCGGGAGAGCCCTGCATCGATAACGACCTGTCGTGACAGGCCAAAAAGCCGGGGTCCGAGCCAAAACTTGAAATGATCAGGGAGGATCGACCATGGATGTGAACAAGCTGACCCAGAAGTCTCAGGAAGCGCTCCAGAAAGCTGTCGACCTGGCGCGCCAGAAGGGGAACACCGAGGTGGAGCCCCTGCACCTTCTCAAGGCCCTCCTGGAACAGGAGGGGGGCATCGTTCCCGCCATCCTCCTGAAGATGGAGGTCTCCCCCGAAGAGCTTCTCGGAAAGACTGACGAACAGCTCGGACTGCTCCCCCGCGTCGAGGGGGGATCCGGTGGGCCCTATCTTTCCAGGAATCTCTCGTTCCTGCTCGACAAGGCTCTCGAGGAGACCCGTCCCTTCAAGGACGATTATGTCAGCACCGAGCACATCCTGCTGGCCATGACCGAAAGCACCGGTCCCGAAAGCCGGATTTTCAAATCGTTCAAGCTGACCCGGGAAAAGACCCTTGCGGCCCTCACCGAGGTGCGGGGAAGCCAGCGCGTCACCGACCCGAATCCCGAGGAGCGCTACCAGGCACTCGAGAAGTTCGGGAAGGATCTGACAGCTCTCGCCCGCCAGAACAAGCTCGATCCCGTCATCGGTCGCGACGAGGAGATCCGGCGCGTGATCCAGGTCCTCTCCCGCCGGACCAAGAACAACCCTGTTCTGATCGGCGATCCGGGGGTCGGCAAAACGGCCATCGTCGAGGGTCTTGCTCTCCGGATCGTGGCAGGGGACGTGCCCGAGGGGCTCAAGGACAAGACGATCTTTTCCCTCGACCTCGGTGCCCTTCTGGCCGGAGCCAAATACAGGGGCGACTTCGAGGAGCGTCTCAAGGCCGTTCTGAAGGAGATCAGCGCGGCTTCTGGGAGGATCATCCTGTTCATCGACGAGCTCCATACCATCGTCCGTGCAGGGGCGACCGAGGGCGCCATGGATGCCTCCAATCTGTTGAAGCCCGCCCTTGCGCGGGGAGAACTCCGGGCGATCGGCGCCACGACTCTGGACGAATACCGTCAGTACATCGAAAAGGACGCGGCCCTCGAGCGCCGCTTCCAGCCGGTCTTCGTGGGGGAGCCCTCCATCGACGACACGATCGCCATTCTCCGGGGCCTCAAGGAAAAATACGAGATTCACCATGGGGTCCGGATCAAGGACTCGGCGATCGTGGCAGCGGCGATCCTCTCCCACCGTTACATCACCGGCCGGTTCCTTCCGGACAAGGCCATCGATCTGATCGACGAGTCGGCGAGCCGTCTCCGGGTGGCGATCGACAGCATGCCGCTCGAGCTCGATGAGGTGGACCGAAAGATCCGCCAGCTCGAAATCGAGAAGATGGCCCTTTCCAAGGAAGAGGACGAAGGAAGCCGGAAAAAGAAGGCCGATGTCGAAAACGAGCTCGAGGAGCTCAAGGGTCGTTTTTCAGCCCTGAAGGCGCAGTGGGACGGGGAGAAGGCCCGGATCCAGGAGATCCGGGAGCTCAAGGAGAAGATCGAGCAGTCCAAACTGGACGCCGATGCCGCATTGCGGGAAGGACAGTACGAAAAAGCGTCCCAGATCACCTACGGGACGATCCCGACCCTCCAGAAGTCTCTCGATGCGGCCCAGGCCGCGATGGAGAAGGAAAGCCAGACCGGCGGACGCCTCCTGAAGGAAGAGGTGTCGGAGGAGGACGTGGCCCAGGTGGTCTCGGCCTGGACCGGGATCCCTGTGACCCGCATGATGGAAGGAGAGCTTCAGAAGCTTCTGAAGATGGAGGAGCGTCTCTCCCAGCGCGTCGTGGGCCAGAAGGAGGCGGTCGTGGCCGTTTCGAACGCCATCCGGCGCGCCAGGGCCGGAATACAGGACCCGAATCGCCCCCTCGGGTCCTTCTTTTTCCTCGGTCCGACCGGGGTGGGAAAGACGGAGCTCGCCAAAAGCCTGGCCGAATTCCTCTTCGACAACGACCAGGCGATGATCCGCATCGACATGTCCGAATACATGGAGAAGCATTCGGTGGCGCGCCTCATCGGGGCTCCGCCCGGATACGTCGGTTACGAGGAGGGCGGGCAGCTGACGGAGGCGATCCGGCGTCGTCCTTATTCGGTCATCCTTCTCGACGAGATGGAAAAAGCCCATCCCGACGTTTTCAACGTGCTTCTCCAGGTTCTGGACGACGGCCGGCTCACCGACGGGCAGGGCCGGGTGGTGGACTTCAAGAACACCGTCATCATCATGACCTCGAACATTGCCTCCGACGTCATCCGTGATTCGGCCGGGGTTCCCGAAGCCGAGGTGCGTCGAAAGGTGATGGAGATCCTCGGTCGCTCCCTTAGGCCGGAGTTTCTGAACCGGATCGACGAGATCATTCTCTTCCACCCCCTCACCATGGCCGAGATCATGCAGATCGTCGATATCCAGCTTTCATCGATCAACAAGCGGCTCAAGGATCAGAATATCGTTCTCGCCCTGACCGATCGGGCCCGGGAGGAGCTGGCTCAGGTCGGCTTCGATCCGGTCTACGGAGCCCGGCCCCTCAAACGGGCGATCCAGCAGGCCATCATGAATCCGTTGGCCCAGCAGATCCTGGCCCGGACCGTCCAAAAGGGCGGGACGATCGAAGTCGACTGGGACGGAGCGAGTTTCCTGTTCGATTCGGCGGCCGTTTCCGGAGAGAGTTCGTGAAAGACGTGGGGACTCCGATCAGGGAGGGACTTCTTTTTACGCGTGACACCGCCCTGGCGGAGCGGATTTCACGGAGCGTGCTCCACTGGCCGCTCGAAATCCTGGTCCGGGATTCCTGGAAAGGCTGGGAGGCGGTATCTCCCGACAGCCGTCTCCTCCTCATCGACCGAGGAACCATGCCGTCGCTCGATCTGTCGGACTCCCATTTCAGGATCATTCTCAGCGGGGAGGGGGAGGCGCTTCTCCAGGCCCTCACGGAATTCCTGTACCTTCGCGAACCCCTCTCCCAGGCGGTGGGGATCGAACATCTTCTCCACACCAAGTGTTGGCAGTACCTGAAGGCGGTGTCGAATCTCCGGGAATCGGATTCGGCCTATTCCTTTTTTTCCGACCTCCTGGACCGGATGCTCATCCCGACCGCTCTCGACGTGACCGATGGGAACCAGCACAAGGCCTCCCGGATCCTGGGGATCAGCCGGACGACCTTCCGGAGCAAGATGAAATCGATCGAAGAGGGAGAGGGAGACCCTGAAAGTGAAAGCTGTAGTTAAGTTAGTGCTAATATTATTTAATTATGGATAGCTCCCTTTTGGTGGAGTTGTGCTTGACCAAGAATTTCTGTGATTTCTGGTCAGGACGCTTGACAGATTGGTTGGTTCAGTGTAATTTCCCCGATGGACGTTGTATTTTCATAATTAAAATGCGAAAGGGGGGAAGAAAACGATGAAAAAATCGGAACTCGTGGACAAGATCTCCCAGTCCGCAAAGATCAACAAAACCCAGGCGAATGAAGCCCTGAACGCCGCTGTCGAAGCGATCAAGAAGGCCCTCAAAAAGGACAGCGAGCGCGTGACCCTTCCCGGTTTCGGGACCTTTTCGACCGTGAAGAGAAAGGCCCGCACCGGACGGAACCCCCGTACTGGCCAGGAGATCAAGATCCCTGCCATGCGCGTTCCAAAATTTACTGCCGGAAAAGCCTTCAAGGCCGCCATCAAGTAATTTGTCCCGAAAATGCGGGGCCATGGTTCTCCGTGGTCCCGTCTTGTCCAGCAGGCACGTAGCTCAGGGGTGGAGCGCTACCTTGACACGGTAGAGGTCGGCGGTTCGAAACCGCCCGTGCCTACCATTTTGAAGTCCTCTCAGGAATTTCTCCGCGAAGTCCCCTCCCAAATAGAATTTCTTGCCTGGATTCGGTACGCTTTTTTCCGAAAAAATGCATTCCGGTGGTTTGGATTGTTGTGATCCAGTCAAGGGAAAAAGGTACAGCGTGCGGATCGCGCTGTTTTCTGGGAGCGGACGGGGGAATCACTCCTCTTCGGGCCATCCCTGTATCGAGAGGGATCCATCGACGGGAAAGCAACATCTCAGGGTTCCCATTCCTCCCCCAAAACGTCCTCCCGCCTGTCCGAGGCTCTGACCCGGTTGTCAGACAAACTGAAGGTCCGTTGACCGGGATGCTCGGAACGCTCCAGAGATTGGGCATTCGGCCCTCTTTCGGACGTCCTTCGGTCAGTAATGACAATGCCTATTCGGAGTCCCTCTTCAAAACTCTGAAGGAGCATCCGGAATATCCGGTGGAAAGGCCCTTCGACACCCTGGAAGAATCCCGGAAATGGATCTCTTTCTTTGTTGGAGGGTACAACGACTTCCATCGCCACAGCGCCATCAAATTCGTGACTCCGTCCCAGAGGAATCGGGGAGAAGACCGGACACTTCTGCATAGCCGAGAAAGGATTTATCGGGAAGCACAACAAAAGAATCCGGAGCGATGGTCCGGAAAAACCAGGGACTGGACTCCAATCGAAAAGGTCACCCTCAACCCTCAACAAGAGACGATCGGAAACGAGCAAAGATCACATGGAAAAAAATCAAAAAACGTGCGACAGATTGCTTGACGATTACCGCCAGGGGAGTCCGGGAGAGATGTCGTCGGGGGCCTTTCCCCCCAGTATCGCGCTGACGGCGACGTCGTCGGTGAGGACGGTGCGGATATCGATCCTGTTCTTCCGCCGGGTTTCGAAGAGGGAGCAGATACAGGCGGCGAGGTTGGCAGACCGGAGAGCCCTTGCTCCGATGACATTCTTGCGGCCCATGACCCGGATGCGGAGGGCGCGCTCGGCCGCATTGTTGTCCTCCGGGATGTCGAGACGGTTGAAGGAGAGAACGAATCCGGTCCAGTGTGTGACGAGACTGTTCGCGGCCTTCCGTTTCAGGACCTCCAGGTGTGCGATGAAGGCCTCCTTGTTTGTGGCCCTGTCTTCGGGTTTTTTTCAAGGTGGCACAGGGTGCAGATCACTTGGGAACGTGCCCTGTTCTCCCGCCCGCCCGGATTTCCCCGGTAGGGACCGATCATCCGATGAGTGCGATCAATTCCTCGTTGGTCAGCTTCCCCGACATTTCCGCGCCCTCGAGAAGATCGTTGGCCAGATCCCGCTTCTTTGCGTGGAGCGCGAGGATCTTCTCCTCGATGCTGTCGGCGGTGATCAGCCGGTAGACGGTGACCGGCCTCTGCTGGCCGATCCGGTGGGCGCGGTCGGAGGCCTGGTCCTCCACCGCCGGATTCCACCAGGGATCGAGGTGGATCACATAGTCGGCGGCCGTCAGGTTGAGCCCCGTCCCGCCCGCCCGGAGGCTGATCAGGAAGAGATCCCCCGTTCCCCCCTGAAAGGCCTCCACCCGCTTTTCCCTCTCCTTTGCCGGAGTGCTCCCGTCGAGATACTGGTAGGGGACCTGTCGGTCGTCCAGGGCCTTCGCCACCCGTTCCAGGTGGCCGGTAAACTGGCTGAAGACCAGGGCCCGATGGCGGTTGTCCCGCAGTTCTTCGACCAGCCCCATGAACGTTTCGAGCTTGGAGCCGGGAAGGGGCGTCTCGGGATCGACGAGGCCCGGGTGACAAAGGGCTCTCCTGAGGCGGGTGATCTCGGCCAGGATGTGGATCCGGGAGTCCTTCCGGTCGGCCAGATCGGCGATCCTGTCGAGGGCGTTTCTCCGGAGGGCTTCGTAGAAGGCCCGCTCCCCGGCGGAGAGCTCCACCTCGAGGGTGATCTCTGTGCGGGGAGGAAGCTCGGAGAGAACGGCGCTTTTTGTCCTTCTGAGCATGAAGGGCCGGATGAGGGCGCGAAGCGAGGCCAGGACCCGGGTGTCCCGGCTCCGCTCGATGGGGCCTGCGAAGCGGTTGGCAAAGCGCTCGCGGGAGCCCAGAAGCCTCGGGTTGACGACGCTCATGAGGCTCCAGAGCTCGTCGAGGTCGTTTTCGACCGGGGTTCCCGTCAGGGCTAGCCGGAACTGGGCACCGATCTTCCGGGCCGCCTGGGCCCGTTTGGTCTCGGCGTTCTTGAAGGCCTGGGCCTCGTCGAAGACGGCCATCCGCCAGGAGATTCCCGAGAGAAGCGCCTCTTCCTGGGCCAGAAGTCCGTAGCTCGCGATGAGCACGTCGCGGGGACCCAGCGCCCCGGTCTGGGTCGCCCGGTCCGCGGCGTCCCGCAGCTGGTGGACCCTGAGCGTCGGGGCGAAACGCGCGAGCTCGGAGGCCCAGTTGTGGCAGACGGAGGTGGGGGCCACGACCAGGATGGGTCCCCCGGCGGCCTGTTCCAGCATCACGGCGATCGCCTGGACGGTCTTTCCCAGCCCCATGTCGTCGGCCAGACAGGCGCCGGCGCCCCACCGGGCCAGCCGGCTCATCCAGGAAAATCCCTCCGCCTGATAGTCCCGGAGTTCCGCCGCGAGCGTCGCGGGAATTTCCGGCCGATGGTCGGACGCTTCCCGGAGCTGTTTGCGGAACTCCCGCCAGCTCCTGTCCCCCTTGACCTCCCCCGCCTCCGAAAGAAGATCTTCGATGGCAAGTGTCCCCGGAAGGGAGACCCGGGACCCCGACCCGGATTCTTCGGAGACGGACTGCAGGCGTTCGAGGCGCTGGCGGAGTTCATCCGCCAGCGCGAGAAAGCGTCCGTCGGAAAGGGGGAGGTAGCGCCCCTTTGCCCGGGGGAGAAGGGAGAGGATCTCCCGGAGGTCCAGAACCAGATCCTCGTCGACCGCCACCTTGCCCTCGAGTTCGAACCAGTCCCGGGCTTCCCGCACCGTGATCCGGAGCTTTTTCGTTCCGACGGGGGGCGTGACGCGGAAGCTCTCCCCCTGGGGCCATTCGACCTCTTTCGGAAGGGGGGTCTCGCGAAGCTCCGTCAAAAGGTCGAGGGCGTCCTCGGCCTCGTCCAGAAGCCAGGTGTTGTGCTCCGGCTCGATCCCCGCGAGAACGGGCAGGCGGGCGACAAGCTCTTCCAGACGGTTTTTTTCGGCGTCGAGATCCCGGCGGGCATGGAGGGTCTTCCCGTCGATCGGGGCGGTGACGAGGCGACCGCCCCGGCCCGTCGGATAAAAAGGGCCGCCGGGGCCGAAGGGGCGGACACCTGCGGTCAGGGCGAGCCCGTCCTGGAAGGGTGCGAGCTGAAGAACCGGGACGGTCTGTCCCTCCAGGGCAGGGATGTCGGCCTCGCCGATTTCGGCCCGGAGAGAGAGGAAGGGGGCCTGGCGACGGAGAAGCTCCAGGATCCGGTCCCTCGCCTCCCGGGGGACGGAGAGACCCTTGGGAGGGATCCGGACGCACAGGTCGACGACGGGCTTCGAGAGATCGACCACCCGGTAGCGGGAAGGGGAGTCGGATTCCAAAAGGGCCTGTGGGTGGTCGGCCCGATGGGAGAGTTCGATCCGGTAGCCCTGGGAGGTTTCGGAGAGGATCAGTTCGGGCAGGGCGGCCACGAGGTCGAGACGCTGCTCCGGATGGTCCCGGTGGAATACGGCGGGGTGGCCCGCCAGGGCGAGAGGGGTTCGGTGGATGTGGGGATGGGCGATGGCGCGATTTCCGTAATAGACCTCGACGGTGAAGGAATCGGCGATTTTCCGGTCGGCCTCGGAGAGGGGAAGGGAGGGATCGCCTGCCTGGAGCCGCTTGAAGGCGATCTTCTTCGTCCCCCGCCAAACGCCGTTCTTCCGGGTCTGCTCCACTGCGTCGGTTTCGAGGGTCCGTGGGTCGAAGAGCCAGGCGATCCGCTTTTCCCGGGAGGCGTCTCCCTCAGGATCGTGCTGGGCCAGGATCCCTTCGAGCCCCGCGAGGGAGCGCTCCCAGGGGGCCTCCTGGAGCAGGAGGTGGCGGAAAGGGCGAAGGAGAAATGCCACCGTCTCCTGGTTCAGATACTCCCGGGCCTCCTCCGGGGGGGCGTCCATCCGGAGAAGAAGATCCGCGTAGAGTCCGGCCACGAGCGGCAGTATCTCCCGGAACGCCCGGAAGCGGCCAAGGATTTCCCCCCGGTCCGGAGCGGCCTTGTCCGGGTCGAGAAGCCATCGCGAAAGGGCGAAGAGGGCCCCGGCGAGAGGGGAGAAGCGTCCGGCGCCCGGGGCGATCCGGGAGAGGGAGTCCCGGGCGTGGCCGTCGAGCCCCTGGCGGGAGGACTCCAGAGCCGACAGTGCCATATAGCCGGCAAAGTTCCAGGTATTGGACGGGGTGGCCAGGGCCAGCAGGCGGGGGAGATCCTCCCGCCGCTTGTCGGAGCGGTCCATCAGGAAGAGGGCGAGGGCGTAGAAGAGGCCGAAGGGCTCTTCCGGGGGCATCTTCCGTTTGGTGACCGTCTTGCGGAATTCGGTCAGCATCTTCCTGAAAAGTCCCGCCGCCTCCCCGAACTCTTCACGCAGGAAGGCCTCCCATCCCTGGATCCCCAGCAGGAGATAGAGGGGGCTTTTGGGATGGGTTGCGACGAACCGCCCCACACCGGAGAGATGGCCCCCGACGAGATCAAAGCGCAGGAGGTGGTCGGTCAGATCGGGGTGATCGAGAGGCTTTTCGAGGGCTCGTCGGCCCGGGGTGAGAAGTCCCGGAAGGTCTGGTGAGAGAACCCCGGAGCCCAAAAGGATCGAGATCTTGATCGACAGGGCGTCCGCCAGAAGGGGGGCGGGAAGGGTCGCGGCCCAGCCGGCAGGGAGGATGGCCCAGAAGAGATGGTCCTGAAAGTGAGAGCGGAGATAGTGGCCGTCGTAGGCCTTCCTGGCAAGCTTTTCGAGCGTCTCGATCTCCTGTGTGTCCCTGGAGTAAAAGGCGACGAGAAGTCGCCGGAGATAGACCGGATCGAAGAAGTTGGTGTAGACGGGGTCCGACGGGGTATGCGAGGGGACGAGCCGCCCCAGGATCTCCCGGGCGCGGGCCGGCCCCTCGGGGCCATCGAAGAGCTCCCGAAGGGCAAGGGAGGTCAGCGTGGCGTTCCAGCGGTTGGCGGAGCCGGTCTCCCAGCGGGAAAGGTCCAGACTGGACTTTAAACGGGAGACCTCCGGGAGGGTCCAGTCCTTCCCGTCCCTGTCCCGGGGGAAGAGGTCGCCGGTGTTCAGAAGCCCCAGCAGGCGCTTGTCGTCTTTTGTGTTCAAGGCGATGACAAGCCCCAGGAGAAGTCGGGCCAGGGGAGAGAGACCTTCGTAATAGCGGATTTCTTCGTCTTTGGGGAGGGCGGGCACGGAGGACCTCATGGGTGGGGATTTCGACGCAATGCCGACTCCGGAAGCGAAGAGGGCTTCCACATCCGGAAGGGGAATCGCGGGACCGTCCGGGCGGTTGCCCTTCAACGGCAAGACATTGCATACTATGACAAATAGTAAGGATTTCGCATGAAGATTTCAAGGATCGCTGATCCGGTTCCGGAGGGAAAGGGCAGAGGGCGTCTCCGGGTCGGCCTCCGCCTTGTCCGAGGCTTCGAGAAGGAGGAGGATGGCATTTTTCATCCGGTCTCGGATCGGGGAAAGGCAGACTTTGCCCACATAAGTTCGAGTATGAACACCGCCAAAGTTTTGGTGTACCTTTTCCGCATGAGAATCATCGGCCGTTCGGCCCGGACGGGGGAAGTCGTTCTTCCCCCCGTCGTGGAGAGCTGTTCCCGGGTGGATGGATCCGGAGGAAGGCGGACCCTCTGTGGCAGACGAGGAGGGGACCGTTCGAGGGGCCTCTCGAGATTGTGCGGGTCGGGACGAAAGAGGGGGCCCGGGTCTGGAACGCGCTCTTTTCGCTTTGTTCTTCCGGTGGGAAGGATTTTGGAGGGCCTTCCCAGTAGCTGGATGATGTGGTCGGGTCAGAATTCCTGTTCGTTATAGACCAAACGGAGATTTTTCGCGATCTCCCGAAGTCGCCGGTCGCCCGTCCAGAGACGTCCGCCTTCCATGAGAGAGACTGAAGCCAGAATGTGAGCATCGATATATCCGATGTCTTTTCCATAAAGGTCCCATTATTGTATGAAAAAAAGAACTTCGCTTTCGGTCGCCACCGAGGCTTGGGGAAGTTGTTCCAGAAGGGATAGAAGATTCCTTCTGTTTTTTAGGGTCCCCAGGGCAAGTTCTCCGAGGACAAAGGG
>JAJYPO010000065.1 GCA_021795275.1 Nitrospirota bacterium | reverse complement strand
ACATCGATCACCTCAAAATCCATACTTCGCTTTCCGTTGATTGAAAGCCGTTTTGCCTCCTTCAAGGATCATTGCGGCACTGTCTCTGACTTTTTCCACGTCGATTGCGCCTTGGGCTTCCGCAGGCATGAGTGCCTGCCCTTCAGAAGCTTCAAAGACACCTATCCATTCAGCATCGCCGAAAACCGGAATGTTTGCATTATGGGTTGCGAAGATGAACTGACGAGCGATCTTTGCAGACCGCAACTCTGCCACAATGCGGTCCGCGATGAAGGCATTATCGAGATTGTCTTCGGGTTGGTCCATAATAAGAGGATCAACGTTACGCATAAGAAGCAGGTGCAGTATCGCCGTGCACTGCTGTCCGGTCGACAGCTTCTCCAAAGGTCTAAAATTCACCTGACCTTCATGGGCGGTATTCAATTCGATACTGATCTCGTCGGGCAGTTCAAGTTCCTCCAGTTTCAGAATTTGCTCCGGGGTCAGTCGACTCAGGGCTTCGGCCACTGTGGGTGTGATCCCTAATTTGGCACGACGCAAAGCCTCTGCGCCCTCACCTATTAACTCGGCCAATCTCCCAGGAGAGAATGGATCGGCCTCTTTGAGCCAGGAAAGTCGCCCTTCTCCGACGTTACTCAACCCGCATCCCAACAGAAATTGAATCACGGGAGATCGATCGGATTCAGGCCGGACCTTCAGCCTGAGTTTCCCCTCAAGCTGCCTGTTAAGCTTTTTCAGCGACCTTTCAAACTGTGCCGAACGCTCCGTCCGTATTTCGGACAATTCGCCCAGGATTGATTTTCGCTGTTTCTGGAACTCGAAGACCACCTTTTTGCGATTTTCCAGCATTGTTTTTTTAGGACGGATCCGCTCAATCTCCTTCATAAGGTTCTGGAACTCGATGCCAATCTGGTTGCCGGTTTTTCCTTCGCAGGAGGGAAGGTCCTTGAACGTTTTTTCAAGGGCCGCTTCTTCCTCCTGAATTCCTGCATTCAATTCCCGGCCAAAGGATTCCATGCTTGCTTTCACTTCCGTATATTTCTCCTGCCATTGGCTCAATAAAGCTTTCGCCTCAGCGCCGAGACTGTCCAAACCCATCCGGATCTTCCGCAAGCTTTCAGCGTGGGGGAGACTGCCAATGACGGTTTCGCTCAGAAAAACGGTATCCGGCAGAGTGTCCCTCACCGACTGAAATGCACGGTCGAGGTTCGTTCCTTCTTCTTCCAGCGCCCGTTTTGACAGGCGCTTTTCCGCTTCGAGAAGAGGAACGATTTTCAACTTTTCTTCCAACCCCAGATTTTTGAATTGGGCGACCTGCTCTTCCAGTTTCGGGAGACGGGCAACCTCATCTTCAACGGCCGCAACATGGCTTTGCGCCTCGATCAATTTCTGTCTGTTTTCTGCCAGCTTGCTCAGAGACTCTGCAATAAGTGACTCGCTATTCTTTTGCCCCGACTCGAGAAACCTGGCCAACAATTGGCGTTGACTGGACTTGTCCTGTGCAATTTCATAAATTTCATTCTGGCCATAGATCTCGATATCCGGCAAAAGATCGGAAGGAGTGAATGTGGACGGATTGCCTTTTTCATCCTTCACGATCGCACTCTCACCGTAGCGCCTGGCAATTCTAAAACGTTTGCCATTCATTCGGGACGAGCGGATGACAAGCTCCACCCGAGCCTTGGATCGTCCCAGATTTTCCCTGATGATCTCCTCATGTTGTTTCTGGGCGTTTTTGCCGATCGGCCGCACCCCCAAGGCAAAACGCATACATTCAAGCAATGTCGACTTTCCGGTCCCTCGCCCTCCAATAACCGCATTCAGATGTTCGGAAAAATCTATATGCACACCATCCAGGTACCCCCCGGTCACTTTCAACTCTTCGATGCGAGAGTAATACGTCTCTGAAAGATCACTGTTGAGGCGCACCCGGGATTCCGGATCCTGAAAGGCCAACTTGAACGATGCGAAGGAAGGTTTTGTCATCTTGATCAAGCAAGAGGCTTTCGGATTGGCCAAGTCTTCCGGCACGGCAACATCTTTGGCATTGATGATGCCTATAGGGGTCTCCCGCCTGTATGACGGATCCTTGTTCGAAAGGATCCGGTGATAGAAAATGTCTTTTTCGTTTTTCAGCCCATCAAGCGTTCCAGGTATCTGAACGGCCTTAAGCAAAGGGTCCTTCCAGACATGATCAAGCTTCTGGTGCAGAATCCCACTGTCATCCTTGGAATGGGCCGCATAGGCGATACCGCCGAGATCTTCCACTTTGACGAGCAGTTCGTGCCCCCCAAGGTGGACTGGCCTGGTTCGGCTCTCCGGATTGGTCAGACCCAATGCTCCAAGATAGCGGACAAGCTGGTCCTTAGTGGTGTCTTCGGCAAACAGGCAGACAAAATGGGCTTTTTCTGTGGTGGTGATCTCAAAACCGGGGAATACAATGATGTCATGCGCGGTCATCAAATGGCGGATGGCGTCCACGGCTTCGACGTTGCCATGATCAGCCAAGCCAATGACCTTGATCTCATTTTTCAGTGCGACATCAAGAAGTGTCTGGTTATATTGAGCCTCTGTCATTCCATGATCGGCACCACGATATTTGATATACCCGAAAGGATTGACCTGCAGGGCACACTTCCAGAACTTCGCTTTGGTGAACATATCAGCCATACCTGATCCCCTTCGCATGAACTTCCCCTGCGGCGAGTATTTCCGGCAATCTCAGGTGGAGGACATTGATGCGGTCGCCGTTGAACAGCCATTGCCACGGGGCAGATTCCACAGAGCCCGGAGAACCTTCTCCGGAATATTACCGGAAAACGGCAAACTGTCATAATATTCGGCCTGCGGCGTCGTGGCTCCCCTTACCATATGGATTTGACTGTCCTCAATGGTGAGCAAGACAGACGAATTCCCCGTTCCCCATACCAAAACAAGATTTCCTTCCCCATCGGGAGCGATTTTGGGAAGTTCTATCTCCTGGGGCAACTGATTCAAAATAGAAATCGCCGCTAGGGAAGTCTCTGACGTGATTTTTTCCGGTTGGTCGTCCGACCATTGAGATTCGCGAACAGACAGGTGCTGGAAAAAATCCATCAATAATTTCATGTGTTTTTTTCGTTTCAGAAAGTCAGGATTCACAAGAATTCCCGGAAAACCAACCGGCAATCGTCATACATGTTGGCACGGAACATAACAACCGCCAGTGCGACAAGCAATTTTTGACAGGAGAGGATTTCCGAAGAAAATATCCACCTCCCAACCTCATGCAGTTTATTACACTCGACATACCTGAACATCGGGGATGAAGTCCTCCTCCTGATGGGAATTCCAAAATACTGTCGCTTATTTGGGATAGAATCAATCATCCCTAATTTAATGTCTCCGTCGACAAAACACAAGAAAACAACAGATGGCACCGATATCTCATCCTGCTTCCGTTGACAAATCACCATCAATTTCTGAAAAAGCGGAAGAGGGCTCTTGATGAAACACCTTGTAATGCCAATGTATTCCGGGGGATTTTTTTGCCGTTCTCTTGCCGTTTTCGAAATAAAAAACTTGCAACATGCAGTAATAGGAAGAAATAGCAAAATTGCTTAAATTAAGGATTATCGAGGATCAATCCCCGACTGTCCTTGCCAAAAACAGGACTCAAAATCCGCCGACCTCACGGTCATAGGAGTTCGATTCTCCTCCCGAGCACCATAATATAAGCCATTTAAAGAACAATTCCTCCCAGGGAAAACGCTCTTTACCGTGACGACCGGATCAAATCCGGGTCCTCCGCCAATACCGTTCGGCTTGATCTGACCGTTATTTCCCATCTTTTCGAGATTGCCCGGAAAGAATGGGGGATGGAAGGCCTTCGCAATCCCGTCAAGGCGATCCAGATGCCATCTCCTTCTGAAATGAGTTACCCCTAACACCAGATCAGTCAGGAATGAAGGAAGCGCGCCTTGGGAAAAAGGTCCAGGAACGGAAAGAGAGAAGAATAAATAGTTGTTGAAACACCAGCCATGCAATGTATTCCTGAAGACTTCTTCCGTTTTAACATGGCAAATCTTATACCATGCCGTCATGGGAGGAAACAGAGATATGGCTCAGGTTAATGATTTGTCGAGGTGGCCCTTCTCATAAACCCAGTCCGTGGCCCGGTTGGACCTGAAAATTGACCTTCGGAACCCGTTGATTCGTTTTTCAGCCTTCGTATTCTTCCCGTAACCTTCTCACGACATTCCCGTCACAAGAATTAAATATCCTGCAGGAGATGAATCCCGTCCACCCTTTCCGGGAGGTACAAATGTCCGTCTCCTGCCTGCTCCTTCCTTCATCAGCCGACAACACCACGCTGGAGGTTCGATGGGCCCGTTCGTCGAGCGACCTCCTCAAGGCCCAGAAACTTCGGGCACTCGCCTTCGGCTTTTCTCCTCCGGAGATTTCCTACAATGAAATCATCCCAGAATGCGACTCCTTTGACGCTTTTGCACGCCATCTGATGGTCGTCGAGACGAAAACAGGCCACTGCGTTGGCACATACCGTCTCCTAGGCCCGGAAGGAGCCCGAAAAGCCGGGGGATTCTACACGGAGTCCGAATTCGATATTTCAAGCTTGTCTCCCTTTCTTGATGAAACAGTCGAGCTTGGACGATCCTGCGTCCACCCGGATTACCGGAATGGAAGCGTCATCGCCCTTCTCTGGGCGGCTCTGGCCCGGACACTGATCACCGAAAAAATCAAATATCTGATGGGTTGCGCAAGCGTCGACCTGACGAACCCCGATCTAGACCTCGACGAGATCGGGAGCTATCTTTTCCGGAAAGCCTGGGAAGACGCAGCCATCAGTGTCGTGCCCCATCGTCCCTTTCCGTGTCTTGTGCGGCCGGTCCGTGACGGTCGGGTTCCGACACTTCCCCCCCTTCTCAAGGGATATCTCCGAATCGGAGCCCGATGTATCGGATATCCTGCACATGATCCCGTCTTCAAGACGGCCGATTTCCCGGTGTGGCTCCCCCTCTCCCAAATGAGTGTCGCCTATTCGCGCCATTTTTTCCGGTCGAGCAATCCAACGAAATGAGCGACCTCTCAATCGCCCCTCATTCCCTTTCCATTCCCGGCCGGGCCTTGCGGGGCGTCAGTGCGGCGATGCACGTGGCACGCAGTGTTTTTGTTCCCAAAGTCCCGGCTCTGTCCGGGGAAGACCCACTGGCCGTATGGTGCCGTGAGCTTCTTTTCCGACTCGGAGTCCGCATGGAAATTTCAGGGGCCGATATCCCTTCTGGCCCCTTTCTCCTGATTTCCAACCATGTTTCCTGGATGGACATCCTCGTCATTCGCGCCCTTGTCCCGGCCCGCTTCATCGCCAAGGAGGAGATCGCCCTCTGGCCCCTGGTCGGAAGTTCGGCTCAAGCGGCGGGGACTTTTTTCATCGCCAGAACCCGTCTCTCCTCCTTTCGGAATATATTCGAACAGGTACGGAAAACACTTGAACGGGAAGAGTGCGTGGCCGTCTTTCCGGAAGGAACCACAACCTGCGGAGAGCGCCTCCTCCCATTCCGGAGCGGACTTTTCGAGGCAGCCATCCGGACGGGACGTCCCGTTCTTCCCTTCTGCCTGCAATACGAATCTCACGACCGGCGCCCCTTGAGATCCATCGCCTACACCGGAGGAGAAAGCTTTGTGCGCTCCTTCTGGCGAACGCTTGGCGAACCACGCATCACTGTCCGCATTCGCGTTTTTTCTCCCCTCTTGCCTGAGGGACGCTCCCGCAGGGATCTCTCACGAGAGGCCTGGGAGATCCTCCGCTCCGCCCTTAATCTCCCTTCCTGACGCTGTCGCACCTTCCCTTCGGAGTGGATTTTTTATCCCCCCTTGGCTATGATCGCAAGACAGGTCATTTAAATCATTCCACCCAAATGCTTACACACCTCAAGCCTTGATGCTGACAGGAACTTTCTTCGATGAAATCCGCAAAATGGCCTCTCGATACGGCCTCCTGGGCCACCTCCATCCTGCTTCGGCTCATCAAGATGTCGAACAAGTCGCAGTATATCGGCTTCGACGGTTACCGACAGCGCCTGGAAGCTGGCTTGCCTGTCATGATCGCCTTCTGGCACAACCAGGGTCTGTTCATGCCCTTCGTCTGGTTCGGAAAGCCGGGAAAGATCAAGCTGATCGTCTCCCAGTCAAAGGATGGCGAGCTTATCGCCGCCCTCCTCCGCTGGTTTGGAATCCTGAGCGTCCGTGGCTCCTCGACCCGGGGTGGCAGCGCGGCTCTCAAGGAACTCCTGCGACTCGACCGGGCGGGCGAGGATTCGATCGTCTTCACCCCCGATGGTCCCAAAGGCCCTCTCTATCGCGTGAAGGAGGGCGTCGCCTATCTCGCCCTCTCCTCCAAAAAGCCTCTTTACCTCCTTTCTGTGACCTGTTCCCGGGTCAGGACCCTGAGCTCCTGGGACCGATTCCGCATCCCCCTGCCCTTCGGAAAGGCCACCTATGTCTGCTCGCCCCCCCTTCACCTCTCGAACTTTTCCGGTCTCTCAATCCCCGATGCCGCAAGCGTCATCGAAGAGTGCCTGATGCAGGCCAACAGAATCGCCGATGCCGTGTCCGCTGAGGCTCTGACCCATCGGGAAGCGGACTTTCTTCTTTCCCCGGACCGCTTTCCATGGTCCCCCTATTCCCATGGGGAAACGACTGTGGCTCCCGTGAATATCGACCGATAAGACATTGGAGATACAGGATCTTCAGTCCAAAAAGATGCTTTTTTCATTTTTAGAGAGTATAATGTCTTAGATTGAGTCAATCTTGCTTCATAAACGGGCCATCGCCGCTATTTTTGTGAGATTACGGGCATGGCCCCCGACGAACCTAAGGAAGGAATGCAGGGTGCAACTGCCGCTCGCAAAAATTCGACAGCATGTGGATCACTATAATCGGCTCGCCGACGACGCGAACTGGAACCGTTTCAAGTCTCTGCACTGGCATGAACTCAAACCCGAACTGTTGACCCCCGGCCAGAAAGAAGCAGTTGTCTTCGTCACCTACGTCGAGGACCATCTCCCCGGATACTTCTCCGAATACCAGTCCCTTTTCCCCATTGAAACTCCCACGATGGAAGAATCGATGCACAATCGGGAGCTTTTCCACTTCACCGTCCGGTGGGGACTCGAGGAAGACCGCCACGCCCAGGCTCTGGCCCTTTACCAGTACCATGCAGGAATCGAACCGGACCGCGACCGTCTCGAGGAAAAACTGATCATCGAAAACCGCAAGCCTTTCAGCATCGGATTTTCGAATCCTGTTCAGGTGTTCACCTACACGCTCCTGCAGGAAAAAGCCACTCAGCTCTACTACCAGAGCCTGTCCCGCGTTGTCCGCGAACCTGTGCTGAACCGTCTCCTGATCTATCTGACCAAGGACGAATCCCGCCATTTCGGCTTTTTCTGCGACATGGTCGACTCCTTCATCGAAGCCTACGGAGAAAAGGTGCTTCCCCTCATCGAAGATGTCACCCTCAACTACAAGATGCCGCTCCACAACACCATGCACGACTACCGCCGCAAGGCCATCCTCATGGCCCGGGAAGCCCCCGGCTATGACCGGATGCTTCCGCAGAAGGTTCTCATGCGCCAGCTCCGACGAACGGGAGAGCGCATTTCGGAGCTTTCACGACCGATCGAAGAATCCATCGCCCGCATGATGACCGCTCTCCGCATCGTCACCATCGAAGAGGTGGCCTGAATTTCTGACGGCCGGGACTCTGGAGGGTGTGTCATCTCATAAGGAAGCGCCGCTTTGAGAACATTGAAAAGTCTACCCCTTATTCTGGCTCTCCTGGCTTATTCATTCATTCTGTCAGGGACTTCCGAAGCCGGCTCCCCTCCCGCGGCAGGAGGGGTTCATGACTCCTCCTGGTCCGTTCCGGTAGCTCCGGGCGGACCCTTTGCCCGCGTTTATCTCCCGCAGAACGCGCCCGTCGGAGCCGACAGGACATTCGGGGCCGCCGAATGGCTCCAGATGAATGCCAACGCCCGGCACAACGCCGCCACCAGCATTCCGGAAGACGCACCCGCCTGGTTCCGGGAAGGGGTCTTCTGGCGCTACGCCGAGGCCCGGGCCTGGCCCCTCGAAAGATCCCATCCCTTCGGAACAAAAACTTACGGGGAGACGGAGGCGGGAGCTGTCCAGACGCAGTTCTACGGAAATGCCTTGGGTGTGTCCGTGGTCGGCGGGGTTGTCTATGCGGAGAGCGATGACATGTTCGCCTATGCGCTAAATGCCCGGACGGGCCAGCTCATCTGGCGGACCAGCCCCGTCGGGAACAACCTGATGGGCAATCCCCTGGTCGCCGGACGGATCGTCTACCTGGCGGCAGGCGGGGTCGGATTCAATTTCGCGAATGTCGCCGCCTTTGCCAAAAAGGGAACGGCCGTCCGGGGCATGGATGTGAGCTACAACGGCATCTATGCCCTGGACCGGACGACCGGCCGGCTTCTCTGGCATGCGGACTCGGTCGGGGAGGCCATGCCCACCCCCGCCATCCACGGCCGGACCCTCTACTTCGCCACCGGCTCCGGAGCCGTCCACGCCATCGACCGCCGCACGGGACACCCGATCTGGACCTCAAGGCTCGGCGGAAACGACAACATGTCCAGCCCGGCCTATCGCCACGGACGCCTCTATCTGGCCATGGCCTCGCCCCCCCGCCTCTACTGCCTCGACGCGAAGACCGGCCGCACCCTCTGGAGCGGAACCATCCCCGGAGCCGCCAACACGGGCATGGGCGATGTCAGCCCCGCCGTCGGCCACGGCGTCGTGGTCATGGATACGGTCACCAATCCGAAAAGGGTTCATGGACACCCCACCCTCGTACCGGTCATCCGGGCCTTCGACGCCAGGACGGGACGAACCCTCTGGACCGTCTCCACGGGAAGGGGCCCCAAGCCTCCGGCCTTCAAGGGCGGCGTTCCCCTGATCCACGGGAAGACCGTCTACGTGGGCTCCCCCGTGACCGGCCGCTACGAGGCCCTGGACCTTCGCACGGGAAAACGTCTCTGGTCCTGGCACAGGATTGCCGCCACGCGGAGCGCCCCCACCTTCTCCGGAGGGAGCCTCTACCTGGCCGGAGGAGACAGCCTCTACCGGCTCGATCCGAAAACCGGCCGGGAAACCGGACATCTCCGCATCGGCGGACGAATGGGCATCGTCAGCCCCACCATTGTGGGGGGCACCGCCTTCCTTGCCAATTCCTACGACTGGATCCTCGCCGTTCCCCTCTCGGACATGAAAACGAGCCGGTAGGGATCTGTCTCACGCATGTCCCGTATGACCGAATCCTCCGGTTCCCCGGAGGGTCTCTTCTTCGAAACTCTCGACCGGTATGAGATCCACCAATAGAACTGGCATGAAAAGTAGCTGGGCAATACGGTCTCCTGGCGAGACGGTATAGGGATCCGTCCCATCGTTGGCCAGAATGACCCCGATCTCCCCATGGTAGTCGGAATCGATCACACCGATTCCCTGTGCGACCCGAATGCCATGTTTCAGGGAGAGGCCCGACCGCGAAGCCACCACACCCACGACGCCCGAATCCCGGATGTCGACAGCAATCCCAGCAGGAATGAGCCGTCGTCCCCCCGGAGGGAGAATCACCGGACCGTCAATGGCCGCCCTGAGATCCAGACCGGCCGACCCCGGCGTCGCACGCAAGGGAAGGGTCGACTCCGTTCCCTCTCCCATCTTTTTGATCCGAATGACAGTTCTCATGATTCTCCTTTTCTGCCGGCCCTCTTCCGGACCTTGCCACTCCGGATTCTCTCCGTCTTTCTCAGGGGCTTCCGGGCGATGGGGAATGGATCCCCTTTGTCGGAGATCTTTTGGATATGGCCGGGGCCACGGGAATCTCCAGTGAGGAAAATCGCCCGTAAACATCGCGCAGGGACAGGTGAAGACGCCCCCTCAGATCGGACGTCTTGAAAAACACCCAACCCGTGGAAGTTCCATTGGGAGGGAAAACGGTGGGGAGGCCAAGACGAACAAGGCGCCCGAGCTTCGAGCGGCTCCGCTCGACGAGATCGTGGTTCATAAGGGCTTCAGATGCGATTCCCCCTGAGGAGATGTAGCGGTATCCAAGAAGGCGGACCTCAGGGCCCGGGTTGGTCACGACCAGCTGGATGGCAAGGATCGGGATCGTCGACCGTTGGCCGGGCGCTCCTCCGGAGTCGACAGCAAGTTGCTGTGCTCTGGCAATCCGTCCTGTCACCGGAGGGGAATTTTCATGGGGAGTGCAGGAAAGCAGGAGCCCTCCCAGGAATCCGCCAAGGATCAGTTTTCCAAGGAATGGGAGCTTCACGAGGGGGAACTCCGCACGATCTCGGTGCCGATCCCTTCCGGCGTGAAGATTTCGAGCAGAAGGGCATGGGCGATGCGACCGTCGATCACATGGACCTTTCCGACCCCGTCGGCAAGCGCCCGAAGACATCCTTCCATCTTGGGGACCATTCCTCCGGCGATGGTTCCCCGCTCGATCAGGGACAGGATCTCACGCCGGTCCAGAGAGGAGAGAAGCTCGCCGTTCCCGTCCAGGACCCCCCGGGTGTTGGTCATCATGATGAGCTTTTCCGCCTTGAGGGCCCCCGCGATCACCGCGGCCGCCTCGTCGGCATTGATATTGAGGGGGACCCCCTCTTCCGTCACTCCGACCGGCGCCACGATGGGAATGAACCGGTGGCGGTCGAGAAGGTCAAGGATTTCGGGATTGACAGTGACGATCTGGCCCACATGGCCCAAATCCCGCCCGGAATGGCTCTTCCTCTCGCCCACGAGGAACCCTGCGTCCCGGCCGGAGAGTCCGACGGCCCGCCCTCCGTGGCGGTGCACCATCGTCACGATTTCCCGGTTGATGCGGCCGGTGAGAACCATCTCCACCACCTCCATCGCATCGCTTCCCGTCACCCGAATTCCGTCGACAAACTCCGGACTCATCCCCAGACGGCCCATGAGGTGGGAGATCTGGGGACCTCCCCCGTGGATCACCACCGGGCGGATCCCGATATGCTGGAGAAGAACCAGGTCCTGGGCGAAGGACAGGCTCTCCTCCCCCCCCCCGTCGAGCGCCCCGCCCCCGAACTTGATGACAAAGGTCTTGCCGTGAAAGGTACGGATGTAGGGCAGGGCGTCGATCAGAACCTGCGCCTTCTCCAGAACACTG
>JAJYPO010000267.1 GCA_021795275.1 Nitrospirota bacterium | reverse complement strand
GGATTCCCGTTGTGGAGGAGGCCTTGACCCGTGACGACCTCTATCTCGCCGATGAGGCATTCTTTACCGGGACGGCGGCAGAGCTGACCCCGATTCGGGAAATTGATGACCGATCCATCGGCTCGGGAAAGCCGGGACCTGTTACCCAGGCGCTGCAGAAGATCTTTTTCGACATTGTCCGGGGGAATGTCTCCCGTCACTCAGAATGGCGTACAACGGTCGTTCCCCGTCTCGTCTGACACGGGCCCGGTTTCAGGAGTCTTCGTAAGAGAGGGCGATCTTTTCTTGCGAAGTCCTCCGGAACCTCATCGAAAGGACGTCCGACACGGCTGCCATAAAAAAGACCAAAGGCCGGCCGTCCCCTCCTGACTGGGCGGGTGCCCTTCCGGAGCGCACCCTTTTTCTCATGGACGGGTTCGGCTACATCTTTCGCGCCTATTACAGCAAGGTCAGTTTCATGACCCGCGACGGGATGCCGACAGGGGCCTTCACCGTCTTCGGGAACATGCTGCTCTCCCTTCTCGGAACCTTTCATCCCCGGTATCTGGCGGTGATCTTCGAGAGCCGCACCGGGAATGTTCGGGAAGAAATCCTTCCCGAGATCAAGGCAAACCGGACGGCCCCTCCAGAAGAACTGACCCTTCAGATCCCTCTGATCGAATCCCTCATCCAGGGTCTTGCCATTCCCCTTCTGTCGACTGACGGGTATGAGGCCGACGATACCATCGCCGCCCTGTCCCGGGCCTGGCTGGCTCAGGATCCGGCCGCCCGGGTTCTGGTGATGTCGGCCGACAAGGATCTTTTATCGCTGGTTTCCGACCGCCTGGGTGTCTATGATCCCATGACCCAGAAGCTCTTCGGTCCGGCAGAGGTTCGGGAAAAGTGGGGGGTGGAACCCGGACAGATTCCGGATCTTCTGGCCTTGACGGGAGATGGCGTGGACAATATCGGAGGAGTTCCGGGGGTGGGGCCGAAGACGGCCGCGACCCTTCTCGCGGGAGGTCTCCATGTCGAGGATCTTGTGACACGGATCGAGTCGGTCCGCCCCGAGAAGCTCCGCCCCAAAATCCTCGAATATCGTGATTTGATCCTCCGGAACAAGAGCCTCACCATCCTCCATGAAAATATTCCCGTTGATGCCCGTCCTGAGGTTCTTGCCCTGGGGACTCCCCGCATGGATGAGATCCGGGCCTTGGCGGCGCGCCTTGAATCCTCGACCCTCCTCTCCCGGATCGAGTCCTTGGCCGGCGGCGCGGGGGAAGGGGGAGAGGAGGCCCCACTTCCTTCTTCCCCCATGATGCCACCGGAGCGACCGGGGATTCTGTGCGATGCCGGGGCGGGGGTCGGCCTCTGGGACGGGGTGCATTACCGGGGAATTCCGCCGGGAGATCCCTGCCGTGAGCTCGCCGGTCCAAGAGGCGTGCCTGCTCCTTACTGGACGACAAGCCTCACGACGCTCCTGCGCCTTTGCGACGCAGAGGCGATGTCAGACCTCGCCCTTCCCTCCTTTGACCTGGAGCTTGCCGCCTACCTTGTCGATCCCGGTCGGCGAAACTACGGTCTGTCCGATCTTCGGGAACAGTTTTTTCTGACGGCTCCCCTGGGGAAAGGGGAATCGGCCCTGTCAGCGGTCCGGCTCCTCCTTGATCGACTGGAGTCCGAGATCGGCTCCCTCGAGATGGGAAATCTCCTTCGTTCCGTTGAAATCCCGGTGGCCCGGATTATTGTCGGGATGGAGAAGGCCGGGATTCCGGTGAGCCTGGAACGGATTCTCGAGGCCAAAAAAACGATCGAGGGAAAGATTGCGAGTCTGGAAGCCGAAATTTACCGAGAGGCCGGGCAGACATTTTCCATCCTTTCGCCAAAGCAGGTGGGGGAAATTCTTTATGGACGCCTGGGGCTCCCCCCTCCTCGTCGCACAGGAAAGGGGAGCGGCGCTCCTTCGACCGACGAAGAGGCGCTGGAAGGACTGGCGACCCTTCACCCTCTTCCGAGGCTGATCCTTTCCTTCCGGCAGCTCCGAAAGTTTCTCTCGACCTATCTGCTTCCCATGGAAGAGGGAAGGGGATCCGACGGGCGCCTCCATGGACAGTTCAACCAGACCGTGGCCGCGACGGGTCGTCTTTCCTCCTCCCGCCCGAACCTGCAGAACATTCCGGCCCGAACGGAGCTGGGTCTTCTGGTGCGACGTTGCTTCGTGGCGCCCCAAGGTGGATGTCTTCTGTCGGCAGATTATTCCCAGATTGAACTGCGGCTTCTGGCGCATTTTTCGGGAGATCCGTTCCTGCGTGAGGCCTTCTCCCGGGGAGAAGACATCCATGCGCGCACGGCGGCACTCCTTTTCGGGGACCCGGTCACCTCCGAGTCTCGCCGGCGGGCCAAGACGATCAATTTCGGGATTCTCTACGGCATGTCCGCCTACAGTCTCTCCCAGGATCTGGGGGTTGAGCCGGCAGAAGCCCAGGGAATCATCGATCGGTATTTTTCGGTGGTGGCCGGCGTCGGTCCCTATTTCGAGAAAATCCGGGAAGAGGCTCGCCGGACAGGTCGGATCCGAACCCTGTTGGGCCGGATCCGACCCATTCCCGAGATCCGATC
>JAJYPO010000266.1 GCA_021795275.1 Nitrospirota bacterium | reverse complement strand
CTTCCATTCACGCTGACCGGATATTCCCGAAGGGGTTCCTCTCGCCATGTGGCTCGTCAGAATCGCCATGAAGCGGCCGTTCACGATCTTCGTGCTCTCGGCCGTCATCCTCATCGCGGGCATTCTCTCCTTTTTCAGGATGAGGCTCGACATCTTCCCGACGATCGACATTCCCGTCGTCAACGTCGTCTGGAACTACCCGGGCCTCTCCGCCCTCGACATGGAGGAGCGGATCGTTCTCATCGCGGAACGGGCCTACTCCACCACCGTCAACGGCATCAGCCGGATCGAGTCGGAGTCGATCAACGGCACCGGACTCATCAAGGTCTACTTCCACCAGGGACAGAGCATCGCCGGGGCCATCGCCCAGATCAACGCCGTCTCCGAAACGCTCCTTCGCATCGCCCCTCCCGGAACCGTTCCGCCGAACATCATCCAGTACAACGCCAGCAACGTTCCCATCGCCGAGCTCGAGATCGGAAGCAAGACCGTCTCGGAGCAGAAGCTTTACGACTACGGCCTCAACTTCATCCGGGTGCGCCTGTTTACCATTCCCGGACTCTCCACGCCGGCCCCCTTCGGCGGCAAGATGCGCCAGGTCATGGTGGACATCAACCCCGACAGGCTTTACGGGTATGGCCTCTCCCCCAACGATGTCGTCCAGACCCTCACCGCCTCGAACATCATCGTTCCGGCAGGAACGGCCAAGATCGGCGACCAGGAAGTGGACATCATGATCAACGGGAGCCCCTCGACCCTGAAGGGTCTGGGGAAGCTCCCCGTGCGGTCGGTGCAGGGACGGATCGTCCGTCTCCGGGATGTCGCCACCGTCCATGACGGCTACGCCGTGCAGGAGAACATCGTCCGGGTCAACGGCCACCGCTCGACCTATCTGGCCATCTACAAGCATGCCGACGCCTCGACCCTTTCGGTGATCCAGCGGGTGCGGAAGATCCTTCCCATGATCCAGAAGTTCTCTCCCCCGGGGATCAACCTCAAGCTCGTCTTCGACCAGTCGGTCTTCGTGAAGAATGCCCTGCTCGATGTCCTCAAGGAGGCCGGAATCGGAACGGTGCTGGTCTCCCTGATGATCTATCTCTTCCTTCGGGATCTCCGCTCCTCCTTCATCGTCTTCCTCTCGATCCCGCTGTCGATCCTCTCCGCCCTCTTCTTTCTGAACCTCACCGGCCAGTCCCTCAACATCATGACCCTGGGGGGGCTGGCGCTGGCCATCGGCATGCTGGTCGACGACGCCACCGTGGCCATCGAGAACATCGAAAGAAACCGCTCCCTGACGTCGGAGCCCCTGCGGGCCGTCTGGGACGGGGCCAACCAGGTGGCGGTGCCGGCCTTCGTGGGAACGATGTCGATCATCATCGTCTTCTTCCCCGTGATCCTGCTCAAGGGGGTCTCCCAGTTCCTCTACTCCCCCTTGGCCTATGCCGTCGTCTTCGCCATGCTGGCCTCCTACGTCCTCTCCCGGACGATGGTCGTGACCCTCTCCATGATGCTCCACCGGGAGAGGGCCTCCCGCCACGAGGAGACCTCCCTCTTTCTTCGAGGTTTCGAGGCGCTCAGGGGCCGCTACGAGAAAGTTCTTCGTTCGGCGGTGACCCACCCGGGACGGACAATGGGGCTCTCGGGCCTCGTCATTGGCCTTTTCCTGCTCCTTCTTCCCTTTGTGGGGCTCGACTTCTTTCCGAAGACCGACGCCGGACTGCTGGCCCTTCACATGCGGGCCCCGGTGGGAAGCCGCATCGAGGTGACCGATGAGTACGCGAAAGAGGTGGAGCGAACCCTCCGCTCCATCATTCCTCCCGACGAGATCGACTCGATCGACGTCAACATAGGTCTTCCCGTCTACTACAATCTGGCCTTCTACCAGACCGACAGCATCGGCCCCGGCGACGGAGACTTCCTCATCTCCCTCAAAAAGCGCCATCACTCCGTATTTCAATATGAAAAGCGGATCCGGAAGACCCTGGCCCAGAAGTTCCCGGAGCTCTCCTTCTGGTTCAAGCCCGCCGACATCATCAGCCAGGTGCTGGACTTCGGCCTGTCGGCTCCCATCGACATCCAGGTGGAGGGTCGCGATCTGGAGGCCTCCGATCGCACCGCCCGCCATATCCGGCAGATCGTCAGGAACATCCCCGGAGCGGTCGACGTGGCGATCCCCCAGGTTCTCCACTATCCCGCCCTCTTCGTCAGGACGGACCGGGACAACGCCCTCCAGGTCGGCATGACCCAAAACGATGTGGCGACCAACCTCCTCGTCTCCCTGGCCTCGAGCTCCCTGATAGCCCCCAACTATTGGGTCAACCCGAAGAACACCGTCAACTACATCGTGGCGGTGCAGACCCCCACAGAAAAGATCGCCTCCCCGGCGGAGCTCACCCATCTGCCGCTGCGGCCGGGCCAGGGATCCCTCACCAACATCTCGGCGGCCCTGGCTCTTCCCGAGCCGACCCCCACGGTCCAGTACCTCTCCAACATTGCGGACCTTCGGATGGGAACCATCCCCGGGTCGATCTCGCACTATACCGTCCAGCGGGTGGAGGATGTCCTCGTCAACGTCCAGGACCGCTCCCTGGGGTCGGTCTACCGGGACATCAGAAAGGC
>JAJYPO010000265.1 GCA_021795275.1 Nitrospirota bacterium | reverse complement strand
GGTGTTCGTCCGGTCCAGGGCTTCCCAAAGGGCCCGGTCGAGGTTTCTGAGGGTCTGCTGCTGGGGATGGACCGGACCGGTGGCGAGAAACCCGTATTCCTCGCTCGAGCGCCACAGGGTCAGGAGCTTGGCCATGTCCCCGTAGGAGAGAAGCGGAATCCCGACGTCGAGCCGTCTCGTCTGAAGATCGAGGGCCTTGTTCCACACGAACCGGACGCACCCCGCGTGGCGGGACAGGAGGTTTTCCTGTTCAGGAGTCGGAACGAGACGGAATTTGAACGCTTTAATTCTTTTCATGTTGGGCATTGTAGCAGAAAACCCCGCACTGAAAGCCAAATCCGGGATGGCCCTGCCGTCCGCGCACTCCTTCCCCGCCGTAAACGGCGAGCTTTGCCGCGCGATTGGATCAATACGGGATCCTTCTCGACCTCGGGCATGAAGGCTCCGGGTAGAAGCGTCCGTTCCCCCTGTTTCCAGCGGACCAGCATTTCCACCCCTTCCACCTGTCCGGTCCGGCAGTCGAGCTGGGGCTGGACCCAGAACACCAGGTCGCCTTTTTCAATGGCGGAGGGAAAACTCCGGTGGGTCTCGATGCGGCGTTGCAGGGCGCTGGCGATTTCCCCGCCGAAGAAGCGGACGGTATTGCGGCCCCCCCCCTTCGCGGCATAGAGAGCCTCGTCCGCGTGGGCCAGAAGATCCCGGTAGCTGTCGCCAACGAGGGGGTAGAGGGCCCACCCGAGGCTTCCGGTCACCAGGTTGAGCCCATGGTCGACCTTTCGGACAGTCTCCAGAACTTCCCGGGAAAGATCCTCCGAGATTCTTCGGGCCTCTTCCACCGTGACACCCGTCAGGCAAAAACCGAACTCATCGCCTCCCAAGCGTGCCACGACTCCCCCCTCCGGAAGAATCTCCCGAAGAAGCTCGGCGAGTTCCTTGAGGAGCCGGTCCCCTTCGCTGTGGCCATAGGCATCGTTCCATCCCTTGAAACCGTCCAGGTCGAGAATCCCTACGGCCAGTCCTCTGCCCTTTCCTCCCGCCTCCGAAAGGAGGCGGAACACATCCTCGGAAAAGGCGTTCCTGTTGGGAAGCCCGGTCAGAGAGTCCGTGATCGAAATCCTGACGAGGCGGTCCTGGCGCTCCTGGAACTCAAGCGAAAAAGTGATGTCGCGAGAAAGTCCGGCAAGGAGATTTTCCAGTGTCGCATCGAAAAAGTCTTCCTGGCCCGAGACCAGGCCCATGAGACCGATAGGTTTCCCCTCTTTCCGTATCGCGACGGTCAGGGTGTTCCGAAAACCCCAGGGACGGGCCGCATTCCGCACCGCATCCGAGCAAAGCCACCCTTCCAGGAAGGGAATGAACAGAACTTCCTCGGTCTCCAGAGTCCGGCTGTGGATGAGACATCGCCCCGGATCCTCCGGGTCGATGGAAAAGAGAGCCCCTTCGAGGAAGGGGCGGGCGCGCCCCCGGGCCGACATCACCCGTGCCTTTTGACCGTCTTCGAGCAATGAGATGAAGGCCAACTCAAGTCCGGTCGAGTTGACCAGAATATCGCAGAGACCGTCAAACAGAATCTGGGAAGGAGGATGGCGGGCCATCAGCTGGCTCGACTCCCCCATCGAACGGTAAAAGGCCGCATACCGTTCAAGCCTCAGGCGATCCTGTGCCTGACTCAGAGCCATCCGTGCACTGGACGCCACTTGGGAGAGAAGGTCGACCACCGCGTCTTGTGGCCGCCGGAGGGAAGAGAAGGCAGCCACAAGATACGAATCTGGACGATGATCAGGAAGAAATGACAGGGGGAAGAGCATCAGGGATTTCAGTGAAACGCTCCCCTCCCTGGACGGAGAGACGCTCGAAGACACATCATTTCCAGGAATTTCGAAAAAGAGGGGAAAAGACCCTTCCGACTTCGGGGGGCTTTCAATAGCGCCCCGGAGGAGTTGCTGAAAAGGGGGTTCTGGTAATGCCTCCCCCGAGGCGTCGAAGAGCCGAACCTCCCCTCCTCCTTCCCAAGTCCCCTTTCGCTCGAGGATCCAGGCGGCGGGAAGCCCCCCTGAGTCGACCAGTGTGAGGACCACCTCCCGGAAAACCTCCGGACGGGACGGACCGGCGAGAAAGCGGGACTGGAGGGTTTCAAGGGCAGACTGATAGATTCGCCGCGCCTCCAGCTCTCGGGTTTCCTTCCTCCGGTCGAGAAAGGCTCCGATATCCGCGGCGAAGGACTCGAGAATCGGAAGGATGTCAGGGCTGAATGTCGTATTTGTATCCCGGTAGACCGTCAGAAGGCCCCAAAGTCCGTCCCGGGTATGGATCGGAGCCAGGGCACTGCCCCCCAGACCATGAGTCCGGACGCTTTCTTTCCAGACCTCCATCTCGGGCGGAAGGGCATCGGGAAGCATCGCCACCATGGGACGCCCGGAGCGGAGAACCTGTCCCGCCGGCCCGTTCCCCATGGGATTTCCCAGAACCGCCGAAAGGTGGAGGCCTCTGGCATAGTCGGCCGCCAGCCCGGAGATAGCGAGCAAGGCGACGGAGAGGGTTTCCCGGTCAAGGCGACCGATCGTCACGAGGCGGGCCCCCAACTCGTCCACAAGGAGGGTCCCAAGCTCGGAAAAGGTCTCCTCG
>JAJYPO010000264.1 GCA_021795275.1 Nitrospirota bacterium | reverse complement strand
GCTCTTCGAAAGCGAGCTTTTCGGCTACGAGAAGGGCTCCTTCACGGGAGCCGCCAGACGCCGGATCGGGTTGGTCGAACTGGCCGAGGGGGGAACGGTTCTCCTAGACGAGATCGGGGATCTCCCTCTGCCTCTCCAGGCCAAGCTTCTCCGGGTGATCGAGGAGCGGACGATCCGCCGGGTCGGAGGCGGGGCCCCCTTCCCGGTCAATGTCCGCTTCATGGCGGCCACGCACCGGGATCTGCGGATCGCGGTCCGGGAGGGCCGGTTCCGGGAAGACCTTTTTTATCGCCTCAATGTCGTGACCCTCTCCATTCCCCCCTTGCGGGATCGGCGGGAGGATATCGTTCCCCTGGCCGAACGCTTCCTCCACCAGTCGGCCCAGACCTTGAGGAAAAAGGTCCTCAGGATCTCCCCCTCCGCCCAGCGGCTTCTTCGGGACTATGTCTACCCCGGCAACATCCGCGAGCTTTCGAACCTGATCGAGCGGGCGGTCCTCTTCTGTGGAGGAACCCAGCTCGAGCCCGTCCATTTTCCGCCCGAACTCAGGGACGGCGGCGGCACTCCCCTGTTCCTCTCCTCCTCCGCCCCCTCCCCCGAGGATCCCCGGCTCCTCTCCCTCCCCTTCCGGATGGGGGAGGACACCCTCGAGGGGACCGAACGGCGTCTGATTGCGGAGGTTCTCGCCCGCTCGGGCGGCAACAAGAGCCGGGCTGCCGAATCTCTGGGGATCAGCCGCTGGGCTCTCGACCGGCGACTCAAGGGAGAGAGGGAGGCGGAAGAGGCTAAGCCAACCGGGGAGACTCCCCCTTCGTCAAAGGCTCCGGGTCCCGCCTCCCGCCGGAGCGCCTCCGGAGAGAGCTGACAGGAATCCTTTTTTCCTTTTGCCCTTCCGAAAAACTCCCCGGGCGGGAGGGGAGTCCGCAAAAAGAAAAAAAAGAGGAGGGAATCGCTTCCCTCCTCTCCTGTCCTCCCTCCTTCCGGAAAGAGGATCCTCAAACCCTGACTCAGTAGGCCTTGGAAAATCCCGCCTCGTCGCCGTAGTTCCACAGCTTCTGGGCTGCCGACCACTTCCATTTCTTCGAAAGGGTGGTCATGAAGGTGTCCACGTCGGCGTCGGTCACTGTCCGTGTCGCCATGAAACGGCAACGGTACCAGTTGACCATCATGAGATCGTCGCTCACGTATCCCGGCCAGACCTTGGTCCCCCGGTTCGAGACGAACTCGATCTTGAAGGCTCCGTAGTCATCGAACATCGGGATTCCGTCTTCGGTGATGATGTAGACATCCACCCCCACAAGGGTGATGGGTTTTGCGGGCCGCTTCGCGCGGCCGGTCGTCGCTTTGGTCAGCATGGGAAAAACTCCTTCGTTCGTAGGGGTGTCAGACGGTGTCCATGGCCCGGATGATTGCGTCGGCGTATTGGTCGGTCGAGGCGGTGCCGCCGGCGTCGTAGGTCAGGGTCTTGGCTTCGGCCAGGACCTTGTTCATGCCCTTTTCGATCTTTTCCGCCGCGGCATTTTCGTTGAGCCAGCGCAGCATCATCACCCCCGACAGGAGAACCGCCGACGGGTTGACCTTCTTCATCCCGGCATACTTCGGAGCCGATCCGTGGACCGCCTCGAAGATCGAGCAGTTGTCGCCGATGTTGGCACCCGGCGCAAATCCCAGACCGCCCACGAGACCGGCGCAGAGATCGGAGAGGATGTCCCCGTAGAGGTTCGGCAGCACAAGACAGTCGAACTGTGCGGGATTTCTCACGAGCTGCATGGAGCAGTTGTCCACGATGATGTCCCCGCTTTCGATTTCGGGATACTTCTTGGCCACTTCCCGGAAGGCCTCGAGGAAGAGTCCGTCGGTCATCTTCATGATGTTGGCCTTGTGGACGCACTGGATTTTCTTGCGGCCGTTGGCCTTGGCCCACTTGAAGGCGAACTCGGCGATGCGGACCGATCCTGGCCAGGTGATCACCTTGAGGCACTGGGCCACCTCGTCTGAGACCATGTGTTCGATGGCCGCGTAGGAGTCTTCGGTGTTTTCCCGGAAGGTGAGGATGTCGATCTTGTCCCAGGGGCGCTTGAGCACGGGGATGAGCTTGGCCGGACGCACGTTGGCGTACAGGTCGAACATCTTCCGAAGCGTCACGTTGGCACTCTTGTGGCCCGTGCCGATCGGGGTGGTCGTGGGCCCCTTGATCGCAATCTTGTTCTTCGCGATCGACTTGATCGTCTTTTCGGGGAGAAGCGTTCCGTACTTGTCGAGGCAGTCGAGGCCGATGTCCTCATACTCCCAGACGATGTCCACGCCGCTGTGGTCGATGATCCTCCGGACCGCCTCGCAGATTTCCGGCCCCGTTCCCTCGCCGGGAAGCATCGTGATGACATGTTTTCCCATCGTTTGAAACCTCCATTCGTCATTCATAAAGATCGCGTGAGTTCCCGTTCCTTTCCTCATTGAAAGGAGGGCGTCTGAGGAGCAAAGCAAAAGAGATGCCTGAAACGGGAGTTCGTATAAGTTATTATCATGAAAAGAAATGAAGAGATCTTCTTCGGGAGGCTTACCCCTTGTGTGCGAAAATGGACATAAGAAATCGCACATTCAGGCCAGACATGTGCGAAAACGCTTGGGACGAGTC
>JAJYPO010000064.1 GCA_021795275.1 Nitrospirota bacterium | reverse complement strand
CGGATTGGCCGGGAAACGTTCGGAGGGCCCTAAAGGCGGGACAGAAGAGCGTCCGCCCTTCATCTCACCGGGAAAATCACAACCCACGACCTACGAAGGAGGCAAACGATGACTCGATCCATGTCACGTCGGGAAATGCTGGGAATGCTGGCCATGATGGGAACGGCCGGAGTCGCGCTCGGTCTTGGCGGAGGAAAGGTTCCTCTGGCCTCGGCGTCAGAGCACCTCGACCTGCAGCCCCGGGGGGATCACCACCTCCATGCTCTCCTTTCGGCGCTGGCCCGGGCAAAAAGACGACGGGACTATCGCTCGCTGACAATGATCAGCCTCCATCAGGACGAGTGGGACCATGAGTCCCTGGCCCTCCTTCTCCACTACCATGGAAAACCGAAACAGGTCTGGGACAACACCATCTTCGGCTCTCCCTGGCTCAACCTCATGCGAAACTCCCTCAATGCCCAAGTCTACAGCTTTGGCAAAAAGGATGCCCTGGTCCTCTCCGCCACCCATGGAACCGCCCATCTCGGCCTGTTTGACGACACGATGTGGGAAAAGTACCGCCTTTACAAAAAGGCCGGGGTCAAATCCAAGACCAACCCGCTGATCCGCCTCTCTCCCGCCTCGACAAAGCCCCTGTCGGACCTGAATGATCCCCACGGGGTTCTCTCTCCCGAGGACAACAACATTCCGGTCCTCCAGGCCCGCGGCGTCGTCTTCCTGGCCTGCCACAACATGATCTGGGAGCTCTCCGGAGCGCTGAAAAAGGAAGGAACCAACCCCGACCACAAGACCCACGGAGAGATCGCGGCCGAGCTGACCAACCATCTGATCCCCGGCGTGGTGCTGACGCCCGGCATTGTGGGAACGCTCCCCCTGCTGGTCGAAGCCGGCTATCAGTACGCTCATGCCTGAGGAGTTTCGCCGGAACCGATCCAAGGCGATGCTGAATTGTCAAACAAGGGAGTGAAGATGAAAAAGACTGGACTCGCGACCGCATTCCTCGCAGGCTTTACCCTGTTCCTTCACGGCGGGCCCCTGTCCCCGACCGAGTCGCTGGCGGCCTCCTCGGAGATCTTTCCCCCCTGGAGCCACGGGCGAAACAACCCCTCGACAGACAAGGGCATCGATGTCACGGTGCCGGATGTCGACAATCTTCCGGATCTCCACGGGAACCTCTCCCATCCCCGCCTTGTCCTCTATGTCGGAGGAAACTACTTTTTTGCCATGGCGCCCCTCGTCAAGGCCTTCGAAAAAAAGTATCCCCAGATCCGGGGAGGGCTTTTTTATGAGACCCTTCCCCCCGGACTCCTGGCGAAGCAGATCGGAAAGAAGGGACGCCTGACCATCGGAAACGCCACGATGACCGTTCCCGGCGACGTCTATGCCGCAGGGCTCAAGAAGGTCAAAATCCTGATCGCCAAAAAACTTCTTGTGGGCAAACCCGTGGCCTATGCCACCAATGACCTGACCATCATGGTTCCCAAAGGGAATCCGGCCGGCATCAAGGGCCTGGCCGACCTTGGAAAACCCGGGGTCCGGCTGGTGATGCCCAATCCGGCCTGGGAAGGGGTCGCCCGGCAAATCAAGGGAGCCCTGGAAAAGGCGGGAGGAAGGAAGCTGGTCCAGGCCGTCTATGTCGACAAGGTCAAAAACGGAGAGACCGTCCTGACCCGGATCCACCACCGGCAAAGCCCGATGGCCCTGATGCGGAAGAATGCCGATGCCGGGGTCACATGGAGATCCGAGGCCGTCTTTCAGGAGGAGGAGGGTCATCCCATCGAAAACGTGGCGATCCCCGACTCACAGAATGTCCGGGCCATCTACGCGGCGGGACTCATCCGGGGAAGCCACCATGTTCTGTGGGCAAAACGCTGGCTCTCCTTTCTCGAATCCCCCGAAGCGCTCCATATATTCGAGCATTATGGATTCAAGCCCGTCACCCGAAAGGACCTGAAGTAGGAAGGATTTGGAGCCGGCACGGGGAAACGACGACGTGCCGGCTCCCCTTTTTCCTCTTCCGGCTTTTCTTCTTCAACGGCTCGGGGAAGACACTTTCAGCCGCTCAACTTCTTCGCCCTCGGATCTGCCAAGGCCTCGAGAGCAACCTCCGAAGGCCAAGAAGGAGAACGACACAAACGATGAGTCCGGATTCACTCGAGGGATCCGCGCCTTCGGGCTCCTGACCCTCGCTCCGGTCGGGAACGCGGAGGGAGCCATTTCGGCCTCTTCCCAACCCCGTTCGCAAGGGAGAAAACGCGATGCATGCCACCGCTCAGTTCTTGAAGCGCCAATGGCGGCCACTTATCCTTCTTCTTTTGACAGGAACCGCTTTCGGGTTCCTTCTTCAGGCGAACCCCGCCGCGGCCGACCAAAGCCCCGCCCTCCCCGATGCGGCAACGATTCGGCAGGGGGAATATCTGGCCCACATGGGTGATTGCTTTGCCTGCCACACCGCCCGCGGCGGGAAGCCTCTGGCGGGCGGCACCCCCATGAACACCCCCTTCGGCATTCTCTATTCGACCAATATCACCCCCGACCGCGAGACCGGAATCGGGAACTACACCCTGCAGGAGTTCATCCGGGCCATGCGGGACGGAGTCGACCGAAACGGGAACAATCTCTTCCCTGCCATGCCCTATCCCTCCTATGCGAAGATCTCGGACCAGGACCTCTCTGCCCTCTATGCCTATCTGATGCACGGGGTCACTCCGGTCTACCAGAAGAACCGGGAAAACCGGATCCATTGGCCCTTCAGCATCCGGCAGGGGCTCTCCCTCTGGAAATGGCTTTTTCTCGACGATCGCCCCTACCAGCCGGATCCCACCCGATCCGCCGCCTGGAATCGCGGGGCCTATATCATTCAGGGTCTGGGCCATTGCGGCTCCTGCCACACGCCTCGCGGACTCGGACTTGAAGAGAAGGCCATGGACGAACGGGGGCCCAATGGACGCGACTATCTGAGCGGGGCCACCATCGATTCGTGGTATGCCCCAAGTCTCAGGACGGCCCAGGCACTCAAAGGGATCGAAGCCTTTCTCAAAACCGGGCGCAACGGTCAAGCGGCCGCCTTCGGGATCATGGCGGAGGTCGACCATTTCAGTACCCAGAAATACTCGGACAGCGACCTCGACGCCATGGACGTCTATCTGAAATCGCTCGTCCTGAACGCGGGGCCCTCGTCAGGATCTCCTCCCTCACCCCCCTCATTCGCACAGAAAACCTCCGCCAAGGCGCTCTTCACCACCCCGGGGGGGCTGGGCTATGTTCAGTTCTGTGCCTCCTGCCACCAGCTGGATGGCCAGGGAGTGGCAAAACTGTTTCCGCCCCTGGCGGGAAATCCGTCCGTCCAGTCCCATAATCCTCTCTCGGTCGTCCACGTGGTCCTATCCGGCTCCCGCTCCGCGGTGACGCTGGAGTATCCGAAGGCCTTCGCCATGCCGAACTACGGAGGGCTCAAGGATGAGGAACTCGCTCAGATCATCACCTTCATCCGCACCTCATGGGGCAACCGGGGGGAAGCCGTCAGCCCTGAAGAAATCGCGAGGATCCGCTCCGAAATCCGCCCCCGTCCCCCCTCCCCCGGGTCGTATGTCGCCCCGCGACTTTCCGGGATCCTCAACGATCCTCATCGCGAGGAGATCCTCGAAGGCTTGCGTCTGATGGTCGAGACGAAGAGGCTTCTTCCGAAGAATGTCGGCGATGAGCTCACCTGCTCAAGCTGTCACCTTAACGCCGGAACCATGGCCCATGCCTCGCCCTTCGTCGGTCTCGCCGCCCAGTTTCCCTCCTATGCCTCCCGCGCGGGAAAGGTGATCGACATGGCCGACAGAATCAACGGCTGCTTCCTTCGTTCCATGAACGGGACGGCCCTCGACAAACATTCAAAGGCCATGTTCGCCATGCTGGCCTATATGAACTGGATCAACGGCGACTTTCATCGCCACGACCCCATTCCCGGCCGGGGAGTCGGGAAAGTCAGCAAGCGGCTTGTTCCGGATTTTAAAAAGGGAAAGGAAATCTACCGGCAGGATTGCGCCTCCTGTCACGGAACCCACGGAGAGGGGCTTCTCGATGCCCACGGATCCTATGTCTTCCCTCCCTTGTGGGGGCCGCACTCCTTCAATATCGGGGCAGGAATCGCAAAAACCTATACCGCTGCCGCCTTCGTCAAGAACAACATGCCCATCTCCCACGAGATCAACACGCCTCTTGGTCAGGGGGGGCTGACGGACCAGGAGGCCGTCGATGTGTCCGCGTATTTCACCCATATGGACCGCCCGGACTTCCCGGACAAGGTGAAGGACTGGCCCCATGGGCACAAACCGTCGGATGCCCGGTACTAACTTTCGATTTTTTCATCATTCGGGCCGTCTCCCGCTTTCGCCCCGAGAAGAAGGAGGCCCCCGGAACGTCTTCGGCTTCCAGTACATAAAAACGACAATTGAAACATGTAAGCAACTTCCAAATCTTGATTATTCTAAGATGAATCGAAAGCTGGGCTGGCCTTTTTGACGAGGGACTCCAGAGCGTTGGCTTGGCGCGTGTGCCCTGCCCGTTCGAGCAGGTAGCCCAATCGTCGCACGGACGAGTTTTCATAGGCAGCGGCCGCTTTGGCGAGTGCACGCGGCTCGGCCTTGGCTCCAATGTCCTTGGCGATCTGCGCAACCCCATTGATACCGGCGGCCTTGTGGAAGTAGCGTGCGCAATATAGCAACGTCAGCTCGACGCCGGCCGCTTGGGCAAAACCGGCATCACTCTTGTACGCTTTCGTTAAAGCTCTCGGTCCCGCCTTTCCACAAAAAAATGGCTGGACACGGAAGTCTGTTTGTGGTACAACGGGGGCATGGCGACGGCAGGGATTCTCCCCCTCACTTCCTATTCCGGTTCTCTCGAATCGCTCTCGTCTGAGGAGCGGGACTCTTTCGTCCCATCTCCCTGCCGCTCCTGCCCCCATTGCCACCATGACGAGATCAGGCCGTGGGGTTATGCCTCCGGACTCTCGCGATACCGGTGTCAGGGGTGTCTGCGGACCTTCGGACCGCTGACGAAGTCCCCTTTGGCGCGCCTTCGCCACAAGGACCGCTGGCTCTACTACATGGAAGGGATGAACGAGGGAGAATCGGTCAGAAAGGCGGCCTGGCGTTGCGGGATCAACAGGAAAGCCGCCTTCAACTGGCGGCATCGATTCCTGACCCTTCCCGAGGCGGTCATGGCCCGGCACGAGACCGGGATCGTCGAAGCGGACGAGACCTACTTCCTGGAGTCCTTCAAAGGACAGAGGCATCTTCCGAGGCTTCCGCGAAAACGGGGCCAAGACATCTGTGCCGCTGGATCCTTCCGTCAAGCCCCTCATTGAATCCCTATCCGAGCTTCACGAGAAAAATGCCCGGTGGAAGCTCGTGATCAATGAACTCGTGGAGATCGACTTTTGATTCCGACATAAGATGTCCGAGACTCGGACCGATCGAAAAAGTAGCGATGATTTCAGGTCTCGAATAGAGCGATCATTCGGATGAGTTCTCCGTTCGTTTCCCTGATCGCTTGTTTCAGTGCGCCGAGTTTGTGTGCATCCCCCGCATCTCGGGCCAAGAGGGCCTCCCGGACCAGGGAATGGAGGTGTTCGTGGGCCTCCCGATATTCTCTGAACTCGGCCGTGCTCCCGTAACGCATCCCGCCGTTCCCGTCGATCCATCTCCCCTGAAGGCATCGATGGGAATCGGTCCATTCCAGCCGCGTTTCTCCGGGCCTGTCGATGCCCTCCAGAAAGTTTTTGTAGAAAATACGGGCGGCTTCCCTGGCCATGAACAGGGGATAATCCTTCGGCTCCCAGGGAAGGTCTTTCCACCGGGTCCAGGAGTCGAAGGGACGGTACTGTCCAGTCCATTCAGGAAGCTTTTCCGGGAGCATCGGGGGAGAAATCGCGAACCCCTGCCCGATCCGGCAGCCCCACTGGAGGAGAAGGGATCCTTCCTCTTCCGTTTCGATCCCCTCTCCGATCACATTGATCAGCATCAACTGGGCCGATGTCACGAGACTTGCGACAATGGCCATATCCTTGGGGCTGTCGGGAAGTCTCCGGACGAATCTCCGGTCGATCGTCACACGGTCGACTCCCAGAGTCTGGACCAGGGAGAGAGAGCCGTGCCCCACCCCGATATTGCCGATGCTGACTGAGACGCCGAAGTGACGGCAAGCGGCGAACGCTTCTTCCACTTTTTGAAGGTCCCGAAAGGAGCCGATATCCGGGATCTTGAGTTCCAGAGACCGGGGAAAAACCCCCGGGTGGCGGTGGAAGGCCTGCCTGAGATCGTCGATGAAGGTTCCGGACAGCAGATGCCGGATCCCGATATTCATACTGACTTTGGGAGTGATCCCTTTCCCCGACCAGTCGGAGATCCAGGAAAGAACCTGTTCCAGGATCCACCGTCCTGTATCGATGATCAGTTCGCTTCCTTCCAGCACGGAGATGAACTGTTCCGCGTCCAGCCATCCCCGTTCCGGATGGTTCCAGCGGAGGAGGGCCTCCACTCCCGCCAGTGTTCCCGTACTCATCTCGACCTGAGGCTGGTAATGGAGGACGAACCGGTTTTCCTGGAGGGCATTCACGAGATCTTCCCGGAGCCGGTGGCTCTTTTCAAGCGCATCCGCCATGGCGGGACTGAATAGCTCCCACCCGTTTTTTCCGTGCTCCTTGACCCGGTACATGGCGATATCGGCATGTTTGAGCAGACTCTCGTCGTCGCCCTCGTCGGGGGGGATGATGGTGATACCAAGACTTCCTCCCACCGAGACGCTCTCCTCCCCCAGGACGAACGGGAGGGCAAGGGAGTCGATCACCCGTTTGAAGAGTGTCGACACCTTCTCTCCCTCCAGTTCCGCAAAAAGGAATCCGAACTCGTCCCCTCCGAGCCTGGCCAGAGTGTCCATGCCCCGCAGGACTCCCTGAAGACGGGCGGCCGCTTCCACAAGAAGTCTGTCCCCCGCCGGGTGTCCCAGGCGATCGTTGACCTGTTTGAACCCGTCCAGGTCCAGGATCCCCACTCCAAACCGCTCCCCTGTCCGGAAATGGCGTTCGATGGCCTGATGGATCCTGTCATGGAAAAGCCGCCGGTTCGGAAGATTGGTCAAGGGATCGAAAAGGGACAGGTGGGTCACCTCTTCTTCCCGGTTTTTCCGTTCCTCCTCCCGGTCCCGGTTGTCGATCGCGAAGGAGATGTTTTGGCTCAGAATCTCGATCAGCTCCACGAGAGCCGTATCGAAAAAATCCTCTTCGTCCGAATAGACAAGCAGCGCCCCGAACAGGGTTCCTCCCCGAAACACCGGGAAGCCAGCCCCGGAGAGAATCCCGTTCTCCAGGTAGCGCTCCCTGAGAAATCCCGCTCCCGGATGGCCCCGGATCCGGTTCCAGACGACCGCGATTCCCGCCCGGATCGTCTCGCCCCAGAGACTTTGTCCTTCGGGAACGGAAGGATCCGTCGAAGGCACGAACCGGGAAAACTCTTCTTTCGCCTTGCCGAAGGTGGCCAAAGGACGACCTTTTTCCGTAACCGTGTCGTACTGGACGAAACGCACCAGCAGAAGACCGCCCTCCTCGACAATGATGCGGCAGGTTTCGGAGAAGAGTGTTTCCATTTCGGGGAGGGGGAGGATCAGACGGTCGACCCGGGAGAGAGCCCTGTAAAAAGAGTTTTGCCGGGAAGTCTTCAAGAGGTGGCGCGCCTTCCGGAGGAGAAAGATTCCTCCTCCCAGCAGACCAGTCAGAACGACGAACTCCCTGGCAATGTTCAGCATGCGCCCTTGCAGCAAAAACGTTCTCCGGCTGCTGGAGGCCTGGTTGGAGAGCTCGGTGCTCAAAAGCAACAAGCGGCGGTCGGTTTCCGCGAGAAGGGGAATGGGGCTTCCGGACAGGAGCCCTTTCTGAAGCTGTCCGAACAGGGAGTCCGTCCTGGTCAGCAGCCGCTGTCCTTTTTCCCCCAGAAAAGACTTGTTGGCCTTCATGACGGACAGATCGGTCTTTCCCTGGACCAGCAGTCCGGCCCGGTAGAGGATCCACGCGAAGGGAGCGGCGCCCGAAGGAGAGAGGGTGTTCAGAATCAGCAGGTCATCCATTCTCTCCAAGGAGACCAGGGCATCGGAGAACTGGGTCGTCAGGAAAATTCTCCGGTCGATGCGAGCGCTGTCCATGGACAGGAGGAGATAAAGGGTCAGGACGATAACGGCGGATCCCAGGAATCCGGGGTCGAAGAGGTTGAATACTTTTCTTTGCAGACCTCGTCCAGTCAGGATGTAGGGCATCATATCTCCTTGCCGGAATATTCTGGTCGTTCTTTTTCAGCAATCGTTGAAACGCCTCTGTGGAAGGTTCACTTGAAGGTCAATGAATCGAACCCGCGGTTGGCCCGGCTTTCGGTCGGAAATTTCTTGGATATTGTTTTCGGCAAGGGTCCATCAGAACGGTCAAGACAGCCGGGGCCCCCGAAGGCCCTGGAAACCTTCAGACACCACTTCAGAGAATCGGGATAGGGAGTTGCCCTATCTCGTTAGCATAAAATTCACTGTTCGGAACTGTCGGTCAGTGTGGCAAAGTACTCGGAAAAAGCTGGCGCCGCCAGCGGGAAAATCGCCAGCAGTTGCGGATCGAACTGATCCGGACAAACCCGTCCGTCACCTTTCAGAATAATCTCGACCGACAGGGCATGGTCGAACGGTTCCTTGTAGGGACGGCGGCTCCTGAGAGCATCGTACACATCGGCCAGGGCCATTATCCTGGCACACAAGGGAATTTCCTCCCCTTTTCTCCCCAAAGGATAACCACACCCGTCCCACCGTTCATGATGGCCAAGGGCAATGTCATAACCCATCGAGAGTTCCGAAGAGAGATTATTCTCCCCGATGATATTGGCGCCAAGGGACGTATGGGTTCGCATGATGGCCCACTCGCCCTGGTCGAGAGGTCCTGGCTTCAGCAATATCCGATCCGGAATACCGATTTTCCCAATGTCGTGCATCGGACTGGCCCTGAAGATAAGATCCGTAAAATCAGCGGACAACCCCAGACGGATCGACAGCTCTTTGCTGTAATAGGCGATGCGCTTCAAATGGGCGCCAGTTTCTTCATCTTTCTTTTGTGCGGCCCTGATCAGAGTTTCGATGGTCTGACGATAGCTTTCCTGAAGTTGAATGGTTCGCTGATGAACCGCCTTTTCCAGACGTTCATTGTTTTTTTGAATGTGGTCGCTGTATTCCTTGAGCCGCAGGAGATTGCTGACCCGAACCAGGAGTTCAGCCCGGTCGATCGGCTTGTAAAGATAGTCATCCACCCTGGCCCCAAGCATTCGTAACCGGATCGCCCGATCATCGAGCCCCGTGACAATGACCACCGGTATCGTCTCATACCGGGGGTCCGACTTGATCCTGGCCGCCAGCTCGAAACCGCTTATTTCAGGCATCATCCCGTCCGTCAGGACCAGATCGGGGTGACAGGACTCCATCTGGTCGAGCGCATCCTGCGCCGAACACGCAGTCAGCACTTTGTAGGGTTCCGACTTGAGCATCGCAGTGATGAGGCGGCGACTGCTTCCCTCATCATCCACAACCAGAACAACGGGGAGACGATCAGACATCGGGACGATCCTCCCTGGAGAGAAGAGCGGAGACTTTCTGGAGGAGACGTTCATGGCTGACAGGTTTCTGAATATATCCGTCTGAACCGGAGGCGATGATCCGGTCCTCGTCCCCTTTCATTGCAAGCGCAGTCAGGGCCAGAACGGGAATCTCCCGGGTAGAAGGCTCCTTTTTCAGAATACCAATCGCAACGAGACCATCCATTCCAGGCAGGTGAATATCCATCAGTATAAGGTCCGGACGGAGCGAATTGGCAAGTTCAATCCCATGCTCCGCATCCCTTGCCGAAACAATCAGATAGCCAGCTTTCCGCAAGATAATCTCGACAAGCTTCAGGTTGACCTCGTTATCCTCAACGATCAGAATTCTCCGCGGCAAAATTCTCTCCCTCCCCAGAAAGCAGGGTCAAAAACGATTCACATCATAAGGATTCAATTAAAATACCCTCTCTCAAGAGTGTGCGACAAATTTCAGGCAACCAACGGAAATCGATGAAGATCGCTACCCCGTGACCACGCTGGACATCGGGTGCAATTGCGCTCCAGTGTGCGTTCGGTCTTCGAACCGCCCCTTCCTCAATCTTGCGAAAACTCCCTGACATGGAATAGTCCGATGGGAAAAACTCAGGGCGTTGATTCTTTACCGAGCCCGGCCGGGGCCGGGATATGGCGCTTGACATGCACACCACTCGACAATGCCCGGTGAACCTCCCCCAAAAATCGGTCGGACTGAAACCCGGCTTTCTCCAGGATCTGGAGAATGGATCCGTTCAGTCTGCAACGATCCTGGGTAGTGATCACCTTTGCCGTCAGAACGATCACCGGAATGGCGTTTGTAGACGAATCGGACTGAAGGGCTTCAACCACATCAAATCCGCTGAAATCCGGCATCATCAAATCCAGCAGGATCAACTCCGGATGAAAATTCCGGGCCATGAGCACCGCATCCTGACCGCCATAGGCGCTCAGGACCTCATATCCTCCATTGGTCAGCTGATTCCGCAGGATTTTGACCGCACGGGCATCGTCATCGACGACCAATACCAGATGTTGCTCCTTTTGTGGTAAAGACAGTCCCAGTTTGTTGAGAGCTTTTTTAAGATCGTTCATATCCACAGGTTTTTGAAGAACCTGAACGCTGCCAAGGGAAAAGCCGGAACCTTCCCTTGAATCCATGGTGGTGATCACCACAGGGATACCCGAAAGAAGCTCATCGTTTCGCTGTGCCGACAGGAAATCCCAGCCGTCCATATCGGGAAGGTTCATTTCCAGGATAATGAGATCGGGTATCTCCTCCCTCGCCATCGTCAGCCCTTCCATGGCCGTTTTGGAACGCCGAACCCGAAAGCCATCATTTGTCAGGTATTGATCCAGAAGAAGCGACGACTCATCGTCACTCTCTACAACCAGGGCCATCCGCCCAGACTTTTTCCTTGGCAACGCCGGAGCGATCAGCATGCCCGACTCTTGGGCATCCGTTCTCCACGGGAGCCAGACATGAAAGGTCGAACCTTCCCCCAGGACACTTTCCAGCGTCACTCTTCCGCCGTGGAGTTCAACCATCCGCTTGACTAATGAAAGACCCAGTCCAGTCCCTTCATAATGCCGATCCAGACCGCTGTCCGCCTGCACGAAAGGCTGGAAAAGACGCTCCAGATCCTTTTTTGAAATGCCGATCCCCGTGTCTGTCACGCTAATTTCAAGCCAGGTGGGAAAATCCCAAAATTCTGGCTCCTTCAAATTGCTGTGGCGTCGAGCCCGAAGAATGACACGGCCCCCCTTCACATTGAACTTGACGGCATTGGACAAAAGATTGTAGA
>JAJYPO010000063.1 GCA_021795275.1 Nitrospirota bacterium | reverse complement strand
TCCCTGCTCCGACGGGATGGAGGATTACGACCTTCTCTCCAAGCCCGTTCCCATCGGGCCGCAGGAGAAAATGCGCACCATGATATCCCTTTCCAAGGAATATGCCGACATCCCCCTCTCGGTCATAGCCCAGACCCTCGGAGACTGGACAAGAGTCGAGGGCCCCCTGAAGCGGGTTTTCAGACTGGCGCACGATGGCCAGAGGGTTGCCGTGGTCTTCGACGAGCTGAACAGGGCCTCCCGTGCCGCCCGGAATCTCATATTAAAGGCGATCGATCCCGTTCTCGAGCGTTACGAGCTCCACGACTTCATTACCGGAGATGTCATTGCTGTTCCGCTCGACCGGATCCAGTTCTGCGCCACGAGCAACATCGGAGCCTCCTATTCCCAGACGCACGATCTCGACGAATCCCTTCTCGACCGCTTCCAGTCGATCGTCTTCGTCGACTACAACACCGATCTCGAGCGGGAGATCTTCCGAAAGCAGGGCCTTTCACCTCGCCTTGCGGAAAACATCATGCGCGTCGCCGAAACCCTTCGGGACGCCTACAAGCAGGGCCATCTTTCGGCCCCTCTTTCGACCCGCCATCTCAAGAACTGGGGGCAGGCGATCCTCGAAGGGGCCGATCCGGTCGCCTCCGCCCGCGGCCTGTGGCTCAACCGGCTGATCTCCCATGATCAGCATGGCTATCCCGACGAGGAGCAACTGCAGGCGATCGAACAGGTTCTGACGGGGGCCTTTGCTCCCTCCAGGGAAAGTCCCCGAAAGGAAAGCTGACCGATGGCACTCCCCGGCACCGATATCCGCGCCCTGGAGCGACGGCTCTCCATCCTGTCGAGCCAGTACTCCGGGGGGATCTCCGTGCGCGTTTCGGTCCGGCCCGACACCGACAAGGCCTACTGGGACCCTGGCCGGAAGGCCCTGGTTCTGGGGGTGCGCTCCCATCTCGCACGTCCGGATCTGCCGGAAATCCTCCGTCTGCGGACGATCCACGAGCTCGGAAAGCTCCGGGCCGGTTTCCCCGATCCACCGGAAGGCCTCTACGCGGTTCCCGCCCCGATCCTCACCCTCATGGACGACTATCGGGCCGATGTGATCACCCGGGAGAGGCTTCGCCTGGGGGCCAGTGCCTTTGCGCCCCTTTACGACGCCCTCTTTCCCGTGCGGGTCCCGAAGAGGAGACTCGCCGTCAATACCCTCCGCCTGAGCGTCAATCCCTTCGTCCTTGGGGAGATGGTCCTGAACCGGGAGATGGGAGGAAGCGTCCGTCTGCCCCATGAACGCTTTCCCCTTCTCATGCGGATCTTTGTGTTCCTGACCCGGTACCGATTCTACGGCCGCTACCGGGAATTCGTTTCCGACTGGAAGGCGGCCATGGAGCTCGGGCGATCGGCGAGGACGGAGGATGAGTTCCTGTCGGTGGCCTGGGAGTTTCACGAGAAATGGAAATCCGTTTTCAGCAAGACGCGGGAAGGGGGGCGGGCCTCCGAAGGGATTTCGGCCCGCTCCCCGGAGTCCTCTTCGGCCGGAGCCGGAGGCTCGGGGGGAGTGACCTCCGGCAGAGGAGGATTCAGAAGCCAGGCTCCGGAAAAATCCTCCGGGGAGCGGCCCCCCTGGGACTATCGTCCCCCTGAAACGACCCATGGATACGGGTCGGAAGGAGCCCAGAACCGGAAAAACCGCCCCGGATCGGGAGGAGTCGGGCTGGGGGCGGAGATGGAGGAGCCGGCCATGCTCCGTCTCCACGGCGAGATCCCTGTCTTTGTTCCCCCCCAGACGGGCCGGGAGGTCTTTCCGTGGGACCAGGGACTCATCCGCTCGGAGACGAAGAGCCTGGCCCGCTTCCTGAAGATCGGCCGGGAGGATCAGCCCCTGGCTGGCATGACGGGGCGGCTGATTTCCCAAAAGCTCGTCCAGCCGACGCTCAAGGTCATGAACCGCCCCTCCCCCTTCCGGGAGGGAGGGGCCGAACTTCGGATCCTGGCCATCGTGGACTTTTCCTTTTCGATGGACGGGTGGCCCCACTACTATGCTTCTCACCTCACCCAGGTGGTCTACCGGTCGGGGATTGCCTCAACCTTTGACGTCATCGCGTCCTCGAGCCGCTTCCAGTTCCGGATTCACCCTGACTACCTCAACCTTCTCCAGCCAGACGAGATGGAAGGATTCCAGAACCTGCTTCCGCTGATCGACCGGACGGGACCTCTCTACGATGCCGCGATCGTCCTCACCGACTGCCAGATTAGCGACCGGAGCGCCGAGGCCCTGGCGCTTCTCCGGAAGATGGTTCTCACGATCGGCTGCTATGTCGTGCCGGAGGAGGTGGAACATGTCAGGGGGAGGCCGATCGAACTGGTGATCGAGGACGGCCGGGCGATGTTTCCTTCAACCTTCCTTTACTCCGATACCTTTCACGGCCTGGGGCGCCGGCTGGCTCTGACCCTGAACCGGATGAAGGACCGACAGAAGACCTGATCCGACCTTCCGGTCAGGGGGCGCCGCCGGCCGGCAAGGTCGGGATCGCGGGGGCGTTCTGGGAGGGGGGTGGAGCGTTCTTCAGGAGAGAGTCGATCTGGTAGAGAAGGCGATTGCCCCCCACCCGGTAGGAGAGTGTCTGGGTCTGCATCCCGTTGACCGACAGGACGGCCCGGATCGCAAGCTTCGTATTCCCGGAAATTCCCACGGCGTTGACGGAAAAGATCTGGCTCGTCAGCGTCACATCCCCTGAAATGTCAGAAAAAATGGCAGGCCCCACGACCCCCTGGAATCGAGACAGTGTGAGGAAGGGACGCTGGGCGATGATTTCCTGGGCCATGGCCGGCGTGATTCCGGGATCGAGGGCCTGAAGGACGGTCGAGGAGGCGGTGTTCACGTTGATCTGACCGGGGGTGTAGACGGTGAGATAGGGAGCCACGGCCTGGTAGCTCGCCTCGGTCATGCCGGCGATCTGGTGGAGTTCGGAGAGGACGTCCATCGGTCCGCCCCTGTTCCGGTAGGGGGGCGTGAAGCCGGCGTAGGGCCCCGGGGGACCGGTCATGTTTGGGGCGGGCGAAACCCACTGGGAGACGAGGGGAAGAAGTGCGGGGTTCGCTCCGGCCAGGGTGAAGAGCCGTGTGAACTGTATCAGCCGGTGTGGATCGATATTGCCTCCCGGGGTTCCAGTGAGCATGTTGATGTTGAACTTGGAGGACTCGTCCTCGACCATTCCCGAGACATAGCCGGCGTCGGCCACGGGATAGTTGATGATGGGGGTGGCCCAGGGCTGGTTGGTGGCGATGATGCTCATCCCGTTCTGGGCCGACATCTGGGTGCTTTCCACGAGGGCGACCTTGGCGATGGAGACCGCCGCGCGCGCGAGATAAAGGGCCGAGACGGAGTGGGCGTAGATCTCCGTCTGACGGAGAAAGGCGTGGGTCTTCAGTGTGAAGCGGGTGACGAGAAGGGTCAGGAGCAGGATCATGAAGAGGACGAGGACCAGGACCACCCCCCGGGGTTCCCGCCAGTGTCGGGCGGGATCAGGCCGGCTGAACCGCTTCCACATCGAGCTCTAGGTCCAGTTTGGAGTGGTCGTTGAAGCGGCGCTTCATGGAAAGCCGGGTGATCCGGATGAAGTGGGGTGATCGCTCGAGACGGGCCAGGAAGAAGACCGCGTGGGGAAGGTCGACCGAGTCGATCTTCATCGAGACCATCCCGATCCGGTAGGCGCCCTCTGGAGGGAGGTTCCGGGGGGTCATGCGGGTCACGAGGGGGCGGATGCGGGCGCGGTCGGCCTCCTCTTCGAGATAGGCGATGAGCGAGAACCCCCGCTCCTCCTGTCCCAGCCTCCGGGACTGGGCGACGATCAGTTCCCGGGTCGAGCCGATCTCCTGGGAGAGGGCCAGAACCTTGAGCATCTCCGCCTTGAGGGCCAGGATCTCGTCGCGTTTGGCCATGTAGGGATCCCAGAACAGGGAGGTCACGGCCGTCCAGAGCGCCAGTCCGGCTAGGAGGGAGAGGAGGAGGCGAACGAGCCGGCGCTCCCGTTCGGTAAACCGCTCCCACTGGACACGGATTCGCCGGATCAGGGGGTCCGCTTCACCAAGAACTTTCTGAAGCAGCCGGGGCCTAGTCATGGCGCCCCCGCATCCGGAAGGTGACGGTCTTGCGGTCGATGTCGAGACCGGCGCTCTGGATCGAGAGATCGCGCATGTGGCCGGTGGCCTCGAAGGCCTTCTTCAGGGCGTCGACGCTCCGGAAGCTGTCGGTTTTGCCGTTGACGGTGAAAAAACGTCGGGTGACTGTCAGGGAGACCATTTCATAGGAGATCCCGGAGGGAGGGGATGTCGTCAGGTCCCGCATGATCCGGATGACGTCCGGTCCCCCGGAAAGGAGCTTCTTCTGGCGGTCGAGGCTCGCAAGCTCCTGGGTGAGCTGTCCCAAGGGCTCGACGATCCTGTGGCCCGGAAGCGCCCGGGAGGCCGCCTGGTCGAGGGCAGCCCGGGCCGCCTCCAGACGGTGGTCGACCCGGGAGAGGTGAACGGAGGCGTCGATCGCAAGGGTCGCCGCCAGAAGAAGGGAGAGGAAGGCCAGGATCCGGAGCCCCGCCTTTCTCTCGGCACGGTCTCCCTGCCAGGAGAGGGAGCCCTTCAGGAAGGAGAGGGCGGCGGCCTCCTCCCGGGAGCGTCTCGCGATGAGCCTCCATCCGGACAGGGAGAGATTCTCCGGACGGCCGGGTTCCGGATGGGTGATCCCCGAGAGGGCGGGAGTCGGGAGAATCTCCGGACCACGGAGGAAGCGCTCTGGAAGCTCCTGTCCGGCCGCGAGAAAGCCGAGGAGCAGGTCCCCGATGCGGCGATCCCGAAGCTCGGGGGAAGGCCGGGACTGCCGGAAGGCGCTTTCGCCCAGGAGCCGTCCTCCCCGGGAGAGGAGAAGAAGAGTCCTGTCCCCTTCTCCGTCGATCACCCCGGATGTCGCCAGGGGAGCGAAGGAGGGGCGACTCCCCTCGAGTGGTCCGGGATGAAAGCGTTCGAGGACAAGAAGGGATTCGGGGAGGACCCATCGCGGAATGAGACCCTTCTTCCGCAGGGGTTCGAGCCATGAGGAAAGCTCCGTCCGAGAGATGGCCCAGACGGTGAGGGAGGCCGGGTCGGCGGGATCGCTCTCCCAGGCCAGAAGGCTATCTTCGATCGGCCAGGGAAGCATGAGTTCGATTACCGCCCCGATGGCCGCTTCCCGTTCGGATGCGGTGACGGAGGGCGGAAGCCGCAGGGAGGAGGAGACGGTGCGTTCGGAGGGCCAGAAAAGGACAAGCGGAAGGTGGCTCCGTCCCTCCTCGGAGGCGGGAAGAGGCACGGATGGGCCGTCATCTTCCGAGAGGGGAAGGTCCCGTTCTGTCCAGAGAGGGGCATTTCTGGCCGGGGAGCAGGCGGAGAGAAGAAGTTGGCCGTTCCGGATTCGGGCCGTCAGGATCTGGGCCGGAGCGAGGGAGCGCCGCAGGCGTCCGACCGCGTCAGTGAGGAATCGGGATGCCATTCATCGCGATGTTCAGATTGGAAACGGGGCCATCCAGCGTGAGGGTCACGGGCCTTCCCGAGGCTCCCGAGAGACCGGGGAGGGGAAGGTTGCCAAGGGGACCCTTCAACCGGACATTAAGGCGAAGGTGCAATATGGTGTTCGGAGGGGGTTGGGCCATAAGGAAGGTGCCGTTTCCGGTGACGTCGGCCAGGGGACCGGTCGCCATGAGCTGCTCGAGGCGACCTCGTCCTCCGGAGAGAAAAATCCGGCTCCGGACGGCGTCGAAGGTGACGGGAGGAAGCGGAAAGCCTCCGACGTTCAGGGATTTGAGGACGAGGTTGGCGATGCTGGCCGAAAAGACTCCGTGTCCCGCCATCTCCGCACCGGACTGCCATGTGTAGTCGGTCTTGAGGGTCATCGACCCGGAGAGATCCTGGTGGAGAAGTGGGCGTGTCAGACCCAGGTCAAGCGGGCGGACGGTGGATCCCCGGAGGTGGTTGCGGCGTTCAGGCAGGTGGCGCAGGAGACCGTCGAACTCGCCTCCATAGGCCCGAAGCCGGAAATTGAAGCGTGGCTTCCGCTGGACGAGGCTCGAAAGCTCGAGACGGGCGGAGGCGCGGTCGATTTGGAGGCTCACGGGGCCTTCGGGCGAGGGAGCCACGAGGTTCAGGTTTCCGTACTCAAGGCGTGCCGGGAAGTCGAATCGCGCCTTGCCGGCTTCGACCCCGATCCCGTTCGAGTCGGAGATTTGCTGAAGAAGGAAGCGGGCGGTCTGGCGATGGGGGAACCCCTGCCAGAGGCCGGCGAAAAAGACCGCCCCACCGACCGTCCCGAGGAAAAGCACCCTTTTCGGGGTCAGGGAGGAGTAAGGCCGCTGCCCCGCCTCCGGTGCCTTCCCTTTCGGAAGGCGGGCTGAAATGAACTCTCTCACCCTGCGAAGACCGTTTCCAACCCTGATCACTGCTGCGCGCTCCGGTTCCGTGCCACATCGCTCATACTGTTGACTCAACTTTACCATAAACCGGAAAAATATCCATCACCGATTTATCACTTTTCAAGATCCCAGGATACAATGTCCTTGTTGTTTCCCTTGCCCCCCCGGGCTCCGTCAGCGCCGTAGGACATGATGTCGAACTCTCCGTGGGAGCCGGGTGAGAGATAGACGTAGGGATGGCCCCAGGGATCCTTCGGGATCTTGGAGATGTATCCTCCCGCCTTGTAGTTGTTGGGCTCGGGAGGGAGGGTCGGCTTCTTGACCAGGGCCTCGAGTCCCTGCTCCGTCGAGGGATAGGATCCGTTGTCGAGATGGTAGAGGGAGAGCGCGTTCTCGAACTCCCGGATCTGGGTCATGGCAGCGGTCTTCTTGGCTTCCTCGGTACGCCCGATGATCTTCGGCACGACGAGGGCCGCCAGAAGGGCGATGATGAAGATGACGACCATGATCTCGATCAGCGTGAATCCGCCGTCCCGGCGGCGGGACCGGAACCGGTTTTCCGACCGGCGGAAAAGAGTTAATGACATGAGGATCTCCAAGTATGACGGTTGTTTACTGGACCGCCTGACTCATCTCGAAAATGGGAAGCAGGACGGACATGACCATGAAGAGGACGATTCCTCCGATGAACAGTATCATAACCGGTTCGATGAGGGATGTCAGCGTCACGATCGTCTGGTCGACTTCCTGCTCGTAGCCTTCCGCAAGCTTGATCAGAAGCTCCTCGAGCTTGCCGGATCGCTCCCCCACCGCGATCATGTGGACGGCCAGGAGAGGGAAGACTTTCGACTCCCGGAGGCTCCGGGAGAGGGAACTTCCGGATGCCAGGTCTTCCCGGGCCCGGGAGACCGCGTTCCGCACCGGGCCGCTAGTCACCACCGCCTCCGAGACCTCCATGGCCTTCTGGAGGGGGGTTCCGGAGGAGAGAAGAACGCCCAGCGTCCGGGAGAAACGGGCCACCTGGGTCGAAAGGACCAGGTCGCCCACCTTCGGGATCTTGAGGGCCCACCGGTCGAGGGTGGAGCGCCGGGTCTTTGCGAAGCGGAGCAGGAAGATCGTTCCGGCCGCCAGGGTCAGGCCGACGGCGATGAGGTGGCTTCTGAGCCAGGCGGAGCTTCCCATGAGGATGCGGGTCGGTAGAGGAAGGGTGGCCTTGAGCCCTTCGAAGATGGAGGTGATGCGGGGCATGACCACGATCAGGAGAAAGACCACCATAAGGATCCCCACCCCCATCAGCATGATCGGGTAGAAGAGGGAGCCCACGACCTTGCGCCGGGTGTTGCTCTGCTTTTCCAGAAGGTCGGCCAGGCGGCCCAGCATGATCTCGAGTGTTCCCGACTCCTCCCCGGCGCGCACCATGTTGAGATAGATGGGGGAGAAGGTACCGGGGAGGGATCCCATCGCCACCGAGAGGGCTCGCCCCTCCTTGACGTTGTCCCGGATCCGGGAGGCGACGCGGGCCGGAGGGGTGTCCCCTCCCTGGTCGAGGATGGCGCCCAGGGCCTCGACGATGGGGACCCCGGCCCCCACCAGGATGGAGAGCTGCCGGGTGAAGGTCGAGAGGTCCTTCGCCGAGAGGCGGCCCCTTCCGGAAGGGGATTCCGGGGTGGCGGCCTCCCTGCCTCCGGCGTGGGGATCGAGGGAGACGGGAAGAATGCCCTCTTTCTTCAGCTTCTGGCGGGCGGACTGGAGGCTGTCGGCATCGATGAGTCCCCGGATCCTCTCCCCGTTCGGGCGGACGCCGGAGTAGTTCCAGACGGGCAAGGGGGGGCTTCCTTATTCTAGTCGGTGGATATCTCGCTCTGGGCCACCCGGAGAACCTCCTCGATGGTGGTGGCTCCCTCCAGAACCTTGCGCCGCCCGTCGTCAAGGAGCGTTTTCATCCCCTTGCGCCGTCCAGCCTCCCGAAGGGTGGCCGCATCCTCCCGGGTGTTGATCAGGTGGGCGATCTCGTCGTCCAGGACGAAGAGTTCATAGATCCCCTGACGTCCTTTGTAGCCGGTCTCAAGACAGGAGGCGCAACCGGTCCCCCGGAAAAGGGTCCCTTCCGGGAGGTCTTCGGGGGAGATCTCGAGGCGGGCGAGTTCGTCGGGACCGGGACGGTAGGGGGTCCGGCAGGAGGGACAGATGCGCCGGACGAGCCGCTGGGCCAGGACTGCCCGGACGGAGGTCGAGATCAGGAAGGGTTCGACACCCATGTCGATGAGCCGGGTCATGGCCGCGGGGGCGTCGTTGGTATGGAGGGTGGAGAAGACCAGATGGCCGGTCAGGGAGGCCTGGATGGCGATTTCTGCGGTCTCGGTGTCCCGGATTTCTCCGATCAGGATGACGTCCGGATCCTGGCGGAGAATGGACCGGAGCCCGGAGGCGAAGGTGAGGGAGATGCGGGGATTGACCTGGATCTGGCCGATTCCCCGGAGCTGGTACTCCACAGGATCTTCGATGGTGATGATGTTCTTGTCCGGGCTGTTGATGGTGTTCAGGATGGCGTAAAGGGTGGTGGTCTTCCCGGCGCCGGTGGGTCCGGTGACGAGGATGATCCCGCTGGTGAGGGTGATGAGACGGTTGACCTGGCCCAGATCCTCCGGAGAGAAGCCGATCTCGGAGAGAGGCAGGAGGAGTGTGCCCTGCTCCAGGATCCGGAGGACCACGCGCTCCCCGTGGCGGACCGGGATGGAGGAGACCCGGATGTCGACGTCGCGTCCCGCCGCCCGGATGCGGATCCGGCCGTCCTGGGGGAGACGCTTTTCGGCGATGTTCAGGTTCGCCATGAGCTTGAATCGTGAGATGATCCCTGCCTTGAGCTTCTGGGGAATGGAGAGGACGTTGTAGAGGACCCCGTCGAGGCGGTAGCGGACCTTGACCTCCTCCTCGAAGGGTTCGAGATGGATGTCGGAGGCCTTCTGCCGGACGGCCTGGGAGAGGATCGAGTTGGCGAGGCGGATGATGGGAGCGTCGTCCCGCGCGTCGAGAAGGTCCACTGTCTCCTGGATGGAGAGGAGGTCGGAGAAGGTATCCGCCTCTTCCTCCGCCCTGTCGAGGATCCGGCCGGTCTCGGCCTGTCCGAAGCGTTCGTAGGCGGTGTTGATCAGGGCGTAGAGGACGGTCTGGGGGAGAAGGACCGGCCGGAGGAGCGGCCGGTCTCCCCCAGGATAGAGAAGGAGCAAGAGGGGTTCGAGGGCCAGGAAGGACTCCGGTCCTCCGCAGAGCACGGACAGGGTTGGCCCTTCCGGCCCATCCGCGAGGGAATGGGGGAGGAGAAGATGGGACTTGGCGAAGGAAATGGGGATCCGGGGAATCAGGGTCGGATCGAGCTCGTCGGACGAGACCGTGGCCCGGTATTCGTGGCCCTGGGCGGCGGCCCATTCCTTCCAGAGGGTCTCGGGCGTGTAGCCGGCCTTGTCGAGGGTCCCGGAAAAGTCCTCTGACCCGCTCTTCTTGGCCTGGAGGGCCCGGAGGATCGAGAGGGCGTCGGCGGACATCGGATGGCCTATTCGGGGGCCCCCGGCTCTCCGGGGACGTCGACGGTGCGAAGGAACTGGTCGCTCGAGAAGGATGTGGTCTTCCGGTCGAGGATCAGGTTCTGGACGAGATGATTTTTCCGGGCGTACTTCTTCAGCAGATCGGGGGCGTCGTGCTTGACGACTGCCAGATCTTCCGAGCTCCGGATGACGTAGGGGGTCAGGAAGATCAGAAGGTCGTCCCTCTTCTTTTCGTGGTTCGTGTTCGAGAAGAGGTAGCCGAGAATCGGAATGTCCGAGAGGAATGGGATTCCCTGGTCGTTGATGCTGGTCTCTTTCGAGATCAGGCCGCCGATCACCACCGTCTGTCCCGAGGAGACGGTCAGGTTTGTCTTTGCCGACCGCTTGGTCGTGGTGGGGCCTACGGCGATCGTGCCAATGACCTGGGACGCGTTGGTGAGGGCGGAGACCACCTGCTTGACGTCGAGCCGCACCCGCCGGTGGGACAGGATGTGCGGAGTGATCTCCAGCGTGATCCCAACATTCTGGCGCTGGATCATGGTCATGACGTTGCCGCCGACCGTCTGGCTTTGGCCCGTGATGAAGGGGACGTCCTCCCCGATGGTGATCTTGGCCTTGACGCCGTCGGTGGCGAGAATCTCGGGGGTGGAGAGGGTCCGGACGTCGGAGAAGGTCTCGAGAGCGTTCAGGAGTTGTCCGATGTTGGGGTAGTTGACCCCGTTGTAGTTGAAGGACCCTCCGGTGAGAACGCCGGCGACGAGGCCGTTGAGCCCCGAGAGTGACTGGAGGGCTCCGGCCGCTCCTGAAATGACCCCCAGGGATCCGGCCGCTCCAGTCGTTCCCGTTCCGCTCAGGGAAGATGCTCCGGTGGCGCCGTTGACGATTCCCCCCAGCATCCCGTAGTTCGTGAGGCCGACGACACCTGAATTGTTCGAGCCCAGGGCTCCCCCCAGAAGATTTACCTGGATGTTGTTCAGCTTGTCGGTCGAGATCTCGATCAGGGAGGCCTTGACGTAGACCTCGCCGGGCTGGGAGTCCAGCGAGTGGATGATGGGCCTCAGAAGGTCATAGTCGTGGGCGGTGGCCGAGACGATCAGGCTGTTGGAGCCCTTGTCGGAGACGATCTGGATCGGACCTTCGAACCCTCCCTCCCGGACTCCGCCCGCCGGCTTCGGCGAGAATCCCTTCGAGAGGATGGCGTTGACGGTCTTTGCGATCGATTTGGCCGAGGTGTTCTCGAGGGTGTAGAGGAACATCTCCCGGTTGGGGGGTGCCTGGGTCTCGGGCACGATGTAGATCATTCCCTTCTTGGAGACCGTTTCGAACCCCTTCATGCGCAGGGCATCCGAAAAGATCCGGAAGGCGTCTGGGACGGAGACTTCGGTCGGGGAGAGGATGGTCAGCTTGCCCTTGACCCGCTCGTCCATCACGATGTTCTTGTCCAGGAGATCGCTCATGAATCGCACCAGAACCGAGACATCGACGTTCCTGAAGTTCATGGAAACCTTCTGGACGGGGGCGGAGACGGCAAGAGGAGCGGGGGTCGGGGGGGGGGCCGCTCCTGCGGTGCCTGGAAGAAAGACGATACCGGTGACGAGAAGCAGGGCTGTCACGGGACGTGTGAGCAAGTTCCAGGGCTTGCCAACCGGTCGATGAGGAAAGGG
>JAJYPO010000263.1 GCA_021795275.1 Nitrospirota bacterium | reverse complement strand
AGGGCGGGGATCAAAAGGACGAGAAGCCCCCGGACCGCATCCACCACAATCATCGTCCGCCGTTTGGGGTAGCGGTCGAGCAGGACGCCGTTGGCCCAGAAGAACAGCATGGGGGGAAGGGTCTGGAGAACCCCCACCACGATCATCGCCTCCGCGCTTTTGGTAAAGAGGTAAACAAACCACAAAAGCGCCACCTTGTTGAGATTTTCTCCCAACTGGCTCACCAGCTGTCCCAAAAGGAGAAGGCCGAAATTTCGTTCGGTCAGAAGATCCCGCGAGGCTTTGATGTGCGTGGCAAAGGACATGAAGTTGGCTCCTGGGGATCGGATCCGGCCATCGCCGGAGGAGAGGCCACCGGACCCAAGGCCCAGACTCTCCTCTTCAAAAACGAGCAAGAAGCGGACCAGTCAAGTGACGGACCGACAGGGCGCGACGCCGAAAGAGGGACGGCGGAAGGATGCCTCGAAAATGGATCCTTTCAGGACAGGCGAGAGCGGATAAGTGTTACCAAAGGTAACAAAAGGAGGCCGATCGCCAGGAGGACTGTCCCGCCCAGCGTCAGGAAGGAGGCGACAGGAAGATGGTGAAGATAAAGGGTGCCCCCCTGAATTCCTCCCACCGCCGCCAGAAGGAAGAGAGACATCGCCAGAGAGAGGAACCGTCCCAGACTTTCCCCGGGAACAAGCTGCTGAATACGCGTCAGGACCAGCGGTTGGGCCCAGGAAAGTCCCAGGCCGGCCAAAAGGAGAAGGAAAAACCCCGCTCCCTCGGCGGGAAGCCTCGGAACGAGAAGAAAAGAGATGCCCGCCAGGATCATCCCCAGAAGGATCATGGGAAAGGGCTTGGGGAGACGGCGCCCGAGAAGGATGATCCCTCCCAGGAAGCTCCCCAGAAAATAGGCGCCCGAGAGCAGGGCATAAAAGGAAGGGGGCGCATGGAAGAGCTGCGAGGCCAGGAGGGGAAAGACCAGGGTCATCGGGGCATTGAACAGGGCGAAGATGACCAGCATGAGAACGGCAAAGAGAAGGACCCGGCTCCGGAGAAGAAGGCGGACGGTTCCCCGAAACCCCGAAGAGGAAGGCCCCCCTCCCCGCTGCCCGTCCCGGGAAGAGTGCTTGGGCGCCACGGGAAGGGGAGGAGAGATCAGGGCAAAGAGAAAGGCCGACAGGACATATCCCGCCCCGGAGCCCACCAGGAGCCAGGGAGCCGGAAAAAAAAGGAGAAATCCGGCGGCCGAGAGGGGGCCCAGAAGATACCCTCCCTGCCCGGCGATCTGGACCCAGCCATTGGCGTGTTCCAGGCGGTCCCGGGGAACGAATTCGGGAACGGAGGCATTGAAGGCCGGCCCCACCGCCGCCGAGAAAACGGCCGTCACCACGACAATGGTCAGCAGGGGAACCGTTCCGATGGGTGAGAAGAGCGCCAGAAGGGGCACAAGGGTGTAGGTCGCGCCCTTGAAAAGGTTCAGGGCCGCCAGAAGGATCTGCCGGGGAAGGCGGTCCACCAGAAAGCCCGCGGGGATCAGGACCAGAAAAGGGACCACCGTCTGGATGACGCCAATGCGCCCCACCAGGGAGACATCCCCATGGCGGATCCGAAAGGCAATCCATGTGAGGGCCGTCTGGGTGATGCCTTCGCTGAACTGGCTGATGGCAAAGGCGGAGAGCAGGCCCACGAAGGGGGCCTGGGCCAGCGTGCGGCTCAGGAGTCCGCCGCGAAACCCTCCCAGGAGCCCGGCGAGCAGGCGGGAGAAGAGCCCCGAGGGCAGACCTTTCAGGTCCGGCTTGAGGGAGCGCCTCACGGAGCCCCGGAGACGAAGGGGGCAGACCGGAGAGGGCTACCCCCCTCCGAAGACAGCCCGGAGCTCGTCACTGAACTTGACCGGCGAGAATTCCAGAACCTCATAGCGCGCCACCTGAGCCTTGGCATACGGATCCTCCGAGAGCATCCGCTCGATCGCCGCGCGATCGGCAGCCCTCATCAGAAGAAGCCCTCCCGTACGCGGCACCAGGGGGCCGGAGAGAAGGAGGTGCCCCTCCGTCACCAGACGATCGAGATGCTCCCGGTGGGGGACCACCCAGGGTTCGACCTCCTCAAAGGGGCGAAGGTAGATGACATGGACAACAAAAAATCGGGGCGGAGGGGCCATCGGAGCTATTCCGACACATGATAGGTCAACAGGGAACGCATCTTCCGCCCTGCGAGCCGTTCGCGCCCTCCCAGACCGATGAGCTCGGCCACAAAGACCGTCTCGACCACATCGGCGCCGACCTGATCCAGGAGATCCAGGGCCGCCTTGGCCGTCCCTCCCGTCGCCAGAAGGTCGTCCACGAGAAGGACGCGCGCCCCCTTTCCGATGGCCCCCTCCTGAATCGCGATGGTGTCCTGACCATACTCCAGGGCGTAGGAGAGCTCCCGGACCGCTCCGGGAAGCTTGCCCTTCTTCCGGATGGGAACAAAGCCGATCCCAAGACGGTTCGCCAGGGCCGACCCCACAATGAACCCCCGGGCCTCGATCCCCACCACATGGGCCAGCTTTTCCGTCCGGCCGCTCTCGGCAATCGCCTCAATCAGGCGGGGAAAGCCCTCCGACGATCCGAAGAGGGGCATGAGGTCATAGAAGAGGATCCCCTTCTTGGGAAAGTCAGGGACGGTGCGAACGTATTTTTCAAAATCCATCAATCGGTCTC
>JAJYPO010000062.1 GCA_021795275.1 Nitrospirota bacterium | reverse complement strand
CTCAAGGACGATACGGGCCCCCTCGGGATCCACCAGACCACGCGACGACAGCACGCGAGTGACCTCCCGTTCGACCTTGAGCCAGGTTTTGAGGCGATGTTCGGTCTCGAAGAGCCCCTTCATGGGACCCCGGCAATATCGGTCAATCAAGGGGCGGCTCCTGCGAAGGAAATGCATCCATAGGTTGCGGGATGGGTCGCCGGATCTGACACATAGAGGCGGACATCCTTCCGTTCCAGCAAGGTCCTGGAAATCTCCTGGACAAAGGGCTTGATCTCGGATGTCAGGGATTCACTGTCGAGCACCACCGGGGTCAGCGAAAGTCCTGACATCGTCTCGCAGAAACGCTGCACCAGATCCTGGCTTTCCGACCTCCTGAAGGGAAGCACAACGAATCCCGCCGGAAAAGGTCCCTCACCTGGGACGAAAAGGAAGGATGGGGGAATTTCCCGTCTCTCCCCCCGCCAGAAAGGCGCCAGGGTCCGGGTCACGAGGCCCGAATACCAGTGGTCAAGCCAGAGCAGGGAAGAGCCCAGCTGCGCCCCGATCTCCTGGAGAAAGACCCGGAGAGGCCTTTCGGAACCGAAGACCGGATGCTCCCACAGCAATACGGGCCCCGAAAGACCCATGTTCGTGTGGGCATCGGTCGGTCGATTCACGTGCCGGCCTCCCCGCTCCTCCCCGACTGGCGGGAAGTGGTGGCAGCCACGGGGGACGGATCATATGGTCCCTTCCCCGGAGCGTGTCGGACAGCGGCCTCATGGAGAATGCCGTTGATGAAGGCCACCGCCTCCGGCTCCGAGAATTCGTGAGCCAGTTCCAGGGCTTCGTGGACCGAGACCCGGAAGGGAACCTCCGGGTCGTACAGAATCTCGCAAAGACCCAGCCGAAGGATGTTCCGGTCGATCCGAGTCAGGCGACCCAGGCTCCATCCTTTCGCCAGATCCTCGATCAGAGCATCGATCTCCGGCTTTCGGAAGAGAAGCTCTGAATACAACCGATCGGCGAAGGCGTTTGCCAGGGGATCCTCTCCCTCCCAGTGAAGCAGGGCGCGCAGGACGGGATCCGTCTGGGGGAAGGAGTCGTACTCGTCGGCAAAGAGGCGCTGCAGGACCTTGGTCCTGGCGGCATGCAAGGCCCGTCTCCGTCCCGGCGTCAGGGAGGAAGCGGAACGGCCGGGGGAGGTCACGGCTTGCGCCCTCCCGAAAGGGATCCTGAAAGACGGGCCATGGACAGGAGCGTTTCGGCTCCCTCCACCCCTTTGTGCCCGGCCTTCCCCCCCACCCGGTCGAGAGCCTGAAGGAGGGTATCGGTGGTCAGGACTCCGAAGACAACCGGAACGAGGCCGGAGGCGTTGATCTGGGTGAGTCCCGAGGTCACACCGGAGACGACCGCCTCATAATGGCCGGTTTCACCGCGGATGACGCATCCCAGGGCCAGAACTCCGTCATGGGAGCCCGCATCCACCGCCTTTCGGACGGTGAAGGGAAGCTCCAGGGAGCCGGGGACCCGGACGACGGACACGGTCTGGATCTGGCCTTCGGCCCGCCGGAAGGCTTCGAGAGCTCCCTCCAGAAGCCGGTCGGTCACCAGGCTGTTGTACTGGGCCACCACAACCATAAATCGGAACCCGCGTTCGGGAGCTCCCGTCGGAACCACCTCCTCGATCTTCACCGGACAGTCCGTCCTTTCTCTCAAAGCTTGTTGAGGATATGACCCAGCTTGTCCCGCTTGGTCGCCAGATACCGCTTGTTGGTCTCCCGCGGGGGGATTTCGATCGGCACCCTGGAAACGATTTCGAGCCCGTATCCTTCGAGCCCCACGATCTTCCGGGGATTGTTGGTCATCAGCAGCAGCTTCGAAGCCCCCAGATGGCACAGGATCTGGGCTCCGAGACCATAGTCCCGCAAGTCCTCCTTGAATCCGAGCTTGAGGTTGGCCTCCACGGTGTCGTACCCCTGCTCCTGAAGGCGATAGGCCTTGATCTTGTTCGCCAGGCCTATTCCGCGACCTTCCTGGTTCATGTAAAGCAGGATTCCGCGGCCCTCCTTCTCGATCATCCGGAGGGACTCCTCCAGCTGGCTCCCGCAGTCGCAGCGGAGAGAGTGGAAGATGTCTCCCGTGACACAGCTCGAGTGGACCCTGACCAGAGTCGGAATCTCCCGATCGATCTCGCCCTTCACAAGGGCGATGTGGGGGCCTGACCCGACCACGTCCTCGAAAACGACCGTCCGGAAGTGGCCGATCTCGGTGGGGAGATCGGCGGAGGCCACCTCGGTCACGAGTTTCTCCTCGCGCTTGCGGTAGGCGATCAGGTCCCTGACGGTGGCAATCGGAATCCCGTGCTCTTCGGAGACCTTCTGGAGATCGGGAAAACGCGCCATTGTACCATCTTCGTTCAGGATTTCACAGATGACCCCCATCGGGATCAGCCCCGCGAGACGGGAGAGGTCGACCGATCCCTCCGTCTGTCCAGCCCGCTTCAGGACACCGCCCGGCTTGGCCCGGATCGGAAAGATGTGGCCCGGGCGGACCAGGTCGGAGGGACTGGCCTCCGGCCGGACCATCAGCTGGATTGTATGCGCGCGGTCGAAGGCGGAAATACCGGTTGAAATTCCATCCCGGGCATCGACGGAGATCGTGAAGTCAGTTCCGAAGGAGGCCTCGTTGACCGAGGTCATCGGATCGAGGTGGAGAGACTCGGCCTTCTCCTGGGTCAGCGTGATGCAAATCAGTCCCCGCCCGTATTTCGCCATGAAATTGATGGCCTCCGGCGTCGCGAACTGGGCGGCGATGACGAAGTCGCCTTCGTTTTCCCGATCCTCGTCGTCGGACAATATGATCATCCTGCCGTTTCTGATGCGTTCGATGGCTTCTTCGATGGAGATGGTGGACACGCCTTGTGCTCTCTTTCTGCCGGCCTTTCCGCCGATTTGAGTCAGGGGTTCAGACACCCTTGAACCGGTTGGTCATGGGAAGCCTCCAGTCCTTTCCGAAGGCCCGCATGGAAATCTTGACTCCTGGAGGAGACTGCCGACGCTTGTATTCGCTTCCGTCGATCAGCCGGATCACCCGGGCCACGTCGGAGGGTGCAAAACCGCGCCCCACGATCTCTTCATACCCGAGATCCTCTTCGACATAGGCCTCCATGATCGGATCGAGGACCTCGTAAGGTGGGAGGCTGTCGGTGTCGAACTGGTTCTCCTTGAGCTCCGCCGTCGGTTTCCGGGTCAGGATCCGTTCGGGAATCCCCCCCGGCTTCAGATGGTTCCGGAGGTGTCCGAGCTTGTAGACGACCGTCTTCGGAACGTCCTTGAGGACGGCGAACCCACCGGCCATGTCGCCATAGAGGGTCATGTAGCCGACGCTCATCTCGGACTTGTTTCCGGTCGTCAGCACGAGATGGCCGAACTTGTTCGAGAGGGCCATCAGCAGCATCCCCCGGATCCGGGGCTGGAGGTTCTCCTCGGTCGTGTCCGGTCCGCGCTCCCCAAAGAATGGGGAGAGACGGGACAGGAACTCCGCCACCAGGGAATCGATCGGGATCGTCTCCAGGGAAAATCCCAGGGAGGACGCCAGAAGACGGGCATCCTCCTGGCTCTCCTCGGAGGTGAAAACCGACGGCATGAAAAGGCCATGGACGTGGCCCGGCCCCAGGGCGTCGCAGGCCACCGCCGCCACGAGAGCGGAGTCGACCCCTCCGGAGATGCCGATCAGGACATCGGTGAGTCCGTTCTTTCCCACATAGTCCCGAACCCCCATCACCAGGGCCTCGTAGATTTCGCGGACAGGAGAAAGCGGATCGGTCAGGGGGCCCTTGACAAGAGGGCGCGGGACACCCGGAGAGACGGGACGGTCTCCGTCGAGGTCGATCCTGTCCAGGGGATTTCTCCCCCAGTCGCCGCCGTAGAGCCGGGCCTGCTTTTCCTTCCGACGCCGGGGATCGTGGAGACGGATCCCGAACACACGGTCCACGTCGATTTCGCTGACGACCACATCCTCGGCGAAGGCCTTTCCCCGCGACTCGATTTCCCCCTCCGGGTCGATCACGAGACTCTGGCCGTCGAAGACCAGTTCGTCCTGCCCTCCCACCAGATTGGTGTAAACGATATAGGTTCCGTTATCGGCGGCCCGGGTCTTGAGCATCGACTCCCGGACCTCCCGCTTGCCCGCATGGAAGGGCGAAGCCGAGAGATTGATGATCACCTCCGCGTCACCGTCAAGGGTCTGGTGGTAGAGCGGCCCCTTGGGGTACCAGATATCTTCGCAGATGTTCACCCCGATCGTCACGTTCCGGAAGCGAAGCAGTGTGTTCGAGCTGCCGGACTGGAAGTAGCGGTTCTCGTCGAAGACTCCATAATTCGGGAGGTACTGCTTCCGCTGGATTCCCACGACCTTTCCCCCGTAAATCATGGCCGCGGAGTTATAGATATCGTCGGCCTGTTCCACGAATCCCACGATGAGGAGGATCTCCGGAGCCACGTTGAGGAGGTCCGCAAGAGACTTCCTGTTTTTCTCCAGAAAGGTCGGCTTCAGAAGAAGGTCCTCCGGAGGATATCCCGTTATCGCCAGCTCCGGAAAGGCGGCGATATCGAGGTTCCGGGAGGAGGCGGACTTGAGGTGGCGGCGGATCTTGTCGGTGTTTCCTTCAAGATCCCCCACCACCGCATTGATCTGGAACAGGCCGACCCGAAGACTCCTCACAGGTTCCCCCCCTTCTGCCCTGAAACGTGCCGTCCTCCGGTCAGAGAACGAAAGTAGTCCACAAAGGCGGGGGAATCCCATTCCCTCCCCCCGACCACCCTCCCCACCAAGGTTCCGTCAGGCAAAATGACGTAGGTTTGGGGGAGTCCAAGACCGAAATAGCGGGAATCGACTTGGCCGCGACGCCCCTCCATGACCGGGTAGTCGATCCCGAACTTGCGGACGAACGGAGGAATATGGGCGAGACGGCGGTCCATGGCCACGCTGACCACGACGAAGGGGCGGCCGGAGAGCTTCTTTCCAAGGGAAATCAGGGACGGGATTTCCTTTTTGCACGGATCGCACCATGTGGCCCAAAAATTCAGGAGAACCACCTTGCCCCGGTAGTCGGAGAGATGGAGGAGGCGGCCGGACAGGTCGGGAGCCGCGATCTCAGGAGCCTTTTCCCGGGCATCGAAAAGGGAGATCCCGAGCTGGTCGGAAAGTGTGGACGCGGTCGCCCGGCCTGACAGGACCAGCAGGCAAAAAAACACCTGCAGGAGAGCGATGATGGCCCCCCGGCGGGAGAGCATGGAAAACGGCACGTCCGGCATGGATTTCCTTTCAAGAAGGTTCGGAGAAAATCGGTCTTTTGTTGATTTTAGCACAAGAAGGTCTCGGTGCGGCAAAATCCCGTTGCAATCGCCCACCACAATCCGATAGTCTTCCCTTGGACGTCAGACAAAAAAGGAGATTCTCGTGAAGGTTTTTGAAATCCACGACCCGGGAACACCCGAGGCGCTCCGGCCCTCCACCCGGGAAGATCCCGTCCCGGGTCCCGGACAGGTGGTGATGGAACTGCGCGCCGCCTCCCTGAATTACCGTGACCTGCTCATCCTCCGGGGCCACTACCCCAACCTCCGGCTTCCCCTCATTCCCCTTTCCGACGGGGCTGGCACGGTTGTCGCCACGGGTCCCGGAGTCTCCCGGGTCCGGACCGGAGACCGGGTGGCAGGGATTTTCAACCAGAACTGGATCGACGGCCATCCGCCCCGGCGGGCGATGGCTCTGGGGGGTGACAGGGACGGGATGCTGGCGGAGCGGGTCCTGCTCCCGGAGGAGGGCCTCGTCCGGATTCCGGAGGCCCTCTCCTTCGAGGAGGCGTCCACACTCCCCTGCGCCGCCGTGACCGCCTGGAACGCGCTCTTCGTCCAGGGAGGCCTCCGGCCCGGGGAGACCGTCCTCGTGCAGGGGACGGGAGGCGTCTCCCTGTTCGCCCTCCAGTTCGCCAAGATGGCCGGGGCCCGGGTCATCGTCACATCCTCCTCCGACCGGAAGCTCGAGACGGCCGCCCTTCTGGGCGCCGACACGGGAATCAACTACCGGACATTCCCCGAATGGGACCTGGAGGTCCTGGCCCGGACGGACGGAGAGGGAGTCGACCACGTCGTCGAGGTCGGCGGGGCCGGAACCCTGGGCCGATCCCTTTCCTGCACCCGTCCCGGAGGCCATGTGGCAGTCATCGGAGTGCTCTCCGGCGGCCAGGCCGAGCTCCCGGTCTTTCCTCTCCTCGTGAAGCAGCTGCGCATGCAGGGAGTCTACGTGGGGAGCCGAACGCATTTCGAGGAGATGGTGGACGCGATCGTCCAGAACGGAGTGCGGCCCAGAATCGACCGGGTCATTCCCTTCGCCTCCGCCCCGGATGCCTTCCAGGCCCTGGCTGACGGGGACTTCACCGGCAAGATCTGCCTGAAATTCTGATGGACGGGGTGAGCGTGGAGCTGTTACCGGAAGACGGGGAAATCCTTCGCCAGATCAGGCTCCACGCCCTGCGGCCCCATCCCGAGGGAGGCTATTACAGGGAAATCCACCGCGCGCTCGAGGAGGTGGAGCCGAAGGGAACGGGACGAATCCGGTCCGCCGTTTCGGTGATCATCTTTCTGATCCCCGGAGGGATCGAGACTCGGTGGCACCGCGTCTCCTCCTGCGAAATCTGGCACCATATCGGCGGGGCCCCCCTGCTTCTTTCCTTTCTCCGCAATGACGCCCCCGAGACCTGGGAACTCGACAGGGATCCGCCTCATTGCCTGGCAGTCGTACCAGCCGGGGCCTGGCAGCAGGCACGATCCCTCGGACCCTTCAGTCTCGCCACCTGCACGGTGGCCCCGGCATTCGACTTCGAAGACTTCTCGATATGGGAGGGATCCGGTTCTCCCTTCGGGGATCCGGCCCGGGAGCCCTGATCAAAGGAGGGGACATGCCGCCACGGCCACGAATCGTCTTCCTGATCGACGTCGACAACACCCTTCTCGACAATGACCGGCTCCAGTCCGACCTGGCCCGACATCTGGACGAGGAGTATGGTCCTCCCGCCCGGGAGCGGTACTGGGCGATCTTTACCGAGCGCTGGTCCCGGATCGGCTATGCCGACTATCTCGGAGCCCTCCAGATCTATCGGGAGGAGGTGCTCCACGACCCCCGTCTCCTTCGCATGTCCTCCTGGATGGTCGACTACCCCTTTCACACCCTCCTCCATCCGAAGGCTCTGGAGGTGATCGCCGCCCTCAGGCGACGAGGAGAGGTCGTCATCCTCTCAGACGGGGACGCCGTCTTCCAGCCCCGGAAGATCGAACGCTCCGGACTGTGGGACGCGGCCGGGGGACAGGTTCTGGTCTATATCCACAAGGAACAGATGCTGTCCGACATCGAGGAGCGCTTCCCAGGGGACCACTATGTCGTCATCGACGACAAGATCCGGATCCTGACTGCCTTCAAGTCGGCCTGGGAGGAGCGGGTGACCACCATTCTTCCAAGACAGGGCCATTACGCCGCCGACCCCTCCCTCCTCGCCTCCTGCCCGTCCCCCGATCTCTCCGTCGACCATATCGCCGATCTCCTCGCACCGGACTGTCCACTCTTCGCCACCACCCCCTTTTTCAAAAGGAGCCTCCCATGAGCGTGAGTCCCCTGTCCGGCCAGGCGCCCCCCCCGTCCCTGATCATCGACGTTTCCCGGCTCGTCACCGATTTTTTCGCAAGGCGCCCGGATCCGGACAACCCCGCCCAGCGGGTCTCCTTCGGGACCTCCGGCCACCGGGGAAGCGCCTTCGAAGGCACCTTCAACGAAGACCATATCCTGGCGGTCACCCAGGCCGTTTGCCTCTACAGGAAAACCAGAGGAATCGAAGGCCCCCTCTTCGTCGGAGCCGACACCCACGCCCTTTCCCGTCCCGCATTCGTCACCGCCCTCTCTGTTCTCGCCGCCAACGGCGTCACTACCATCGTCTCCGATCACGACGAGCCGACACCGACCCCTGTTGTCAGCCATGCCATCCTGACCTACAACCATCCCCGGGACGGAGGGAGCCCTCCCTCCCCCGCCGACGGCATCGTGATCACCCCCTCGCACAACCCGCCTGAGGACGGTGGCTTCAAGTACAATCCCCCGGGAGGGGGGCCGGCCGATCCGGCCGCTACCCGTTGGATCGAGGAGACTGCCAATCGTCTTCTGGCGGAAGGGTTGTCCGGCGTGCGCCGGATCCCCTTCGACCGGGCGATGGAGGCGGACACGGTCCATGGCCGGGATTATTTGTCCGCCTACGTGGCCGACCTGGGAGAGGTGATCGACATGGAGGCGATCCGGAGCTCCGGGATCCGGATCGGCGTCGATCCCCTGGGGGGAGCCGGAGTCCATTACTGGGGTCGGATCGCCGAAGAGTATCGGCTGGATCTGACCGTGGTCCGGGAAACGCTCGACCCGACCTTCTCCTTCATGACCGTGGACTGGGACGGCAAGATACGGATGGACCCATCTTCTCCATGGGCCATGAAACGACTCGTGGAGATGGCCGGAAAATTCGACATCTCCTTTGGATGCGACACCGACCACGACCGCCACGGGATCGTCTCGCCCAGCGCCGGCCTCATGAACCCCAACCACTACCTTGCGGTCCTGATCTCCTACCTCTTTTCCCACCGGCCACTCTGGGGCTCCGGGGTCCGGATTGGCAAGACCATCGTGTCGAGCCGGATGATCGACCGTGTCGCAGAATCACTGGACCGGCCCCTTCTCGAGGTTCCCGTCGGCTTCAAGTGGTTCGTGGAGGGACTTCTCGACGGAACGCTGGGACTCGGAGGAGAGGAGAGCGCCGGAGCCTCCTTTCTCCGGCGGAACGGGACGGTCTGGACCACCGACAAGGACGGCCTCATTGCCTCCCTCTGTGCGGCCGAAATCGCGGCAGTGACGGGACGGGAGCCGGGACTCCAGTACGCGGATCTCGTCAACCGCTTCGGGCCTCATTACTACCGGCGGATCGATGCCCCGGCCGACGCTTCCCTCCGGGTCTCCCTCGGGAAAATCACTCCGGCACGCCTCCCCCTTGATTCGCTGGCGGGCGAACCCGTCCTGAGAATTCTGACGACAGCCCCGGGAAACGGAGAGCCGATCGGCGGAATCAAGGTCGAATGCGCTTCGGGGTGGTTTGCTGCCCGGCCATCGGGAACGGAGGAGATCCTCAAGATTTACGGGGAGAGTACCCGGAGCGAGACCCATCTCCAGGAAATTCTTGAAACGGCCGACCGGGAAATCAGAAAGGCCCTCCGGTCCTAGGGACGGGAAGGCCTTCGGGAGGGGGAACGTCCCGACATTCTCTCAGAGCTGCTTCCTGAGCTTCTGGAGCCAGCTTTCATCCTTTTTCGGAATGGCCCGCGATTTGCCGCACCCCTCCTCCGGTGGCCAGTTGACCAGCATCGAGCCGATGTGGGACGGCTGGATGTCGGCCCCCGACTTCCGGAAATACTGCAGCCAGAACTCGCTCATCTTTCGGCTCTTCTCGATCGAGGGGGAGCGCGTTCCGATCACATAGACGCAAACATTTTTAAGATCGGGAAAGCCGTAGGCCTTTTCGACCCGTTTCAGGTCCCTGGCGTTCCACTTCATGTCTTTGTACCGGAATCGCCCCCGGTCCTCCTGCATGTCCGACAGGAAGACCAGAACAGGTCTCTTCCGGTCGGCGGAAAAGAGCTGGGAGGCCATGCGGGCCGCCCCAAAAAGATCGGTGTAGCGGGACTTCCCTGGTTTTTTGAGTTTAGCCGTAAGGGTGGCGAGAAGTTTGTTGCGGATCTCCTTGTCCTGCGCCTTTTCCTGCTTGACCTCGTTCTTGTAGTCGATTTCATTTTCCGAAAGACTATCGAACCCGGGCCGGTCAGGAAGGCTCCCTTCGGCCATGAAGCTCGAGACCAAAGAATTGTCGTCGACGATCGGAGCGACCCTCAGACGGTCCCCGGCCTTGAGTTCCGGCACGATCCGCTCGAGAAGAGCCCGTCTGTAAACGTCGAACTGGCGGCCGGTGCTCCCGGTCTCGTCGACGAAGACCAGGATGTCTCGTCCGGGATCCGCAGACTCCTCCGCCCGGGCCTCCTGTGGCTCGTGAAACCCCGGAAGGAAGGCCGGAATATCGGGGAGCGTGAGTACTGTCAGTGCCCCCATCCCGAGACCGGCCAGAAGTCGGCCGGCCCTCTCTCCCCATGCGTTCATCTTACGCCCTCCCTGTGGAAAATAGGGGCCGACCCTGTCCATCGGTCGGCTTTTCGCCTCCGGCAGGATTGTTCGCCATCGACTCGGCCGCATCCGGAATCTTGAGATCAGGCCACCACCGCTTGAGTGTGGCAGACTCGGGATTTCTTGAAAAGGAAGACGGAGCGACGGTCCCTCCGCGCGAGGCCATGTTGGCCTGGCGATAGACGGCCATCTTGACCGCCGTTTCGGAGAGGACCCGCTCCGCTTCGCCGCGACCGGCCCGGATGATCGCGTTCGTCCTGGAGATCGCCTGGGAAAGCCTGTCCCGCAGTTTTGTCCGCTTCTTGTCGAGCCGCACGACGGCGACATGCAGGGCGTCCAGCTCGGAATCCTGGTCATGGGCAAAAAAGGAGACCATGTAGGCTCCCATGAATATCAGGAGGTTGATCGCAAACATGGCGTAGACCATGTTGCCCGAGCCCCCCCCCAGCCTGTGCTCGGCGTGGAGAGTCACATACATGTTGCGGATGAAGGAGAGGGCGGTGAGCGCTCCGAGAACAGTCGTCGGGGCGAGCAGAATCATGATGGCCGTAGCGACCTTCGGCTTGACCAGTGTCCGGACCTGAAGCCCAAGGAAGACCCCGATCAGAGGAAGCGTCAGAGAGAGGGTCATGCTCATGACGTAAGTCATCAGCTCCGGCTCTCCGAACATCCGGAAGACGACGACGTTCAGGGGGAACTCTCCAATCGCCAGCAGGATCACCACAAGCCAGTGGATGAAGTAGGGAACCGGAATGACCACATCCCGTCCTACAATCTCCTTACGGTTCTTGTAGCGAAGCAGCACTTCCTTGAGGCGGTACTGGTTGGACTCGTAGGCGTTGGACAGATTCGAGGATCGCCCTTCATGACGATAGAGCTCCTGCGCCGTCTGGGCGTAAATCTCGCTGATCTTCGACTCACCGGCGGCGATGATCGACCGCTCGAAAGGGCCTGCCTCGTAGCTGCTTCCAGCGGGCAGACCTGCCAGTCCGTCCTCGTGGCCCGTCTTGCGGATCAGTTCGTCATCCGGAAATATCGGTCTGGAAAGGGTCTTGTGTCTCATGGTGTCGCTCCTTAGTGGTTGCCTTTAGGGGCAACCGATCCCGCGTTAGTTGATGACACCGCTGCCTTCGACCGAATTTCTCCGGTGATGGCTGACGATGGTGTTGAGTTCATCGACCATGAACTGAAGCTTGGTGTGAAGGTCGGCCACCGAGTTGACCCACTGGGATTCCCTCGCATGGAAATTCTGGTAGTCTTCCTTGAACTGGGCGATAAAGCGGTTCATCCTCTCCGACTCGGCCCGGAGAGCGTCCCGATCGGTCAGAAGAATGTCCCACTGTTTCTTGGTCTCCGCCAGGCGGTCCATGACCACAGAGGACTTCTCGAGGAGGTCGTTGTACTCTTTTACCGCGTTGATGATCTTGTTGATGTCCTTGTCACCTAACATCTCAGATTCCTTTCAGTATGC